>CAIYOB010001344.1 GCA_903927685.1 uncultured Planctomycetaceae bacterium
GGGGGCGGAGGCGACGGCGGAGTGGCGACGCGAGTGTTCGGCAACCTGCTGACGTGGATGGAGGAGAAGACGCAGCCGGTCTTCGTCGTGGCCACGGCGAACGACATCACGCGTCTGCCGCCGGAGCTGCTCCGGAAAGGGCGTTTCGACGAGATCTTCTTCGTCAATCTGCCCACGCCGCGAGAACGGGCGGAGATTCTGATGATCCACCTGGCCCGGCGCCAACGCCAGCCTTCGGACTTCAATTTGCGCGCGATCGTCGACGCCACCGATGGTTTCAGTGGGGCCGAGCTGGAGGAAGTCGTGATCAGCGGCCTGTACGCCGCGTTTTCGTCCGAGGGCAAGCTGCTGACGACGGACCACCTGGTGCACGCGGCGGGCCAGATCGTTCCGCTGTCGCGAGCGCGTCAGGCGGAAATCGCCCGGTTGCGGGCGTGGGCCGAAACGAATGCCCGCCCCGCCGCCCTGCCGCCGGAACAGGCATCGCAAGCACCGCTGGACGACACCAGCCGCCGACGAGAACGGTTGATCGACTTCTGAACGCGGCCACTCGATGACCAGTCTCGCGTTTCCCACCGCGTTTCCCATCGCGTTTCCCATCGCGTTTCCCATCCCCTTGTTTCGCCAGACTCCCCAAGTTAGATTCCACGGTGTCTTCGGAGATCAACCTGCCTTTCGTCCCGTTCGGCCTTCGGGATCGGACCAATGACCAATGACCAATGACACCACGCCAATCCGAAAGCTCTTCCGGCACGCGTTGCCGTGGTGCGTCTGCGCCTGGTGGTTGCTCGGGGCTGTTGTCCCGCTGGTCCGGGCGGCGGATCTGAGCCGACCGGATGCGGCGATCGAAACGGGGCGTCAGGCGTTGCAGGGGCGGACTCGGTTTCCTTGGTACGATGCCGAACGGGACGCGTTGCGGCGGATCGACGTCCAGCCGCCGGCGGACACGGCGGAGAATCGACGGTCTCGGTGGGAAGCCGAGCTGTGGCTGCCGGACCGCCCCGGAAGTTCGTTCGGGGCCGACTGGAGTTGGCTGTGGGCGATCATCGAAGGCTTGATCTGGCTGGGCTTGGCGGCCCTGCTGGCCTGGTTGATCTACTTCCTGGCCAAGACGTACTTGCGAAATCACTCGGCTCCGGAGGCCGAGGACGCTGCCGAGGATGAGGCTCGCTCGCCAGCGGACTTGATCGAGAGCTTGCCGTTCGACGTGCGGCGGCCCCAATCCGATTTGCTGGCCGAGGCTCGCCGTTTGTACGAGTTGGGGGAATACTCGCAAGCGATCATCTACCTGTTCAGTTATCAGTTGATCCGTCTGGATCGCGGCCAGTGCATCCGGCTGACCCGCGGCAAGACCAATCGGCAATACCTCCGCGAACTGCAGCCGCGGCCGGCCCTGCGCGGGATCCTGGAACGGACGATGTTGGTCTTTGAGGAGGTGTTCTTTGGCCATTACCCGCTGGATCGGGCGGGGTTCGAGCGTTGTTGGGAACGGCTGGACGAGTTCCACCAACGGCTGTCGGAGGCCGGGACATGAGGCTGGCGAACGGATCGGTCGGCGTGGTGACGGGCATGGCAAGGCGCCGGGGGGCTCACGCCCGCCCGTTCGCCGAGTCGCGGTGGGAGGCGCGCGCCCGCCTGCTGGCCGTTCTGGCGGTCCTGGTGGCCGGCTGCGGCCAGCAGGAGATTGAGGGCACCTACGGGAGACGCCGCGGGGCGGACGGCGAGGCCAGTGTGAACGGGACGTCGGTGCTGGCCCGGATGTGCGAGTTGGCGGGGGCCAAGGTCCAGAGCCGCAGCTATCTGTCGCCCAGCGCGGACAACTTTGACGTGATTGTCTGGTTTCCCGACGACTTCAAACCACCGTCGGACGAGCCGCTGAAGTTCCTGGAAGA
>CAIYOB010001345.1 GCA_903927685.1 uncultured Planctomycetaceae bacterium
AACACCTGGCGGGGCGATGACTTGGTCTACTCGGACGACACGGTCATCCAGACCATCGTGAACTTGGGACTGGGCCACGACCGCTTGATCGTCGGCACGGTGCCGCAGATCCCCGATCGGGACAACCGGACTATCGAATTCCCGTTCGGCGTCCCCATCGCCGACACGTCCCGCATGACCAACGGGGTCTCGGCCACCACGGTCGTCTATGGCAGCGACGGTGACGACGAACTGGAAGTCAACCACAACCGGGGCAAGCTGTTCCTGCACGGCGGCGACGGCGACGACACGTTCATTATCAACACGTTCATCACGCTGCGCGAGGAGACGGACGAAGGCCGGGCGATCGCCAACCTGAACACGCTGTTCGGCGGCACCGGCAACAACCGCTACGAGTACATCCAAAACGCCCCCGTGTTCATCAATGGCGGTAATGGGATCGACACCATTGTCGTCAACGGCACGCCGATTGCCGACACCTTCGTCGTGACCAAGGACGCGGTGGCGGGCGCAGGCCGCGTGGTCTACTACACCCGAATCGAACGGCTGGAAGTCAACGGGGCCGGTGGCGACGATCTGATCTACGTGCTCAGCTCGGACCCGAGCCTGGAGATCATCGTCCGCGGCGGCTCGGGCGACGACACGATTCACCTTGGCGGCGATCACCCTGTGATCCTGTTCGATCCGCCGGCGTTCAACTACACCCCGCCGCCGATCGAGGTCAAAGTCGAGCAGCCCATCCAGTTTGAGACGCGGCACTTCCGGGGCACGTTCACCCACCGCGACGATCTGTTCCTGACCAATGACGATATCCTCGGGGCCGTGCGCCGGCAGGCGAATGCCGAAATCGACCGCCTGGCACGGTCGAACGGCTATTTCCAGGTGGACGACCGGACGGCGATCGTCAACGCCGCGCTGGCCACGATCGACTTCGAGCGTTGGTGGCAGCGTGACTTCATCTCGTTCTGGCGGGACCTGTTCACCACCGTCTACTGGTTCACGCTCGATTTCGAGTACCAGGTCGGGTTCCAGCCGCCGCCGCTGCGCGAACTGCGCCAGCCGCCCACGGTGCTGGTCGATCCGCCGCCGTTTTCCTACAAGATCGATCCAACGTATGCCCTCGCCGGGATCCAAGGACGCGTCACGGTCGACGGCGGCACGGCTTTCGAGAGCCGGGGAGATCGGCTCATCGCCCACGACCAGGATGGCAGCACGCGGACCGGCTCGCTGGGCAGTTCGACAATCGGGCTGGTCGACACGTTCAAGTACCTGGTCTTCCTGGATCGCTCGCAGGGCAATCAAGAGACACTTGTCGACGCCGTGCGTGGCAGCGACGGCGCGACCCGCTACTACGACCAGCGCGGCAACTTGCTGGCCTCTGCGGATTTCGCGACCCGGTTTGTACCGACCGGCAACACCGAGTCAGCCGATGGCCTGGACTACGATGTGTACGTCGACACGGCCAACTTCCTGGCCAGGACCCTGATCCGAAACGCCCCTGGCGGCGGATATGTCGATAGCCGCGGCAACACGTACGCCGCGGACGAGTTCGCGCTCGGCCGGTATGTGCCCAAGCTGGAGGCGGGTCTGGTGCCGGTGTACGAAACGGACGCCCAAGGCCGGGTGTTGACGGACTCGAACGGCCGTCCCTTGCCTCGCTTGAACGCGTCGGGCAACCCGCTGCGAGCCGACGGATTCTCCGTCGACGACCAGAATGTCTACCGGCCCAAATTGGGCGACCACGACAACGACCCGACGACGCCGCCCCAGCCGTTGACGCGGACCTACCTGGCGGTCCAGGG
>CAIYOB010001346.1 GCA_903927685.1 uncultured Planctomycetaceae bacterium
GCAGAAATAACTTGCGCAATTTTGTGTAGGACGGATTGGCAATCCGTCCCTGTTTTTCCGGACGGATTACCAATCCGTCCTACGGTTAGTTGTCCAACTTATTCCTGCGCGGATGCTAACCGTTCACCACGTGGATCGGGTGGCCGACGAGAAAGGCGCGGACGTTGTCGACGGTGGTCTGAATCAGCCGTCGACGAGCCGCCTGGGTGGCCCAGGCGATGTGCGGCGTGACCAGGCAGTTCGGAGCTGTCAGCAGCGGGTTGTCTCGTACCGGCGGCTCGACGGACAGCACATCCAACCCCGCGCCGGCCAAACGCCCGGCGTTTAAGGCTTGGGCCAAGTCCGCGTCGTTCACCAGGCCGCCGCGGGCGGTGTTCACGAGATACGCGGTCGGCTTCATGATTGCCAAGCGGGCCGCATTGACCAGTTCGCGGTTGTGAGCCGTTAACGGGCAATGCAGCGTCACAGCGTCGCTGTCGCGGAAGACCGTGTCCAAGTCGGCCAGACGCACCCCGTCCGCGGCGGTCGTGGGCGGAAACTGGTCATAGGCCAGCACCTGCATCCCAAACGCCGTGGCGATCCGGGCTACGGCTTGGCCGATGCGTCCCAGGCCGATGATCCCCAGAGTCCGGCTGCACAGCTCGACCTGCGGGTAATCCCAGTAGCAGAAATCCGGCGACGAGCACCAGCGGCCGTCGCGGACGGTCTGGGCATGGTGACCGACGCGATTGGTCAGTTCCAGCAGCAAGGCGAAGGTCGCTTGGGCCACGTTCGGCGTACCGTACTCGGGTACGTTGCAGACGGGGATGCCGCGCTGCCGAGCCGCCTGGATATCGACAATATTGTGGCCGGTGGCCAGCACGCCGATATAACGCAGCTGGGGCAGCGCCGCGAGGACCTCCCGGTCCAGGATCGTCTTGTTCGTCAGCACCATATCTGCCGCGGCGGCGCGGGGCACGACCTGCTCCGGCGAACTGCGGTCATAGATCTCACAATCGGCCGCGGTCTGCAGTCCCTCCCAACTCAAGTCGCCCGGATTCGTCGTGTAAGCATCAAGGATCACCAGTTTCATCGCTTGGCTCTCGCATCCCAAGATCTTGGCTGCACCGCCGCCGGCTGCGGTCGTCAGCGTGCGTCCGTTCGGTCCGCCGCCGGTCCTGACTTTACTCCCGCAGGACGGACGGCGCTTTCGCTCCGCCGCCGGACTCGCTCCCGCCGTTGTTGGGCCGCCGTGGCGATGTTCTCCGGCAGGCCCGGCATCTCCAGCAAGGCGGCTAGATCGTCGGCCGCCTTGGCGTCTTCCCCGATTGCCGAGTACGCCAGCGCGCGGTTGTAGATCGCCATCGCTTTGACGTCATTGGGGATCTGGGGCGACTCGATCGCGGCACCGTAATCGACGATCGCCCCCGCGTAGTCTTGACGTTTGGCTTTCGCCATCCCGCTGCGATACAGCGCGAGCGCCTTTCCGCGATGGGTAAACAAACTCTTCACCCAAGTCGTGAAGCTCATCACCATGCCCTCCATTGGACGCCTGCCCAGTGCGTTGTCCAGGCTAAATGTGGGGTGCCTGGGGTCGAGTGCAGC
>CAIYOB010001347.1 GCA_903927685.1 uncultured Planctomycetaceae bacterium
CCAAATCGAAAACGACCACGCCCGTGACCGGCAGCGAACCGCGGGGCGGCCGGCTGTCCGGATCGCTGCCGGTCCGCGAATCATCCAGCAGACAGGCGAAGGTCTCCAGGTCACCGTCCAGCATCATCTCCGCCGTGTAGACCATGCCGCGGCCGCCCTCCGCCGCCACCGCCGCGGGATATGGCTCGCTGGAAACCGCCGCGATGCGGACCGCCGCCTGGGCTGATGTCGTCCACAGACAAAACGTCATCGCTATCAGCTCGCTGCTTCTCACTGCAAAATCTCCTGGATCACGTGGCCGTGCACGTCGGTCAGGCGCCGGTCGACGCCGGCGGTCCGGAAGGTGAGTCGGGTGTGGTCGATGCCCATCAGGTGCAAGATGGTGGCATGCAGATCATAGCAGTAAGTCTTGCCTTCGACCGCCTGGTAGCCCAGCTCGTCACTGCAGCCGTGCGAAACGCCGGCCTTCACGCCGGCCCCGGCCAGCCAAGTCACAAAGCTGCCGCGGTTATGATCGCGGCCCACGCTTCCTTGGGCAAAGGGCGTGCGGCCGAATTCGGTGCTCCAGACCAGCAGCGTGTCCTGCAGCAGGCCGCGCGCTCGCAGGTCGTGGTACAAGGCCGCCGTCGGCCGATCGACGCTGGTGGCGATCGGCGGCAACTCGGTCTGGATGTTGGCGTGATTGTCCCAGTTGTTGACGGCGCCCTGGGGGCCGCTCCAGACCTGGACAAAGCGCGTTCCGCGTTCAATCAGTCGGCGGGCCAGCAGGCAGCGGCGGCCAAAGTCCTGCGTCTCGGGCTGGTCCAATCCGTAGGCCGCCCGGGTGGCCGCGGTTTCTTGCGACAGATCGAACGCCTCCGGGGCGCTCAATTGCATGCCCGCTGCCAGTTCGCCAGCGGCGATGCGGGCCTCCAGCCGCGAGTCCTCCGGCCGCTGCTGGGCGTGACGCCAGTTGAATTCCTGCAACAGCGCTCGCGTGTCCCGGTCCGCTTGGCCGGTGGCGAAGGCGTACTTGCCGTCCGCAAACAGGTCCGGGATCGGCGGTTGGGCGGCGGCATCGACGAGCACTCCCTGGTGCCGGGCCGGCAGGAAGCCGGCGCTGAAATTGCCTTTCTGGTTGTACGGCAAGCCGCGCGGGTCGGGCAGGACGACGAACGTCGGCAAGTTCTCGGACAGGCTGCCCAGGGCGTAGGAAACCCAGGCCCCCAAGCAGGGAAATCCGGGCAGCATGAACCCGGTGTTCATCATGTAACTGGCCGGCCCGTGGACATTGGTCTTGGTCGTCATCGCCATCAGGAACGCCAGGCCGTCGACGATCTTCGCCTGGTGGGGAAACACCGAACTGACCCAGCGGCCCGTGTCCCCATGCTGGGCGAACTCGAACGGACTCTGCATCACGGCGCCCGCTGGAGCGGTGAAGCCTTCGGGCTTGTCCTTGGGGCCCAGCATCTGCCCGTGCAGGCGGGCCAGTGCGGGCTTGTAGTCAAACGTGTCCATGGGACTGGCGCCGCCGTTCATGAACAGCTGGATGATCCGCTTCACCTTGGCCGAATGGTGCAGGCCGCCGTTCAACTCCGGCCGTGGCGGCTCGGACCCCGGAGATGCGGACGCCAGCCAGTGCGTCAGCGCCAGGGCGCCGAAGCCGCCGCCGGCGGACTGAAGAAAATCGCGTCGAGACAAGCGGGCAAGCTGGGACATCGCTAATCCACAAACAGGAACTCGTTGCTGTTCAACAACAATCGACAGACGCACGCCAGCCCATGCCGTTCGGCCAGGGCCGTCAGCTGCTCGCCTTCGGCCGCGGTCGGCTCGCGTTGCCAGGCCCAGGCGACCGCCCGCCGCACTTGCTGGGCCAGCGGGGCACCGTCCGCCGCAGCTCGGCGAGCCATGTGCTCGGCGTGATGCAAGACGAAGCGGTTGTTCAGCAGCGCCAGCGACTGGAGCGGCGAGGCCGTGAACCCGCGGGTCGGCGCCGGCAGTCCCAGGTCGGGAAAGTCCAGCGATTCCAGCAGGGGATCGGGGATGCCTCGCCAGACGACGCGGTAGATGCTGCGGCGAGTTGCGCCGGGGCTGTCCCAAGCGAAATTGCTGTAATCCAGGATGGGCGTCAATTGCGCCCCGGGACCGCTGGAGAAGTGCGCCACGCCGGGACCGCCCATCGCCGAGTCCAGCCGTCCGCTGGCCAGCAGCACGCTGTCCCGATAGCTGTCCGCATCCAGCCGCTGGCGCGCCATGCGGGCCAGCAGGCGGTTGTCCGGATCGCGCGCCGCCGCTTCGGCCGAACACGTCGAGGCCCGCTGCCAGGTTTCACTGGTGCAGATCAGCCGCTGCAGGTGCTTGAGCGACCCGCCGCTGTCGCGCACCTCGCAGGCCAGCCAGTCGAGCAACTCCGGATGGCTGGGCACGCCGCCCATTCGTCCGAAGTCGCTGGGCGTATCGCACAAGCCGCGGCCGAAATGGTAGTGCCAGACGCGATTGGCGATACTCCGCCACGTCAGCGGGTTGTCGGGCGATGCCAGCCAGTCCGCCAAGGCCGCGCGGCGCGCCGCCTCGGGATGCGGCTCCGGCAAGTCGAAGCGAGCCGGCAGGGCGCGGACGGCGGACAACGCGCCCGGGCGAACGACGTCCCCGGGTTGTTCGAGGTCGCCCCGCTTGAGCACGCGGATTTCCCGCGGCGAGTCGATCCGCACCACGCCGCGTTCGTTCTCGGCCACCCTGGCCGCGGCGTACACTCTCTCTTGGGGCGGCAATTGCCGCAATTCGGTCTCGGCCCGTGGCTGGAGGACGGCGGCTGACAAGATCGCTCGCTGCTCGGGCGAACGTCGCTCCGCCGGAACGGCCAGGATCGCTTCCGCGTCGGCCGGCAACACCACCGTCTGCTCCGGCGGAGCGTCGGTGACCGACAAGCGGAACCGGCCGAGGAGATGGTTCCGGCCGTGGATCTGCCGCATCACGATCTGAAGCCGCATTCCCGGTTCCGGCGTCAGCGGCGTTTCCAACTCGAAGACCGCGTGGTGCGGCAAGCCTTCCTGCGGATGAATGCCCCACGCCGTGGCCTCGTTGCCGTCGATCGCCTGCTGGATCGTCCAGCCCTCCTGGTCAAAGTCCGCCGTGGCGCGGCGGATCTTCAAACGCTCGCCTTCGCCGCCGCCCGATCGCTGCACCGTCACCTCGAACTCGTTCAGGTGCAGGTTCCCGTTCACCGCCCGCCCCGGGCCTTTCTCAGGCAGGGAATCGTCCGGCAGGACGTCCAGCCGCAGGGCCGTGACGCGCGGCAGGCTCGCCACCGCCGTCACGGTGGTCGTCTCCTTCTCCGGCAGCGGTCCCGTGGACAGGATCGAGCCGTCGTCCAACCGCTGCAGTTGGACGCCGTCTGCCGAGACGAGCGACTCGATTTCCAGGGACTGCCAGCGGGCCGCGCCGCCCTGCGCGCTTTCCCAGGCCTGGACCAGCTGCTGGTTCTCGGCACTCAGCAGGACGTCCTGCTGCCGTAGTTTGCACGCCGCTTGCAGCGTCTGCCAGCGCGACCGCTGGCTCGCCACCGCGGGGCTGGCGTCGTAAGCGATGTCGCCTTTGCCGATCCCCGCAAACACGGCTTGCAGCGAATAGTAGTCCTCCTGCGTGATCGGGTCGAACTTGTGGGCGTGACAGCGGGCGCAGTTGGCGGTGGTGCTGACAAACGCGGCCATCGTCTGGGTCACCAGATCGTCGCGATCGAGATTCTCGAACGATTTCGGGGCCGTGATCGCGGCGCTGTGGTCGAAAGTGCCCGCGCCCAGGAACCCCAGCGCGGGCGTGAGGGCCGCATCGCCGGCATGGAACACGTCGGCGGCCAGCTGCTGGCGAATGAACTGCGCCCAGGGCGTGTCGCGATTGAAGCTCTCGATCACATAGTCGCGATACCGCCACGTATGCGGACGAAAGACGTCATGCTCAAAACCGTGGCTATCGGCAAAGTGGATCGTGTCCAGCCAGTGCCGAGCCCAGCGTTCGCCGTAGCGCGACGATTCCAGCAACCGGTCCACGAGCGCGGCAAAGGCGTTCGAGTCCGGATTCTGGACGAAGGCTTCGGTGTCCTCCGGCGTCGGCAGCAGCCCGTGCAGATCGACCGTCAGCCGCCGAATCAGTGTCCTGCGATCGGCGGGCGGGGCCGGCCGCAAGCCCTCGTGAACGAGCCGCTCGCGCAGGAACGCGTCGATGGGATGGCGCGAATCGCTGGCCGGCACCGCAGGCCTCTCCAGGGGCCGCAAGGACCACCAGTCGGCCGCGCTGTTCGCATCCGCGGACTCCGGCCGCGCCGTGCGGGGATCGTGGGCGCCCTGGCGTACCCAACGCGTCAGGACCTCGATCTCCGCGTCCGGCAGGCGATCATCGGGCATGGCCAGATCGGGATCCGTGTGGCGAACAGCGCGAATCAGCAAGCTGGCCTCCGGATCGCCGGGCACGATCGCTGGTCCGCGCCCGCCGCCGGTCTGCCAGCCGCTGCGCCAGTCCAGCGTCAGGCCGCCTTCCATCGTTTCGGCGGCATGCGAGTGGCAGGCATAGCACCGCCGCTTCAGCAAAGGCTCGACGTGTTCTCGGAAGAAGGCCGTCTCATCGGCAGCCGCCGGCCGGTGCCGCATTTCCAGCGCGGCTAAACAGGACAGGCACACCAGCAAGCGGAGGATTAACTTCCAGCTTCTCATCCTCGTTCCTTCGTCCTTCGTGCGGGACTGCTCTGCCCCGCGGCCTCGCAATTGGCAGCAACCATGACGAGCCGCCGTCAGCCCCCGGCTTCCATTTGTACCACGTCTGCGATGACTTGGCAGCCGGCGATTACCGGCGCGGCCCAAGCACCAACCGAGAAACGGGCCTCCGGTGGTGGCGTTTATGTCGTCGGGCACTTGCGCGAACCGGGCCGAATCGTGATTTGATGCGGGGCCCGCCGAACCCTCAATATCCCGTTTGGTGCTCGTCTGACCAGACCGGTCCTTGGCTCATGCGGGCTTTGCCCTGGCGTCATCGCCAGCCGGTGTCGTCGACCAGCAGCAGGTAGCTGCCCAGCGAAACTCCCTCCAACAGCCCGGCACGCCCTACTGGCAAAACGCGACAATCAGCTAGTCATGTCGAATCTCGCAGCTCGGCAGGGCTCGCTGAAGTCGGACGATGCTGGCATCACTGATCGCCGTTCTCCACAAGAAGAGATGGCGGAGCGAAGTCAGTCTGGCAAGGTCGTCAAGTCCCTCATCCGTTACGCGCGTCCCGCCCAGGCACAGTGTTTCCAGAGATGTCAGTTTGGCGATGTTGGCCAGACCACGGTCTGTGACTTCGGATAGGCTGAGGTCAAGTACTGTAATACTCGCCGGTAGCGAGCCAAGTCCGCGTCCTTCGATTCTCGTGCCAGTCAAACGCAGAACCTGAAGTTTCGTCAGTTCCTGCAACGCGCGCACGCC
>CAIYOB010001348.1 GCA_903927685.1 uncultured Planctomycetaceae bacterium
CGGCTGTTACGGGAACTCGGCCGTCAAGACGCCGCACATCGACCGCCTGGCGGGTCGCGGGGTCCGATTCGAGCGAGCCTATGCGCAGTATCCGGTGTGCAATCCCAGCCGGACTTCGTTCCTGACCGGGTTGCGGCCCGAGCAGACTGGCGTGGTGGCCAACACCACGCTGTTCCGCACGGAGCTGCCCGGCGTGGTCACGCTGCCGCAATTATTGAGGCAGCACGGCTGGTATGCGGCGGCCTATGGCAAGATCTTTCATCTGCACGGCGGCAATGCCGCGGAGCAGGCCCGGTGGATGGACCTCGGCAACTCGTGGGACGACGCGGCGGCTTTTCAACCGGCACCTGCCGGACGCCAAGGCGAGATCCGCGATCTGACCGGCGGCCAGTTGGCTTGGTGCCGGACCGGCAGGATGGAAGGCAGCGACGACGACCAACCCGATGGCCAGAACGCCGCGCACGTCATCCGGGCCATTGAACGGCAGACGGAGGCGGGCAAGCCCTGGATCATCGGGGCCGGATTTCATCGGCCGCACGATCCGTTCCTCGTGCCCAAGCGGTATTTCGACCTGTATCCGGCCGGCTCGCTGAAGCTATACCGCGACCCGGCCGGGATCACGTCCGTGCCGCCGCTATCGATGCCGGGTGGCGGGTTTGCCAAGGCGTTCGCCGCCTTTTCCGACGCCGACCGCATGGAATTCCTCACCGCCTACTACGCCGGGGTGTCGTTTATGGATGCCCAAGTGGGCCGCGTGCTCGCGACCCTGGATCGCCTCCAATTGTGGGACCGCACGGTCGTGATCTTTGCCGGCGACAACGGCTACCATCACAACCAGCGCGGCTGGTGGAACAAGAACACGCTGTTCGAGCGGAGTTGCCGCGTGCCGCTGGTAATCGCGGCGCCGGGGGCGCGTGGCGGCCAGGTCTGCCACGGCTTGGCCGAGTTGGTCGACCTGTATCCGACCGTGGCCGATTACAGCGGATTGGCGGCGCCGCACGAACTGGCCGGCCAAAGCCTTCGCCCGCTGCTGGAAGATCCCTCGCGGCCGGGCAAGGCGGCCGCCTTTACCCTGGTGACTCGCGGCGCGGGCCAATTCGGCCAGTCGGTGCGCACCCAGCGCTGGCGGTACACCCGCTGGAGCGACGGCACCGCCGAATTGTACGATCACCAAGTGGATCCCGAGGAGACCCGCGACGTCGCCGCCGATCCAGCGCACGGCGACGTGATTCGCGAGCTTGGCAGCCTGCTCAAGACCCTGCCGGCCATGCGCTGAACCGAGCAGGCAATCAACGACGCATTGCCCCGTCGAATTTCCCGTGTCCCGTGTGACGCTAGTAACCGTACGGCCGCATGAGCGGCAGCCAACGCTGGGTGACGGCGGCCTGTTGCTCCGGGGCCAACTGATAACGGCTGGGCCGGTAATCGGCTCGCTGGCCGAAATAGGCTGCGACGGCGTCTGAGACCGCCGCGAAGTCGCCCAGCTCCAATCGCTCGTAGATCTGCTGCATCTGCCCGCGCGGATCGCGGATCAGGTCCTCGTAACGGACGTCGCAGATCCGCTGCGGATCGATCCCGGGGCGGGCGGCTTCGAAACTGGCATACATCCGGCAGAACGTCTCCAGGACCCGGTCCTCCAAGCCCGCGTAGGTCGGCTGCTGGTAGCTCTGAGCGGCGAACAACGACTTCCACAACTTGACGGTCGAGGCGAAGACGGCGTACGGATCCCGCACGATGTGCAGATAGCGGGCCCGCGGAAACAGCTGCTCCAGGACCGCCAAGCGAAACGTGTGTGGAGGCGATTTCAAGACCAGCCGGCCGGGCCGGTTCCAAAGCAACTGGCGGAGGAAGCGGGTCAGCGTCTCCTGCCAGCGGGCCAACTCGCCGGGGCCCAGCCCGTCCAAGGCATAGTACGCGCCGAACTGCGGAGGCTCGTTCGGAAACGCGATGTTCAGGTACGGACTGAGCGCGCCCAAGGCCAGCAGCGCGAATTCGTCCTCTTGCGGCAGCTCCCACTCGACCGGCATGCTGTCGGCGATGCGGTTCTTGGGCAGCAGGAAGCGGATGCATGGCTTGAGCCAGCGTTGGCTGATCAGGAAATGCCTCGGCACGAAGCACTCGTAGTTCGTCGGGCAGCGGTGCCGCGGATCCAAGGCCAGCAGCTCGTGCAGCAGGGTCGTCCCGCTCCGCCAGTGGCCGAGCACGAACAGGGGATCGTCGGGCAAGTCGACGCGGCTCAGGGCGCGAGCCCACAGCAAATCCTGCAGGCCGCCCAAGGTCGAGTTGAAGACGGCGCAGCTGAGGTCGCAGGCGCAGGCGGGCAGGGAACGCCACGGCAAACGGAACCGGTACGCCGCCAGCAGTCGCCACAGAGCCCCGAAACCGCAGCCCATCCAGATCACGCCGGTCTGCCAGGAGACGGGTGACGGATTGCTTTGAGCAGGTTGCGATTGGGCCATGGGGGGGTCCCGAAGCCGATGGATGCCGAAACAGTTTCCCCAGACGGTCTTAACGTTATCCGGAGTTAGGCCGTTGGCCGCAAGCCGGGTGCAAGCTCTTGTTTCCTACCGCTGCAGGAACGATAATCGCAACTTCCGGCTCGGTCCGCAGTTGGGGCCGCCGGGACAAGCCGCAGAATCCGCGGAGAGGTTGACCAGATGCACACCGAGATGAACGTGGTTTCCCAGCCAGCGACAACGTCCACCGACAGCACGACACCCCCGCCTCGCGTCCGGGAACGGAAGCGTGCGGCCGAGCCGGCCGACGCCACGCCCGTCCAGCGTTTGACGGCGCACCTGGGCCGCGACCGGGTCGTCCGGTTGGCCCTGCTGTTCCTGGACAACATGCCCGATGTGCACTTGAAGGACCTGCACGTCGACGACCTGGATGACCAGCGGCGGATGCGGATCGGCGACCACGAGCTGTTCAATTTCGGGTCCGACAGCTTCCTGGGGTTGGACCGCCACCCGGCGGTCCGCCAGGCCCTGGTCGAAGCCGCCGCCCGCTGGGGCACGCACAACGGCGCTTCGCGGGCCTTCTGCAGCGTCAGCCTGTGCGAGGAAGCGGAATACCGTTTGGCCCGCTGGCTGGGCGTGGAAGACACACTGATCTTTCCCAGCGTGACCTTGGCCAATGTGGGCTTGATCCCGGGGATTGCCACCAAGGGCGACTTGCTGGTCGTCGACCGCCAGTCGCACGACACGATCCACCAGGCAGCCAAGATTGCGGCAGCCGACGGCGCGATCCTGGAGGAAGTCCACCCGCTGGGCGCGGAGTCGCTGACTCGGATCCTGGAGAAGTCGACGGCCAAGAACCGGGTCGTCGCCGTCGACGGCGTGTACAGCATGACGGGCAAAATCCCGCCGCTGCAGCAGATCAACGAGGTGACACGGCGGTACGGCGGCGTTTTGTACGTCGACGATGCGCACGGCACGGCGGTGGTCGGACCGCGCGGCCGCGGGGCGGCCTACATGAGCCTGGGCGGGCTCGATCAGGTGCTGATGGTCGGCTCGCTGTCGAAGGCGTTTTCCTGCCTGGGTGCGTTCGTCACCTGCAACTCGAAGCTGAAACGGATCTTGAAGCTGCGCTCCAGCACC
>CAIYOB010001349.1 GCA_903927685.1 uncultured Planctomycetaceae bacterium
GCCCGCGGTCGTGAACACTCCCAAGAGCCTGGGCGAGGCCGGGTCGGCCACATCGAGCAGACGCACGCCGTTGGCGCCGTCCGCCACGACAGCCAGACTTCCCGCAACTTCCACGTCGGAGTGGGAGGCGCCGGCCGTATTCAGGGCGCCGGTCCAGGCGGGTGCGTCGTCCGACCATTGCACGCTCTGCACGCCGCCGTCAGAATCGGCGAGCAGCGCCACCTGCGGCCCTGCGCCCCCGCCCGCGAAGGCGACGTCGCTGGTGCTTCCGCTGGTCGCGTAGGTTCCCAACCAGCGCGGCGCCGCCGGATTGGCAATGTCGATCACCTGGACGCCGCCGGCCCCGTCGGCGACAAATGCCTTCGAACCGCGGATTTCCACGCCGGTCGCAGAGCCGGGCGTGTTGTACGCGCCCAGCGGGACCACCGCGACTGCCGGATTGGACATGTCGAGGACCAGGAGTCCCGCCGTACCGTCGGCCACATAGGCCAGGGTGCCCGCGACCTCGATGTCCCGCGCGGTTGCCGTGTCGTATCGCCGGATCAGCGTCGGAGGCGTCGCGCCCGGATTGACCACGAACACGCCGTTGTTGCCGTCGGCCAGCAGGGCGGCGCCGGACGGCAGCCATTCGACATCGTAGCCGAACCCCAGCGTGTCGTAGTCGTACGAGCCGCGGACCGTCCGCGTCGCCAGGTCGACAACCGCCAGACCCGCACTCCCGTTGGCGACCAAGGCTAATCCCCCGGACACTTTGACGTCTTGGGCGTTGCTCGTCGCCACCGTGTAGCTCCACGCCGGACTGCTCGGAGTCGCAACGTTGATCGCCTGCAGCCCCCGGCTGCCGAACGCGATGTAGGCCGTCGTGCCGACCACGTCCAATCCGTAGGCGTAGCCACCGGCCGAGTCCTGGTACGTACCGAGCACGACCGGTGCCAGCGGATTCGTGAGATCGAGGATTCGCAAGCCGCGATTCCCAGCGGCCACATACGCCAGACTGCCGACCACCTCAACCTCCCGGGCGTCGCCCAGAACGTCGAACTCGGCCGCCCCCGCCGACCCGCCGGGGTTCGAGACGTTGATCACTTGCAGACCGCCCCAGTCCGTGCTCAGGAAGGCGTAATTACCGGCCAGTTCGACGTCAGACGCCGTCCCCGTTGCGGTAAAGGTCTTGACGAGCGAGGGTGGGTTGTTGCTCAGGTTATTGAACACCTGCAGGCCGCCGCTGCCGACGGCCACGTAAGCCGTGTCCCCAACCAGTTCCACGTCGTAGGCGAACCCCGCGGTGGCGACTCCGTAGCGGATGGGACTGAGGGGATTGGCAAAGTCGATCACCTGGAGACCCGCGTTGCCGTAGGCCACATAGGCTACCGTTCCGGACGCCTTGACGTCCGTGGCCATTGCGCCCGAGACGATCGTGCCCCCAAGCACCGTCGGCGCTCGCGGGTTGGCGGCGTTCAGCACCACGACGCCAGCCGTGTTCAGGGCGACGTAGGCCCGGGTTCCGACGACGTCCACGGCCAGCACCTCGCCCAAAGAAACCGAACCGATCGGCGTGGGGGCCGTGGGCTGATGGACGTCCATGATCAGCAGCCCTGCAGTCCCATACGCGAGATACGCCAGGTCCCCGACGAGTTCCACGTCGTTGGCGTTCACGGTGGTGGGCAGGACGTACGACCCGACCGGGGTCGGCGCGGCCGGATCAGAGACGTCGAGGATTTGGAGCCCTCCGGAACCGGCGGCGAGGAACACCAGGTTTCCGGATACTTCCACGTCGCTGGCCGAGC
>CAIYOB010001350.1 GCA_903927685.1 uncultured Planctomycetaceae bacterium
AGCAGCCCGGCTCGACGCTCTGGCACGCTTCGTCGATCACCGCCAGGTCGAACCGCCGCGGGCCCAGCAGTTCGCTGTCCAGGCCCGTCAAGGTCGCACACAGGACGTCGGCTGTGTCCAGGATGTGCTCGACCGCCTGCCGCTCCAGCCGCCGGGCGTCGTCCAGCAGCGCGCGGGCTTCCTGCCGCGTCTGGCGGCGCGCCCCCGGCTCGGGCTTGGCGCGCGTGAATCGCTCGGCCTGGCGGAACAGGCCCATCGCTTCTTTGACCAGTTTCCGCGCCAGTCGGACATCGGGATGCTGGTCCACCAGCATGTCCAGGGTCCGCGCCCGCAGTTCCGGCAGCACGCGGGCCGGGTGGCCCAGTCGCACGACGCGCTCGCCGTGGGCCCACAGCCGCTCGAACAAATTGTCGACGGCCAGGTTGCTGGGGGCACACGCCAGCACCTTGTCGCCGCGGCGGATCGCGCGGCGGATCAGTTCGACGACCGCGGTGGTCTTGCCGGTCCCCGGCGGCCCGTGCAGCAGCGCAACATCCCGGGCCGAGAGCGCAAAGCGGATCGCCGCCTGCTGGACCTCGTTCAGCGTTCCGTCCAGTGGCGGATCGGTTTCCTCGCGTCCGAACTGCGGTTCGCGCGCGCCCAGCAGCACGTCCCGCAGGGCGGCCAGTCGCTCGCCCGCCGCCAATTGGACGCGCCGCAACGCCTGCTGCTGCCGCTGGACGGCGACCTCGTCGCTGGACACGTCCATGCGAAACGACTCGTACTCCGCCAACTCGTCCACGACGCCCGGCAGCGCCACGCGTAGCGAGTCGTCGTCGCGCTGGTACACCACGCCGCGCCAGCCGGGAGGCGTGCTGCGGGCGACTTCCGCCGACAGCACGACGGGGCTGCCGACATCCAGCCGCGTCCAGGGCAACGGCGCACGGCGACGTTTGACCAATTGGATCAGGTACCGGCCGCCCAGGCCGGTGTCTTCGTCGGCCAGCACCAGGTCGACCAGCGTGTTTCCAGTCCGCTCGGCGGCAGCGCCGGAGAATCGCCGCGCCGACTCCGCCGCCCGGCGGGATTCCTCGTCGCTCTCCAATTCCAGCAGGCGAGCCAAGTGCTCGAAGTGATCCTCCTCGCCGCGCCCGCCAGCCGGCGCATTTCCCGCCCAGACCCGCACCCGCCGCTGGCCCAACGGCTGGCCGTCCAGGGCTCGGACCAGCCGCGCTTCCCAGCCGTCGGGCACCTCGACCGCGGCCCGACTTCCCTGCAGTTCGATCCGCCCGACGCGGCCGCGATCCAAACCGCCGACGCTTTCCAGAAAAGCCAGCAGGTCCGCCTTCGAGGCGCGCCGAGCCAGCGGTTCCACATGAATCAGTGCCATCGGAAGATCGATTCTCCAGTTGCGTCCATCCGGCGTTCTTGGCATTTCATCGTCGCGACACTTTGTTCGGGACGCAAGGGGCGGGGGCCTTGTCGCTGGATGGTATGTCGCTGGATGGTATGTTGCCCGAGTTGCCGGCGGGGGTTATCTTGCAGCCTGGATCCTGCGTGGCGGCTGCAGTTACAGGAGGTGCTATGAACAACGCGAGAATGACCTCGATGCTTGCCTGGGCCTTGTGGCTGGGCGCTTCCGCCGGCTGGGCCGTGGAACCGGCGGGCGCTGCATCGGCAGATACGAGCGAGGGATTGATCGTCTTTTCCAGCGATCGGTCCGGACCGTGGCGGATCTGGAGCGTCCGGCCCGACGGATCGGACCTACGCGAACTGACCACGGCGGGGCCCGACGAGCAGGATGTCGATCCGGTGTTCAGTCCGGACGGCAAGTCGATTCTGTTTAGTTCGACCCGCGGCGGAGCGGTCGCGCTGTGGAAGCAGTCGCTCGACGGCGGACCGGCCGAGCGGATCTGCGACGGCGACCAGGGCGAATGGTCGCCGGACGGCCAGCGGATCGCCTTTCGCCGCCAGGAACAGATCCTCGTGCGCGACTTGGCGACAGGCCAGGAACGCCGGGTCAGCCCCAGTGATTGGCCGCATTGCTCCGGGCCGGCTTGGAGTCCGGACGGCACGCGAATCGCCATCGCCAGCCGTTGGGACGCGGGCAACGCCATTTTCCTGTTGGACCCGGCGGGCGGGGAACCCGTCAAGGTCTACGACAAGCAGGGAGCGTGCGAGCCGCATTGGTCGCCCGACGGCACACGCATCGTCTATGAAACCGAAACGCACATCGCGACCGTCGCGCCCGATGGCACGAAGAACCGCCCGGTGACCTACTTCGGCGGCGTGCAGCGGTACGGGCGGTTCAGCCCCGACGGCAAGTCGATCGTCTATTGCCAAGGGGCGTCCGAACGCGGTCCCTGGGAGCTGTACATCATTCCCGCCAAGGGCGGCTCGCCCGTCAGGCTGACGGAAGGCAACTCCGATATGAATCCGGATTGGCGTTAGCAGATCACGATGAAAAGCAGCATGGCCAACATGACTTCGTTGCGAAGCGGGCTCGGCGTTCTCATTCTTGCCCTGGCAATGGACTTCCCGAGCGGCGAACTGCTCGGGGCCGACTATGAACCGGGCACGCCGAGTACGTATCTGTTCGATACGGGCGCGCCGTCGCCCACGCCGCTGGACGGGGCGCGGCTGGCGTCCCGGTCCGGCTGGACGCTGGTGCCCGAGGACGTCCTCACTCACCAGTTCCGCGGTGACGCGGTCGTGTTGAACGACCGCCTGGTCCTCGCGATCCGCCGCGGCGGTACCGGCGCCGAGGTGTACGGCGTGGCGGAGGGCGGCCCCCGACAGCGCGCGGTGCTGGTGCCGCTGGCAACGTCCGGCGGCAGGCCGAACTCGCTGCCGACGGTGCGGGTCATCGAGAATAACCTCGGTGCGGTGATGTTGGCCGCGACCTACCCGACGCCCGCGGGCGGGAACTGCGTGGTTCAGTTCCGGCTGACCGCCGGCCAGATGATCGCGGAGATCCGGCCGGGCGCCGGTGTCGATCGGTTGCTGGTGGACTGTCCCGCTCGCTACATCGTCGTCCCCGACTTCTTTGGCGACGATATGGTGTTCGGACCGCGCGCCGCGACGCGTCCCCGGCTGCGCCTGCCCGCGGAGAATTTCTGCCTCGGGCTCACCGCCGAGGGCCGTGCGCAGGTGATGTGCGTGTGGCAGTCGGGCCAGCAACAAGCGGTGGCGGCTGCCGCGAGTTCGGGGCTGCCGGGGAATGGACCTGATCAGACCAAGTCGTCGGCCGCGGCGGCCTTTGCGGGCTGGGAGATTCAGGCCGTCCAGGGCAAGAGCGTTTGGGTGGCTTGCCTGGAGGGTGAGCAGTTGTGGCACGAGCGAACTCGCACGGCGGGCGACGCCGGAACCGCGATCACGCTGGATTGGCAGCCGCCGTTTGCGGCCAAGTGGCGTGCCGACCTGCTGCAGGGCGACGACGCCGCCGAGTCCTGGTTCTTCGACGATCCGGAGGCGTCGCCCGAGGACATGGCCGTGGCGAAGGCGGTTGCGGCTCGCCACGCGTGCTGCTTCGAGGCCGGCCGTGCGGTGGTGCGTTGGTCCGGCACATGGACGCCGGCCGAGGGCTCGTCGCTGTTGGTGTACGCCCTGGACCGCAATCGCGAGACGCCGCTGGCGACGTTCTGCCCGGTCGATGTCCTGAGAAACACGCTGGGCGTCGGCCCCTGCGAGTACATCCTGCAGACCGAGGGGTTGGCGACGGAGACGAATCCCACGCCGAACAACGTCATGACTTGGGTGGAAAAGCAGTTCGGCCGTAACCGGCAGAAGAAAGCGGCTGACGAGATCCAAGACCTGCTCGGCCAAATGGTCGTCCACGTCGGACACACCCAGGCGAGGATCGAGCGGTACGGCAAGTTCGCCCAAGAGGTAGACGCGGTGCTCGGACAGCGCCGCCTCGACCCGCCGGGACTCGCCCAGGTGGCGCCGCTTCGGGCCATCGCGGCGGGCGTCGCGCAACACGCCGCGGCCTTCTCCCGCCGGACGCCCCCGCCCGCACAACTTACTCGCCAGCTGGCCGACCAAGTCGTCGGCTTGATCGACCGCGAAAACAGCACGGCCCAGTGCGAGCAGCTGGGCGTGGAACTCCGCGCGATCGGCGCCAGCGGAGATCGTTCACTGGCCCAATGCCGCATGGCCTGCCGCTGGCTGCAGCAATCGGCCGCCATGCTTGCCGAGGACACTCCCGCCCAGGCTGCGCTCGCCGGCGAGGTCCAGACCCGTGTTCGACAGCTGCTCGAAGCCAAGTAGTTTCTCCCCGCCCCAGGAGTCCCCATGTATACAGGCACATCATCGCGGCCGCTTCCAAGACATTGGCTTGTCGTCCTGCTCGCAGCGGCAGCGCTGGCCGAGCCAGCGACAGCGGCCGACGGTGGGGGCCATCCGGACGGCCCCAAGACGCAAAATCTGTTCGCCAACGCGAGCTTTGAATTGGGCCGGGAACTGTGGCGCATGGATCTGGGCGGCACGACGTCCGGCCGCTTTACGGTGGATAGCCGCGATGCGGGAGCCGGCCAGCAGAGCGCGTTGTTGAGCGTCGGAACCGTGGACCAGTGGGGCGTGCAATTCGGGCAGGCCCTGGACGCGGCGGCCCCGGGCACGACGTGCACCTTTGCCGTGCTGGCCAGGAGTGTCTCCGGACCGGTGACGCTGCGGCTGGAGATTGAACGGCGAGGCAGGCCGTACGACAGGGCGGCGGCCAGCGAACGGGTCACCGTTACCCCGGATGCCTGGACCGAGTTGCATGTCACGTTCCGCGTGCCGGCCGCCTTTCCGCAGGGCTGGTTCGCTTACGTCAGCTGCAACCAGCCGGACTGCGAGTTTCGGCTGGACATGTTCCGGCTGTATGAAGGCGAGTACACGGGGTATGCCGAGGCGGCGCGGCAGGAGATGCTGGCGGCCGAGGTGAAACTGTTCGACACGGGCGTGCGTTCGGCGGCACCCTGGTCCGGCGAGGCCGTCGGCAAGCACGCCGGCTGGATCCAGGTACCGGAGGACACCACGGATCACGAATTCCAAGGCGACGCCGTGATCGCCAACGATCGCCTGGCCGTGGTGCTCCGCCGCGGTGGAGCGGGGGCGGAACTCTACTCGCTCGCGGCACAACCGGCCGCACTCCGCGCCGTATTGACTCCGGCGGACGCCCCGCCCGGCACGACGCTGGCGTCGCTGGCGATCGCAGACAACAGCCCCGGTGAAGTCAGCGTGGCGGCCGGCTTCCGGTCAGCGAACGGGCAGACGTCCGGCCTGCGTTTTGCGCTGGGGATCGGGCAGTTGTTCGTCCGGATCGAGCCGTCCGGCGCGCCGCCCGCAGCGGCCTTGAGCGTCGAGGCCCCCTGCCGGTTCGTTGTCCTGCCGGACTTTTTCGCCGACGACATCGTCGTGGATGCAGCCGCGCTGCCCGTCGATACCGCCGAGTTGCCCAGCGAAAACTTTCTGCTCCGTCTGCTGCCCGGAGGCGATTCAATCGTCATGAGCGTGACCAGCTCGCGGGACGAGGACGCCCGCATTGAGCTGGCCGGGCCGCGAGCCGAACCGGACCGGCGGCTCGTGACCCGCAGTTCGCTGGCCTTCGGCAAGGAAGGCCTCATCTATGTGGCGTTGCTCGAAGCCCACGGCGTGTGGTACGAGCGGGATGTCGCCAAGGATGAAGCCAAGCGGATCGTGCCCCTGGACTGGAGTGCGCCCTTCTCGGCGCAATGGCGAGTCGACTGGAGCCGGCCCGACCAGCTGACCGACAGTTGGGAGATGATTACCCAACGCGGTGACGGACAGTTCGAGAAATACGGCTGGGCGAACGAACCGAGCACCATTCCCAGCGACCGCCGCCGCTGGACCACGGTGCTCGGGTCGTTTCCGTATCCCTGCTGGCTGGACACTGCGGGACGGGGCTATCTCCAGCCGCTGAGCCGCGGCACCCGCTTCGAAGGCCCGGCGCTGATCTATCCAATCAACCGCGTCCGGGCGACGCCGCTCGATCAATTCACGGTGGTGGACGTTGTGCGTGCGACGCTGGGCGTAGGGCCGTGCGAGTACATCCTGGACGTGGAAGGCCAGGGCTCGCAGTACAAAGGGCGAGCCACCTGCGCGACGCGCGACTCGCTGGCCGCGATTTATGGCCGCCGCGAACAGAAGCAGAAACGCGACGAGATCGAACAGATCCTGCAGGAAGTCGTCGTGTTTATTCGACACATCCGCGGCCGGATTGGCGACTACGTGACGTTCGGGCATGACCTGTTGACGTATCTCGAAGACAGGAAGAAGGCCCAGCCCGAGCTGGCCGAGTTGATCGCCCAGCTGGAAACGCTGACACGCCAGATTGACGAGCACGTCCAGGCACGCAACGCCAGCATCAAGACGCCTGAATTCGTGGTCGACTTGACGGACGAGTTCCGCCGCACGCTGCTCGATTACGATGGAGACGACGCCCTGCAGCGGTGCAATGCGATTACCCATGCCATCGTCGACGTCGGCGGAAACCAGGATGAACTGGTGGGCGAGTGCCGCATGGTGGTCAAGGCGATTCGCCAGCGGGCGGGCCTGTTGCTGGCGGAGGACCCTCGCGCGGCGGAAATCGCCCGCGAAATCCGCCACCGCAGCCAACTGGTGCTCCGCAATCCTGCCGGACACGAGGGGGCCCGGCATTGACTCTCACGATCGGAAGGAGACCCGCATGTCGATTCGACCGGCGCTGCTGATGCTGATGCTGGTGCAGGTGCTGCTGCTGGGGTTGATGGTCGCCGGGTGCCAGCGGGCGCCGCAGCCCGAATCCGCCCAATCCCCGTCCCGCCAGCCTGTCGCACCGAGCCCATCGGCGTCTGCGCCCGCAACGGTCCGCACCAAGAGCGGGGTCGAAATGGTGCTCCTCCCCGCGGGCGAGTTCCGCATGGGCGACGAGCAAGGCGAGGACGACGAGCAACCGGAACATACGGTGCGCGTCCGCTCATTCTACATGGACGTCTGCGAAGTGACCCAGGAGTCGTTCCAGGCGATGCTGGG
>CAIYOB010001351.1 GCA_903927685.1 uncultured Planctomycetaceae bacterium
CATCATTGGAATCGCCGGTGCGAACCGGCCCTGCACAAGGAGCCAACCATGCTGCGGACAACGAGAACCTGGCTTGACCTTGCCGCTGGTCTACTCGCCGCCGCCATTTTTGTTTCCTATCAGCCAGCGCCAGCCGCCGAGCCCGGGGCATCAGGCCAGTTCCGCGCCGCGTGCGTCAAGGTGGAGATTACGCCGGACACGCCGCAATGGCTGCACGGCTATGGTCCGCGCCAGTCGGAAGGCGTGCACGATCGGCTGTATCATCGCCTCGCCGCCCTGGACGACGGCACGACGACGTTCTTCCTCGTGTCGACGGACATCTGCACGGTGGATCCATCCTATTACCACGCCTTCTGCCAGCGGCTGCAACGCGAGACGGGCATCCGGCCGGAGCAGATCTGGTGGTCGACCACTCACACGCATTCAGCGCCTCACGTGGGACCGCAGTCCCTGGGGCGGCTGTTCGTCGGCACGCTGGGCGACCGATTCTCCATCGAGCACGACGCAGCTTATTGGGCGCGTGTGACGGACCTCCTGGTCAGCGGCATCCGCGAGGCGCAAACGCGACTGGAACCTGCGCGGCTGGGCGTCGGCTGCGGCACGGCGCACGCGAACGTGAACCGCCGTGAGCGAAAGCCGGATGGGCGGACCGTCCTGGGAGTCAATCCGGACGGGCCAGCCGACCGCCAGATCGGCCTGCTGCGACTGGAACGGCCCGACGGCACGCTGCTTGGCCTGATTGCCAACTACGCCGTCCACGGCACGGCCCTGGGCGGGGGCAACAAGCAGATCAGCGGCGACGTTCCGGGATTCGCCGCTGAGTATGTCGAACGCAAGCTGGGGGCGCCCCTGCTGTTCATCAACGGCGCCGAAGGCAACGTGGCGCCGCTGCACAGCGTCGGCTCGAACATCAATGACGCGCGTCTGCAGGAGTACGATCCGCTACTGGGCGAACGGATCGTCGCGGCGAACGCGGCCCTTGGGGATACGATCTCGACCGTCGAGTTGTCCCTCGGGAAAACCGTGATCGAAACGCCGCGGAAGGCCGGACTGGGGTGGCCCGACGACCTGCCCGAATACGCGTCCGTGTCGCCGGCTGGCGTCGCCCTGGTGCGCATCCCGGTCTACAGCCTGACCATCAACCGCGCCACCGTCATCTGGGCCGCGCCGCTGGAATTGTTCAGCGAGATCGCGTTAGACGTCCGAACCGCCTCGCCGTTCAAGAACTCCTTTTACTTCGGCCTGACGAACGGATCGCTGTTGTACTTGACGACCAAGGCCGCCTTTGCCGAAGCCGGCTACGAACCCAACGTGTCGCTGTTCACCGAGCAAGCCGAGGCCGATTTCACGTCCGGCGTCACGCGATATCTGCAGGAGTTGCGGCCGTGACTTTCCACCAGTACGTTGTCCGGCACTGCCTGACCACGCGGAGACGATCCGCGGGATCGGGATCCTTTGCGTCCTGACATCGGGGGCAAGGCGGATTTGCTGGCGCACCCCAAAGCCGCCCGGGTGCGATCTGCCAACCCCGGAGCATCGTCCAGAGGTCGCCTCGAGCGGCGATGAGAGCCGTTTTCAGCATCTCGCTTCAACTGCCTTGCTGGAGGCTCGCTGCACTCGACCCCAGGCACCCACCCGGTGCTTCCAATGCAGTCTGACATTCGCCGGCAGGGGCGAAATGGTGCACGGTCGAGGCTCTCGCGATCGTCAACGCCCGTCCTCCGTCCTCAGTAGACCGGCAGCCAGATGCGAAAGTAATCGCTCTTTCGATTCAGACGAGCGTAGTAGGGAATCATGCTGACGCTGACCCGGCGGACGCCCTGGGGTAGGTCTGGCGTGGCCTTGGCAAAGCGCGCGTCGCGGTAGATGTCTGCCTCGGCGGCATCGTGGATCAGCTTCTCGTCCGTCGCCGGCCCGCTTGTCGTAGATACCAGCGTTCCGGTCAGTTTGACCACGCCGCCCAGTTCCGGTGTAAACGCAGGCGTCAGTTCCGCTCCGACGGGAACGCGGATCTGCTCCAGCGCGATGTCCGCCGGTACATCGTCGCCCTCGAGGCAATACACCACCGGCCCACGCATCACCGCGACTTTGCCGCGGGCGTCCGCGACGGCGGGATGCGCCGCCATGAACCGCACCGGCATCGGCATTTCCAACTCGACCTCGTCGCCGGTCTGCCAACTGCGCTCCAGGGCATGGTAGACACCTCCCGTCGGCGAATCCGAAACCGCCTGGCCGTTGACCGTGATGCGAACCGGGCCAGTCACCCAGCCGGGAATCCGGAGGAAGATGCGGAACGGCCTGGCGGACTCGACCTGCTGCAGTTCGAGCCGCACCTTGCCGTCCCAGGGATAGACGCTGGTCTGCCGGCATTCCAACGACCCTCCCGCGGGCAGTGCGACTCGAATCTGGTTGTCGCCGTACAGGTTCACCCACAGGCCTTCGTCGTTGACGTTGTAAGCCAGTTCGACGGACATCGCGAGTGCCCGCATCACCTTGGGCGGACAACACGCAGCCTTCTTGGTGAATTGACGCCGCCAGGTGTAGTGAGCTTCCCACTTGGATTCCGGACCGTTGGTGTGGCTGCGCTGCGAGCCGGGCAGTTGTTCCTGCGGATTGCAGTAGAAGAAATTCGGATGTTCCAGATCGACACAGCCTGGCACGGTGTTGTAGAGCGCACGTTCCACGGCATCCATGTAGACCGCTTCGCCGGTCAGGCGGAACAGGCGGTAATACCATTCCGTAAACAGGCACTGGCCACAGCTTTCGCAGTAGGCGCTGTCGCTCGGCAACTCGTAGGCCGGCCCCACCGCTTCATTGTAGTCCGCTGCGGGGTAAGTCTTGCCGCCGACGACCTGCTCCGGCCGGCGTCCCCGGTGAATGGGAGCGACGGCGCCGGTGATGAAGGTCTTTCTCGTCAGCTGATTTGCGGCCAAACGCCGCAGGGCCTTCAATAGATCCGCATCGCCGGTCAGGCCGCACAGCGCGGTCTCGCGGAGCAGCGTATGCGCCGCCTGCGTGTTGTGGCCGAAAATCTCTTCCGCGTCGCGCACGGGGGGACCCAAGATCGAGTTCTGGCCCGACGCGCGGCGGAGCGATTCGAGCAGGCCGGCGTCGCCCGAGCGGGCGTAGAGATCGGGAACGGCCCATTGCATCGGCCCGCCCACGGTGTTGCTGCGCCGCAGGAAACCGCGGACCGCCCGGTCCGCGATGGCCAGTCCGCGGCCGTCCCCGGTCGCACGCTGGAGACTGGTCGCGAACGCGTACAGCGAGCCCGTGTTGTAGTGCCAGGCGCCGCGGAATCCGTCCCCGTCGCCCTTCTTGATCTGCCACCGCCAAGGCTTGCCGTACGTGGCATCAAACTCGCCGAGGACGGTCCAACTGTCCACCAATCCGTCCTCGAGCTGAATCTGCGCGATGATCGACAGCCAGCTGTCGAGCTTGGATTTCAGGTACGCATCCGGTTGGTACGCTTGCAACCGCGCCACGGTATCCAGCACGAGGTAGCAGTCGCCGTCGCTCCACGTGCTGCCCTGGGCGCCCCCGGGTTCCCGTTTCGCGGCCCGGAGCAGGTTCAGGAAAGTGGAACCGTTCTCGACGGACATGAACGAGCCGTCCAGGACGCCGGGCAGATGGATGACCCGCAGCCGCTGCAGCCGGTCCTGCCAGAAGCCACCCGTCCATTTCACGGCGTCGAGCGGCAGGTTGTCGGGAAGCCTGGCGGGCGAAGCGCCGTTGGCCCGACCCGGGGCAACGGAGAGCAGAGACACGAACAGCAGTGCCAAGATCGCAGGGGTGCGGGTATTCATGGAAATCCTGTTCCGTGGAACCGACCGACAGGCAGTGTTGATATCCATGACCCGTTTGCGATCTAGGGTATCTGCCGCCCGCCCAGCTTGTGGTAGCTTTCCAGCGGGTAAACGGCATAGACGTAGCAGCGCAGTTTCGTCCGCGGGTCTTCGCCGATCCGCAGAATCGATGCAGGCGAGAGAGTTCCCGTGGTGCTGTGGA
>CAIYOB010001352.1 GCA_903927685.1 uncultured Planctomycetaceae bacterium
ACATGGCCAACTGGGCCTGGTAGCGCACGCCGAACAGCAGTTCGTAGTTCTCCCAGAACTTGTCCGGCATCAGGACCATGTCGCCCTTGTCCACGAACAGGTCGGCGATCAGGCTGATCGCATGCGTCACGCCGCAGGTCACGATCGGCTTGGAAAAGCTCTTCTTGGCCAGGCTGGGATTCTTCCGCAGCAACTCGTCGCGCCACTGCTTCCGCAAGTCCTCGCGTCCTGCCGCGGGCGCGTAGGTCAGGGCGTCGGCCGGGCCGAGCGAGGGAAAGTGCTCCATGACCGAGGGCAGGAACATCGGCTTGTTGTTCTCGCGGGCAATACCGATCGTGGCGTCGTAGCGTTTCGCCTTTTCCTTGGCCTCGGCACTCTGCGCCAGGATGCCTTTGGGAA
This sequence comes from uncultured Planctomycetaceae bacterium, assembly GCA_903927685.1. The sequence goes on from CAIYOB010001352.1 coordinate 400, forward strand.
AGTACAGCCGCTTGCCGAACTCGGACAGCATGCTGGCCACGTGGGTGTTTTCCCGCTCGATGACCTCGTTCAACTCGAGGGCCGCCGGCCGCAACTCCGTCCCCGGCTGCATCAACGACAGGGGCGCCCGCAACCGCAACCGCAAGCCGTCCAGTTGTTCCCACATCGTCTTAGGCAAGCGTTTGCCGAACTGTTGGAAAAAGCTGGTGACACCATCCGTTTCCTGGTACCAGTCGTTGCGGTCGACAGCAAACAACTGGTTCAGAGTCTCGCGCGTGATCTCCAGCCCGGTCAGGTCCAGGCTGTCCGGCGTGGGGACGTAGCCGATGGGCGTCTTGACCGCATCCGCTTCACCCCGGCAGCGATCCAGGATCCACTCGATCACCCGCAGGTTCTCGCCGTACCCCGGCCACAGGAACTTGCCGTTCTCGTCGGTGCGGAACCAGTTCACATGGAAGATCTTGGGCGGATTCGTCATCCGCTTGCCCATGTTCAACCAGTGCTCGAAATAGTCGCCCATGTGATAGCCGCAGAAGGGCAGCATGGCCATCGGATCGCGGCGGACCTCGCCCAGCTTGCCGAACTGGGCCGCCGTGCGCTCGGAGGCCATCGTCGCGCCGATGAACACCCCGTGGTCCCAATCAAACGACTCGTATACCAACGGCGCCAGGTGAGCGCGGCGGCCGCCAAAGATAATGGCGGAGATTGGTACTCCGTGATGGTGCTCGGTGCGGAACGAGTGCGACGGGCACTGCGTCAGCGGAACCGTAAAGCGGCTGTTGGGGTGGGCGCCTACGATCGTGTTGCCCTTGTCATCCTTCATTCCCGGCTTCCACGGACGCCCCTGCCAATCCAGCGCGTCTGCGGGCGGGTCACCCTCGAGCCCCTCCCACCAGACAGTGCCGTCCTTTCCCAACACCACGTTCGTGAAAACCGTGTTTTGCCGGATCGTCCGGATCATGTTCGGATTGGTCTTCGAGTTCGTCCCCGGCGCGACGCCGAAGAAACCGGTCTCGGGATTGATGGCCCACAGCCGGCCGTCAGTGTCGATCCTCATCCAGGAGATATCGTCGCCCACCGTCCAGATCCGGTAGCCCTTGACCTTGAGCCCCTCCGGCGGAATGAGCATCGCCAGGTTCGTCTTGCCACAGGCGCTGGGGAACGCGGCCGCCACGTACTCGACGCGACCATTCGGGTCCTCGATACCCATGATCAGCATGTGCTCGGCCAGCCAGCCTTCGCTGCGGCCCAAGTGGCTGGCGATCCGGAGCGCCAGGCACTTCTTGCCCAGCAACACGTTGCCGCCGTAGCCCGAGCCCACGCTCCAGATCGCGTTGTCTTCCGGAAAGTGCAGGATCAAGCGGCGTTTAATATCCAAGTCGGCCTTGCCGTGCAGGCAGCGCGTGAACTCGCCCCGCGTTCCCAGTTGCTTCAAGACCTTCTTGCCGACGTGCGTCATGATCCGCATGTTCAGCACGACATAGATGCTGTCCGTCAATTCGACGCCGATCTTGCTGAACGGCGAACCGACGGGGCCCATCGAAAAGGGGATTACGTACATCGTCCGGCCGCGCATCGAACCGGCGAAGATCTCGCCGGCCCGGCGATAGCCCTCGGCAGGCGACATCCAGTTGTTGGTCGGCCCGGCATCCTCCTCCAGCGTCGTGCAAATGAACGTCAGGTCCTCGGTGCGGGCAACATCGTTCACGGCCGTGCGGTGGTAGACACAGCCGGGGTACTTTTCCTGGTCCAGCGGGATCAGCTCCCCCGTCCCCAGCGCTTCCTGCGTCAGGCGGTCTTTCTCCTCCTCGGACCCATCGATCCAGACGATCTGGTCGGGCTCGCACAGGCGAGCCATCTCTTCCACCCACTCCTGAAGTTCACGATGTTGCTTCAAGGTATTTTCCCCTTGTCTCGAGAGAATCGGCCAAGACCCGAATTCGAATCGGGTCTATGGTAGCGAACCAAGGGCGTCTGTTACAGGGGCTAGTGCTCGGAACGTTAGCGAGGCCCCGATAATCCGGCCTACAGGTCCGATCAACCGACTCGCTGCAGCACGTCCGCAAACGGGACGTCGGAAAAGACACCGAACAGGCGGTGGGACCCGAGTTTGGCTCGCGCTAGCTTGGGCGACGTCACGCCGCACAGAAAGCGGGCAAAGGCCCGCGACTCGGCCAACGCCTCCGGCTTCTCGTTCCGCACCCGCACCGCCTCGCGCCATTGGGCTTCGCCGACCTGGGCACCGGCCCGGGACGGCAACGAAACCGCTTTGCGGCCATTGCGGCACCACGAGCAATGGCCGCACGGCTTGGCCAACGGCGCGCCGAAATAGCCACCCAGTTCCGAGACCTGGCAGCCGTCGTGCCGCACCCACTCGACTACCTGGTTCAGCCTGGCGATTTCCCGCTTTTCGCGGCCCAGCGTCCGCTGGTGCAGTTCGGCGGCCAAGCGGTTTGGATCGGCGGGCTGCCGGAGGCGCCGAAAACGGTTTCGCACGCCTTCGGCCTGCAGTTCCAGCAACTGCTGTTCCCCCAAGTAGTCCAAGGCCCGCACGATCCGCTCCCGCGGCGATCCCGTCGCCCGGGCCGCCTGGTCCAGATCGATACTGAACCAGATCTTGGCTTTCTGAGCCTGGGCCAGCAGGGCTCGCAGAAAGTCGCGCCGCTCCCCCGCGAAACGCGCCAGGATCTCGGCCGACGGGACCAGCGGCTTGAAGCGGTACTGCGAATAGAACGGCGTACCTTCCCGCAGATAGCCGTCCAGGTCCAGATAGGTCAGCAGCGTCCGCAGCACCAGCGGGCGGACGTCGTGGCGTTGAGCCAATTCGTACAGCGACAACTCCAGCTCTTCGCCCTGGCCGAACAGGTCGGACATCAGGCTCTGCACCGCGGCCAGGCTGGGCGTGTCGCCATAGACGAAATTCTCCAGCGTGTTCAAGTCGTCCGGACACGCGAACAGCTCGCAGCAAGACGGCTGGCCATCCCGCCCCGCGCGGCCGATTTCCTGCGAATAGTTCTCCAGGCTCTTGGCCAGATTGTAGTGGTACACGTACCGGATGTTCGCCTTGTCGATCCCCATCCCAAAGGCGATGGTCGCCACGACGATCGCGCGGTCGGTGGCGAAGAACCAGTCCTGGACCGCGGACCGGTCCGCGTCGTCCATCCCGGCGTGATAGGCGCGGGCCGGAAAGCCCGCGCCGGCCAACCGTTCGGCGACCTGCTCCGCCGTCCGCTGCAAGGTGACGTACACGATCGTCGGCCCCGCCGGACGACTGCGCAGCCGTTCCAGCAGCACCGCGTCCCGGTTGCCGGGCGTCACCGGGGTCGTCAGCAGGGTCAAGTTCGGCCGGTAAAAGCCGGTCGTCACGGCACATTCGGCCTGGATGTTGAAGCCGCGGCAGACGTCGGCCAGCACCTGGGGCGTCGCCGTGGCCGTCAAGGCCAACACACGCTCGGCACGGTACTCGTTGGCCAGCCGCGCCAACTTCAGATAGTCCGGCCGGAAGTTATGCCCCCACTCGGAAATGCAGTGCGCCTCGTCCACGGCGAACAGCGAAATCTGCACCCGCTTGATCGCTTCGCGAAACCGCTCGTTGTTGAACCGTTCGGGCGCGACGTACAGCATCCGCAACTGGCCCTCCCGGAGCGAACGCATGACGTCGGCGCTCTGCTGGGCGTCCAGCGTCGAATCCATCCGCGCGGCCGCGATGCCCAATTGCTGGAGCCGATCCAGTTGGTCCTTCATCAAGGCGATCAGCGGCGAGACGACAACCGTCAAACCCGGCAGCAGCAGGGCCGGCAACTGATAACACAGCGATTTGCCGCTGCCGGTGGGAAACACCGCCGCCGCCGACTTGCCGGCCAGCAAGTGCCCCAGCACCGCCTCTTGACCCGGCCGAAACTCCTGGAAGCCAAACCGCTGCCGCAATACCTCGCGCGCCGCTTGCATACCGCAGTCCTTTCCTGGGCAGGAACCGGAGATCTCGGGAACCACCACGCCGCGGATTATAGCCCTCGCTAGAACGTTTGTACATCATACTGAAAATTATTTCTCAGCGGGCGGTGGGGTAGGTGCCGGACTCTTCCGCCTGAAGCCGATTTTGCTGGCTTGGCATCGTTCGAGAAAAGACGTTTTCTTAGAAGCGGGCAAGTTGCTTCTTTCCGGTCGCCTTGCCGACGGGGAACGGCTCGCGTCAGGGGCCGCAGAAGACCCGTCCGCCGTGCGCCTGGAATCCAGGGAATGAGTGACTGGCCGTTTTGCGGCCAGTCGCAGGCGACCGCGCAGGCAGCGTGCCGACGCCTGCGGCTGGTCGCTAAGCGACCAGCCGCAAGATTCCCGTCGGCAGGCGACTCGTCGGCCTTCAGCCGTCAAGATTCAGGACGAACCGGTCGACACTCGGGTCGTAGGCAAAGCCGGCCGCCGTAGCGTTGTCGTCGTAACGCTGTTTCAGTTCGTCGCGGGCCGTCGCCAGCCGCACCGGATCGGCGGCCACGTCAGGCTCCACGGGGCAGCCGTGGGCGGGTTGCAGCCAGATCTGCTTCGCCCCGCAGGAGCGGCCGAAATCGACGACCGCGTGGATCAGCAATCGCTCCCACTGCAGCGCGTTCAGCTTGGGCTGCGCCCAATCCAGGTGCGCTCCGGTCGGATTGAGTTCCTGGATGTCCAACACGATGCCTTCCAGGATGTTGAATCCGACCACACCCACGTCCCGGCGGCCCTTTTCCATGTGGCCGCCCCAATCGTCCGGCACGAATTGGGCGTACTTGGACTGCAGTTCGAACATACAGTCCGTCACGCAATTGGACGACGTGACCAGGTACCGCAGCCCGGGCGGGGTCAAGGCAACCAGGCGATAGTCGTCCAGCGAGACTTCGCAGCCGCTCTTGACATGCTCGGAGAAGTAGCCGGCGAGTGGCGGGACTTGCTGCGTCTCGACGCAGGTGACAAAGTCCCGCACCAACGACTGCCTGACGTCAGCGAAACTCATGGATCAACCCCCACCCAATTCCATGCCGCCTGCAACCAGAACCACGGAGCAGGGGGAATAGCTGGTGCCATAAGCCGCCGCGGCCCGCACGACCGCTTGGCCGATCTCCCAGGGCTCGCCCGCCCGCTTGGTCTTCGTTCGGGCCACGACAAACTTCAACACGTCCGAAGGCATCCTGGCCGTCATGTCCGTCTTAATGAAGCCTGGGCAGATTGCCGTGCAACGCACCCCGGGATACTCGGCAGCCAGCGCCTTGGTATAGGCGATCACGCCCCCCTTGGCGGCGCAGTAGTTGGTCTGGCCGATGTTGCCAACCAGCCCGCTGATCGAACTGATATTGACGACCGCCCCGTTGGATTTCCTCAGATAGCGAATGGCGGCCTTGCAGAAATTATGCGTTCCGGTCAAATTGGTTGAGATGACTGCATTCCAGTCCTCGTCCGACATTCTCATCGCCAAGCCGTCACGGGTGATGCCGGCGTTGTTGACCAGGACATGCAGTTGTTTGTCGTACGGCTCGACCGTTTCGTCCACCACTTCCTTGACACGCGCCGAGTCGGTCACGTTGCAGAGGCGGAAGTCCACTTTGGTGTTGTAAGTGGATGCAATCTCGGCCGCAGTTTCTTGGACGCGAGGATCGAGATCCACCAGCATCAGGTGACTTTTCTGCTGGGCAAACTCTTCCGCGATGGCCCTTCCGATACCTCGGCCTGCGCCCGTGATAAGAACGATCTTGCCTTCCAAGTCAGGAAACACAGCCACAGGCTTGGTCAATTCTGTACTCATTTCGCTTTCCGGAAATTAGACGGTGTGAGACGCAACGATACGTACCGAACAGTCGGCAGGCCGGATTGGGATCCAGCGCCGCGGCGAACCGACGGCGGCTTGCCCGTACGTTGCGGTAAGGTTAACGCTTCTAAGTAGAAGCGTCAATCTCGGGTTGGGTGCTGGGGTGCGCTCAGCGGCCCAACCAACCCCTTGCATCCAGCCCGTCCGTAGCCGATAATAGCCCCCCACGGCGAATGGTCCCGCCGCGGGGCCCTGCTTGACTCGAGGTCGAGCAACCGGCCGTTTTGGGAAGTTCCCTCGCGACTCGTTCCCGGGGGTGGGCAGCCAACACTCCGAGTTTTTCGTCATGCGATCTCGACTACTTGACCGAATCACGCAACTCGAGCCGGGACAGAACCTGCAAGCCGTCAAACACCTGTACGCGGAAGAGGGCTACCTGGCCGATCACTTCCCCAGGTTCCCTATTATGCCTGGGGTCCTGATGCTGGAAGCTATGTACCAGGCAGGTTACTGGCTCGTCCGCAAAACGGAGAACTTTGCCCATTCAGCGGTCGTCTTGAAGGAAGCTCGCAACGTCAAGTTCAGTGGGTTTGTCAAGCCGGACCAGGACCTGGTCGTCACGGCCGAGATTAAGAAGCAGGACGGCAATTGTACCACGTTGATGACCCGTGGCGAGGTGGACGGCAAGACGGTCGCAACCGCCCGGCTAGTGATCGAAGCATTCGAGATCGCAGACCGGTATCCTGCGCGGGCTGGTGTTCGGGATTATCTGATGCGAAAGCTGCGTGGGCAGTTCGAGCGGGTGATGTCGGGAACGCCTGAGCCTCCACCGCATGCGGGACTCGACATGCGTTGGCTGTGGATCGACCGGTTCGTGGAATTCGTCCGTGGCCAGCGATCGGTCGCGATCAAGAACGTGAGCCTGACCGAAGAGCCGCTGAGCGAGTACATCCCGGGCTTCCCGATGCTGCCCTGCTCGTTGATCGTCGAGGGAATGGCTTGGACGGGCGGGATTCTGGCGAATGACCAGCGTCTATTCCGCGAGCGGACGGTGCTGGCCAAGGTGAACAAGGCGGTGTTTCATCGGCCGGCGGTGGCCGGTGATCAACTGCGGTACACGGCCGTGCTGGAAGGCATCGAGGCCGAAGGCGCGTTTATCCGCGGGACAAGCCATGTCGGCGACGAATTGCAGGCCGAGGTCGACCTGTTCTTGGCGCACTTGGGAGACCGCTTCGACGACGTCGAGGGCGATCTGATCGATCCGGCCGACATGCTGGCTTCGCTGCGGATCTTCGGGCTGTACGATGTGGGCAAGACCGCCACGGGCGAACCGCTCGACGTGGCTGAAAAGCTGCAGGCTGGGGAGACTGCGGCCCAGGCTGCAGCGTCGGGCGCCTGACGGATCCCGTCACAACCCGACGCGTCAGCGAGGAAATCCGCACGTCCACCCTCGCTCACGCGTCGGCTTACGACGGGCTTCCTCGCGCACGCGTTGGGTTACGACGACCCCGCAAGTCATCTCCCACCCGCCGGGGGCGCCTTACGACTTGGCTTCGGAAGCCTTCACGTCCAACACGACCTCTTGGGCGTCCTGGATGTCGAACGTGAAGGGCGTCTTTTCCTGGGAAAACCGGCCGCCCCAGGCATCGCCCTGTGCGCCGCCTGCCTGGGGTTTGGTGCGGTCGACCATCGAATTCCGGTTGGTTAAGACGACTTTGTACTTTCCGACCGGAATCCCCTTGCCATCGCCGCCGTCGATGACAAATGTGCCATCGAGTTTGGCGGTGGTGCTGAGCGAAATCGGTAGGCTCGCCACCAACGTCGAAAGGGCCTCGTCCGCCGGATAAAACCGGACCTCGACGGAT
>CAIYOB010001353.1 GCA_903927685.1 uncultured Planctomycetaceae bacterium
AAACTTGCCTGCTGGATCGACCTGTTCGTGCCTTACTGCGGGGACTATGCTGAGGCCAATCTCTGGACGGACGACGAAGCGGACAAGTTTCGCCGCTACCAAGACAAACGGAAGCAGAGTGAGGCGAGCGAGCGGGAGAACGTACGAGCCTTCCTCGTTCACCGCTCGCAGCCGTAACGCCGACGCCGTGTTCGCGGGGAGTCCAAGGACTGCGAATCGATCGGAGACGGAGCAATCACAAGGCGGGTATCCCATGAATAGCTACGGCAGGTCCCGGGATGAACGGAACGCCGAAGTCGCCGAATTGCGGCAGCGGATCGGCGAGCTGGAAAGCCGTTTGGCGGGCAGCGAACAGCGGGCGGCGGCGCAGGAACGGACGCTGCACGGACTGCGTTCGATCCTGGACAATATTCCTGATCCGGCATGGATGAAGGACCTGGACGGCTGCATGGTGGCGGTGAACAAAGCGTGGTGCGAGTTCACGGGCATGTCGCCCGCACAGGCGATCGGCCAATCGGACGGCGAGCTGTTTCCGGAGGAAACGGCCGTCCGATTTCGCGAAGAGGAACGCCACCTGGCGGCGACGGGCCAGGCACGATGCTACGAGGAGCGCGTGTCCGACGTCCGAGGACGGCTGCGGACGTTTGAGACCTTCAAGGCCCCCCTGACGGATTCCGCCGGCCGCGTCACCGGCACGATCGGGATCGCGCGGAACATCACCGACCGGAAGCGGGCGGAAGAGGACCTCCGCCGCCTGAACGAACAGTTGGAGCAACGGGTTCAGGAGCGGACCGTCGAGGTGGCGAATACCAAGGATGAGTTGCAAACGATCTATGACGGGATGCTGGACGGCGTTGCCATCGTGGACATCGAGACGACGCGCTTTGTCCGCGTTAATCCGGCCCTGAGTCGGATGTTGGGCTATACCGAGGAGGAATTCGCGACGTTGACAGTGGCTCAAGTGCACCAGCCGGAAATCTGGCCGCAACTCGTCGAGCAGTTCCGGGCCCACGTCGAGGGCCGGACCGCCCGGAGCGAGGACATCCCGTTGTTGCGGAAGGACGGCGCGGTGCTGCATGCCGACCTGATCAGCAATCGCATCGCCTACCGGGGACGGCCGTGCCTGGTCGTTTTTGCGCGGGATGTGACCGAGCGCCGGCGGGCGGAACGGGCCCTCCGAGAAAGTCAGGAACGCTTCGATTGGGCCGTCCGGGCCACCCAGGACGGCGTCTGGGACTGGAACCTGGAGACGAACGAAGTCTTCTATTCCGCGCGTTGGAAAGCGATGCTGGGCTACGCCGATTCCGAGATCGAGCACCACGCCAGCGCCTGGAGCCGGCTCCTGCACCCCGACGATCAGGCGCGGGCCTTGCAGTTGGTCGAAGCGGTTTGCCGGGGGGAAGCGGACTATGTGATCGAGTTCCGCCTCCGGCACAAGCTCGGCCATTACCTGGATATCCTCTCGCGGGGCTTCCCCGTCCGCCGGGAACCCGGGGGTCCCGTGGTGCGAATCGTCGGTACCCATTTCGATCTTACGCAGCGCAAACAGGAAGAGCAGGAACTGCGCCGCGCCAAGGAAGCCGCCGAGGCGGCCAATCGAGCCAAGAGCGAATTCCTGGCCAATATGAGCCACGAAATCCGGACCCCCATGACGTCGATCTTGGGTTACAGTGAATTGCTTCAGCAAGGTGATCTTCCGGAAGGCCAGCGTCAACACTACTTGACGGTCGTTCAGCGCAATGGACAGGCCCTGCTGCAATTGATCAACGACATTCTGGACTTGTCCAAGATCGAAGCCGGCGGCCTGGAGGCCGAGCGGCAGAACTGTGTGCCGCGGCAGATCGTCGAGGAGGTGCTGGACCTGTTACGGGTGCGAGCCGCAGAGCGACAGCTGTCGCTGACGGTGGAGTATCGTTATCCGCTGCCCGCCACGGTCAACACCGATCCTGTTCGCTTGCGGCAGATCCTGGTGAACCTGGTCGGCAATGCCCTCAAGTTCACCGACACCGGCGGCGTCCGAATCGTTGTGTCCTGCGATGTCGGCCCCCCAGCTCAACTGCGTTTCGCAGTCGTGGATACCGGGATCGGCATTGACCAGGCCACGCTGTCGCGACTGTTCCAGCCCTTTACGCAGGGCGACACGTCCCATACCCGGCGTTTCGGCGGGAGCGGCCTGGGACTGGTGATCTGCCAGCGACTGGCGGCCATGCTCGAGGGGCGAATCACCGTCGAGAGTGAGCCCGGCCGCGGAAGCACCTTCACGCTGACCTTGGATCTCGATCCGGCGGAGCAGGCGGAATTGGCCAGCTCGGAAGCCGCGACCGGAGACCGGCCTGCCCTGGAGACTCCGGCGCTGAGCGGCGTTCGCCACGGCCGGGTTCTGCTGGTCGAGGACGCCCCGGACACTCGGGAGTTTCTGCGACTGCTGTTGGTGCGGGCTGGTGTCGAGACGGACGTGGCAGAGAATGGCCATGTGGCCTGTCGGCTCGCTCTGGTGTCCCAGGCCCAAGGCCGGCCCTACGATCTGATTCTGATGGATGTCCAGATGCCTGAGATGAACGGCTTGGCCGCCACCGAATTACTCCGCCAGTTGGCATGGACCAAGCCGATTGTGGCACTGACCGCTCATGCGATGTCGGGAGACCGCGAGCGTTGTCTGGCGGCCGGCTGCGACGGCTATCTGGCCAAACCGGTGGCGCGGCGCGACCTGCTCGCCGTGGTGGACCGCTATCTCCCGTTTTCACTCCCGTCGTCCTGAACCAGGAACTGAGCGGTCCAGGCGGATTCCGGCCGGACGGTCCCGGGCTTGAGGGCGCCGACTTCGACCAACTGGTTCGTCAGGGTCTGCCAGCGGTCGGGCGACATCTGGCCCAATCGCTCCCACGGCACCTCGTCCGTGACGCACAGCGGGCGCAGTTGCTGGGCCCCGTAGGTCAGCAACTCGGCTTCGGCGGCGTTGTTCTGCTGGCGGAGCAGGCGGTTGGCGGCGGCGGGATCCTGCAGGTACTGGCGCCAGCCGCGGAGCGAAGCCGCCACCATCTTGCGGACCACTTCCGGACGCTTGTCCAACGTCTCGCGGCCGGTGATCAGCAGGCTGGTGTATGGATTGAAGCCGAGGTCGGAGACCAGCAGGCAGCGCGGACGGCAGCCGCGCTGGCGGGCCACAAACGGTTCGCTGAACGTAAAGGCCTGCTGCGCCAGTTGGCGATCGATCACGAACGGAGCCACGTTGCCGGAGTACGGTACGAGGCGCACGCCCGGCAGGGGCAGCTTCTTTTGCAGGTACAGCGAAAACGTCGACGACGGGTTCATGGCCAGCGTGACGTTCTGCAACTCGGCCAAACTGCCGATCCCGGATTGTTCATGGACCATGATACAGCGCGGGCTGACTTGCAGGGGGGCCAGGACCGCGACGGTGCAGGCTTGTTGTGCCCAGCCCAGCAGCACCGTATCGGCACTCGACACGCCAAACGCGGCGCGGCCGCTGGCCACCTGCGACAGGACCGGCACGCCGGGGCCGCCCGGCAGGATCCGGACCTGCAGCCCCTCCTGTTCATAGAATCCGTGGGCCAGGGCCGCGTAGTAGCCGCCGTGTTCGGCTTCCGGGAACCAGTTCAACAGCAGGTCGACGGCGACCCGCTCGGAGCCCACCCCGTCGCCGCTGGGCCCCGGCTTGGCCGGGTTGCCATCGGTGCCGGGCGAACAGCCGAGCAGGATGCCGCTGACAACGCCGACCATGACGGCGGCCAGCAGGGCGAACTGCCGGTCTTTCCCGGCCCGCGAAAGTGTCGGCTTGCTCGATTCCATCATGGTTGCCTCGCAGCGGAGGCCGGATTGTACCAGCGAGCCAGCACCGTGGCGCCGGCCAGGCTGACCGAGGCGAAAATAATCACGCCCAGCAACGTGGACGCAATCACGGCGGCGAACATCTCCGGCGTCTGCAGCAATTCCAGTTTCTGGCGAATCAGGAACCCCAGGCCGTACCGCCCGGTTCCCGCACCGACGAAGAACTCGCCCACGATCGCCCCGACCACGGACAGTCCGCTGGACGTCTTGGCCCCGGTGACGATGTACGGCACCGAGTTCGGCAACCGCAACTTGAACAGGATCTGCCAGCGGGTGGCGTTGTGCAGTTGGAACAAATCCAGCAGCAGGGGATCGATCGCAACCAGGCCTGTGGTGGCGTTGGTGATGATGGGAAACAGGCTGATCACGAACGCGATGATGACGACACTCTGGAACCCGTAGCCGAACCAGGTGATGATCAGCGGGGCGATGGCGATGATCGGCACGGTCTGCAGGAAGATCGCGTAGGGGTAGCAGCTGCTGCGGATCGCCGGGGACTGGGAGAATACCAGGGCCACGACGACGCCTGCCAGTACGCTGGCGGCGAAGCCGCACCCCGCCGCGACCGCCGTGATCGCCGTGGACTGGACGATATCGCCCGGGTTGCCGAGCGCCGCCTGGACCACGCGCCAGGGGCCCGGCAGCAGGTAGATTGGGGTCTGAAACCACAGCACCGCGGCTTCCCACAACGCGAGCACCAGCAGCAAAAACAACACGGGCGGGATGCTCCGCCGCAACATCTGCTCGGCGCGTGCCTTCATTGGCTGGCCTCCCGTAACCACCGGCTGACCTGCCCGCACAGCCGGGCGAACTCCGGCTCGCTGCGCAAGTCCGCGGCACGATTCCTGCCGAACGGCACCGCCACATCGTGCACCACCCAGCCGGGACTGCGGCCCAGGACCAGGATCCGCTCGCTCAGATAGACCGCTTCGGCTACGTTGTGCGTGACGAACACGGCGGTCCAGCCCTGCTGGAGCCAGAGCCTCAGCAGTTCTTCGTTCAGCTGTTGACGCAGCAAGTCGTCGAGAGCGCCGAAGGGTTCGTCCAGCAACAGCAGATTCGGCCCCGTCACGAGGGCTCGCGCCAGGGAGACCCGCATCTTCATCCCGCCCGAGAGCATCGCGGGTCGCTTGTCCGCATCGCCGGGCGTCAGCCCGACCAGCCGCAGGCTGTCGTCCACCAGCCGGGTTTGGCGTTCTGCGGGCAGCCGTTCCAGTTCCAGCGGCAGGCGGATATTGTCCCGCACGCTGCGCCAGGGCAATAGATTCGGCTCTTGGAACACGTACGCCGACCGGTGCGACTTTTTGCCGGCCGCTTGCGGCGCCTGACCCGCAACCAGGATTTCGCCCGTCCCTGGAACCAGCAGGCCGGAAATGATCCGCAGCAGCGTGGACTTGCCACAGCCGGATGGTCCCAGGAAGGAAACGAACTCGCCCGAGCGGATCTGGAACGTGACGTCCCGCAGCGCGGCCTGCCCGCCCCGAAAGACGACACCAACCTGTCGCGCGCAGATCTCCGCCATCGGCCTGTCTCTGATCCCTCGTTCCCTCCGCCTCGCGGCGATCCGCAGACTCCCGGATTGCTTCGGCATTATAGCCCAAACCGCCGGCAGGGGAATCCACCGCCCAGCCCTCGAC
>CAIYOB010001354.1 GCA_903927685.1 uncultured Planctomycetaceae bacterium
GCCAGCCGGGTGGACGCGGCTCGTCCGCACAAGCCGCCTCGAGGCGGGCCAGTTCTTCCGCGTACAGCACTTCCGCCGCCGGTCGCTGCAGCGCCGATCCGTTCCGCGAGTCCTCGCCGCCGCCGGCTGAGGGCGAGGTTAGAGGTTTCTTTTTCGCCATCTCATTTCGCCTTGCTCTTGATGACCTGCAGGTCGGCAATCACTTCGCTGATCACGATCGGGGACACCTTGTCCAGGGTGAGTTTCGCTTTCGAGCCCCAGCCGTAGCCCGACGGGGCCCGCATTCCCGCACAGAAGTGGATTGACTTGGTCGTCAGCATCTCGTTCGCGTCGATGTAGCCCATGCTGACGTTGCCGTCGTAACCGACCACGGCGGTCACGCCCGCGGCCGGGAACTGTTTGGAATGTTCGTCAAAACAGCCCCCGTCCATCGCCTCGCCGCGGATCCAGCCCAGTTTTTCCAGGGTGAAGACCAGCGTCGGCGCGTAGAGTTTCAGTTCGCAAAAGCGTGGCAGTTCCTCGGCCGAGCCCTCGCCGGGCTCGAGCGCGTAGACCGCGCGGCCCAGTTGGGGAAACGGGGCGGCGATCTCGTAGTCGCTCAACACCTCGCCCCAGCGGGCGCGTTCCGCGTCGCTCAGTTCCAGCGGATGAACCACCCCCACAGCCGCGACCTGGTCGAGTTGCAGCGCGTTGTCGTCGGGGTCGGCGAAATCGCGTTCTTCGGTGACGCGGAAGGTGACGACGCGCTGGCCCCGGGCGTCGAACCCGCCCCAAATCAGCTTTTGCACCAGGTGCGTCATCAGCGGATGCCGCACGAGCAGGGTCTCGAAGTCCTCCACGTTCCAGCGGCGGCCGGTGACCATCGCCTGCTCCAGTCGTCCCGCCTGGATGGTCGCGACCTCCTTGATCTGCTTCTTCAACAACTTCCATTCGGCGACGGCTTCCGCCGCCAGTTGCTCGTCGTCCTTGGCGCCGGGGTCCGGCAGGTTCGGCCGCAGCTTGCCGCTCTCGTCGCGGACCATCGCTTTCAAGTCCCCGCCCAAGACGAACGCGAACGAGCGGGGGCCGAAGGAGAATTGGCGGCGTCCGCTTTCGTCCAGGCCGCAGTCCGGCACGACGCGATCTTCCAGTTCCTCGCGGGTCAGGCCCTTTTCCTTCGCGATCTCGTCCACGAACTGCTGGGCCTTGGTCTTCAGACCTTTGAATTTGAGCTTCTGGGCGATCCCCGACAATTGCATCAGGGCGATGCTGCTGCCGATGGCCCGCAGGCATTCCAGGCCGAACACAGCGCGGGCGTGTTGGCTCTCCCCCGGCCAGACGCGAATCAGCGGCGTGAGCTTCAGCACGCAACCGTCGCCGCCCAGATGGCCGACGGCTCCCATCGCCCACTTGTCTTTGGCGGGGAAGCCGTCTTCCTGCCAATGCTGGAACAGCTTCCAGGCGAATTCGTCGCGGGACGGGCCCGGGAGGTTTTCCCGGACGGCTGCCAGCAAGGGATGCCGCTCGGCGACCGGCGTCGCGGCGAGCAGTTGCAGCACGATGCCGACTTGCTGGTCGTTCAGCCGCCGCTCGCCCACCACCAGGGGCGGCAGCATCGCCGGGCTCGCCCAGGCGGACAGCGATTTTTGGCGGAGGGCCCCGAGGGACTCGAGTTGGGCGGCGAGCCACGGGGGCGTCGAGTCGGCGTCGCAGGGCGCAAAGACTTTCTCTTCATGTTCGAGGACCTCGGTCCGCAGCCGGGTCGTCGCTTCCGCATCGCCGGCCTCGTTCAACCGCTCGGCGATCACCGCCGCATAGCCCTTGCGTTTGACGCCCCGCAGGTATTCGAGGGCCGCGTCCGCCAGTTTTCCCCGGCCGCCCGCGACCGCGACCAGTCCGGCGACGGCGTTGCCGACGTACTTGTCGAGCCAGTCGCGGGCGATCGCCGGCGTCTTGGCGGCCAGCTTGCACTGCAGGAGGGGCTCGGCCGCCTCCGGGGCCCGCACCAGGACCAAGACATTGAGCAGGGCTTCGCATTGTTCCTTGTTCGTCTCCGCCACGATGCCGTCGGCAATGCAGTCCAACGCGGCAAATTCCGTGCAGGCCAGGAGCGCGCGGACATCGTTGGGCGTGCGCGTCCTGAGTTTCAGCCGCCGCCATTCGCTTTCGACGATCGCGGCCGAGCCCAGGCCGAACACCAGGTCCTGGGGCGACTCGTAGTGATCGCGGTACGAGTCCTTTTGATAGCGATCGTCGGCCCACCTGGACGTAACCTGATAGACTTCGTCGTGCATGCCCAGCGCGGCCGCCACATAGTACTCGGCCGGGAAGCACGCGTAGTCCGCCGGCGGTTCTCGGCTCGGGTCCCAGTCCTTGCGGATCCTGTCCCGCAGCGTTTGGAGCTGGTCGTCCGTCAGATAGGGAACGACATGTTTGGCGAAGCCGTTAAGTAGTGACTTGAGTTGTTCAGTCGCATTCCAGCGAGGCTTCGCCGAGGCGGGGTTGGCCAGGATCAGTTCCAGGAAGTCCACCGGCGACAACAGGTTGGCCAGGGCCAGGGTCGCTTCGCCGGCGAGGCCCCGCTCCACTTGGCCGAGCAACCTGCTGGCCGCCTCGCGGTCAACTTGCCCGTCCAGCTTGAGTTTGCCAATGCTGTCGGCAAACGCCTTCATCGTCGTCTCGCGGCCGCGCGGTTTGGTCGTGGCGAGCAACCAGAGGTGGGCTTCCTCGGGCGCCAACGCCGGCGGCAGTTTCAGGTCGCTCCACTTGACGTCCCAGCCATACGTGGTCGTCTTGAGCGCGGCCAACCGGTTCAGGCACCGGTCCCGGTCGAATGCGGCGGGCTGGCCTCGCGCCAGCCGTAGCCGCGGGCGGAAGCCCGCCCGGAACCAGTCCTGGGGGTCCAAGTCGATCTCGCGAGTCACTCGCAGGTCGACGTCGTCCCGGGGCGGTTGGGTTGGCGGAGGCGGTGAAGGGGGAGCCGCAGTCGCCGCCTCGACGGGCGTCTCGACGGCTGCCTCCGTGGGCGCCGCGACGGCCGCCTCGAGCGTTGGTTTGACGGTTGCCTTGGCCGCCGGCGGGGAGGCCGCCGTTGCCGTCGGGGCACTGCCGCCGCTGTCCGCATAGCCCTTTTTCAGCTTCGAGGCGACCAGTTTGTCAAACTCTTTCTTGGCCTTCTCGTCGCTGTCGA
>CAIYOB010001355.1 GCA_903927685.1 uncultured Planctomycetaceae bacterium
GGCGAACTTGACCCGCAGATAGTCCACCCCGCCGCTGGTCTGCACGTACGCGACACACTGGCCGGACCCCGGCACGCCCATCCCCGGCCCGCTCGAAGCGTTGATCGTGACGTAGTCGAACTCGCCCGTCCCGCAGGCCAAGGCTTCAACGAATGTGCTGTACAAGCCCAGTTCGTACCGCGACGCCAGGTCGTTCCAGCTCACGTCCAGGATCCGCCCCAGCGCGCCCGGATCGGCCAGGATGAACACCGTATGCACGCCGCTGTCGATGCTGGCGCTGAACACGGGCGAGCTGTTGATCGCGTACTCGACGAAGATCCCGTCCTTCTGGAACCGGCCGCCGGACACCGACAACGCGTTGGCCCGGACGACCAGGCCGCCGTCGATCAGGTATGGAGCGCCCGCCAGCGCCGTGCGGCGCGACACGGCCGCGGCCGCCCGGCGCAGCCTCGCGCTGACTTGCGACCCGACCCCGGATGTCCGGATGTAACCTGCCATAGCCGCCCCGCGTCCACCGTAATCAGCCCGCCGCCGCTTCCGCCGTGATCTTGACAGCCGTTTCCGCCAGGCTGACGATCTGGTCTCCCGCCTGCTTGGCCGCGACCCGCGCCGACGCCAGTTCTCGCTGGCTGACGTACTTGCCGACCTCCTCGGCGATTAGCTTCCGGATCGTGCGGTGGCAGAACGCCCGCTTGTCTTCCTCGCTGGCCTCGCCCCCACCGCCGTACAACTCCCAAAACGCGTCGATGGTCAGCTGGGTCAGTTCGTCCGGATACTCGATTACGATGCGTGCCATCTCGTTCTCTCCTCTTACGTGGCCATCAGGCCGGCTTTTCTGAGGATCGCCTTCAGCTTGTTCACTTCCGCCTCGAGCGCCGCCAACGCCGCGCCGGACGTGTCGGCAACGGCCGCCTGCTGGTACAGCTTGACGACGCTTCCCGCCTCGGTGGTCAGGTGTAACGCGCTCTTGCCGTGGTCGGGCGACGTGGCGTCGGAAATGTCCTTGGCGTAAACAGCCGTCGAGTCGGCCGGATAGCTGCCGCTGGGAGCGGTGCCGTTCTTGAGCTGCAGGTTGTTCTTCGCCGACGTGCCCACCGTCAGCGCCCCGCAGAGTCCCACGTTCCCGCCGTTGGCCTGGATGGCGAACAGGATCGAGTCGGCGGTCGATGGATACTCGTAGGTCTCCATCGTCGCGACCTTGGTCGTGTTGTTCACGCTCATCGAGAGCGTGGAATTGCCATCCGCCCAGAACACCCGGTTGTTCGCGCCCGCGCCGCTGAAGCACGCCGCCCCGACGTTCGACACGCTGGCCCCCGGCGCCGCGCCGTTGCTCACCGACAGCTTGTGGGTAATCGCGGAGACGTTGACCCCCAGGCTGGCAAAGACCGGACTGGCCGTGGTCTTCAAGTCCTGGTTCAAGACGATGACCGTCCCGTTCTCGGTCAGAAACGTGGGGCAGGCGTTCCCGGCCGCGAAGTCCGCCGAGTATATCTGAAACGCGTCCGCCGGACTGCTTGCCGGCGCTACGCCGCTGCCAACTGCCAGTGTCTTCGTGGCGTTTGTCCCGAACGTCGTTTGACCGAGTCCCACGTTGCCGGCGAAGTAGTTTCTGCACAGCGCGCTCTGCTGGTAAACTCCCCAGGCGTTCACAATGGTGCCCGTGGTGTTGAAGTGCCCCAGGTACAGCCCGTAACAGGAGGTGATCGTTCCCGATCCGCTGTTGATCCCGGTGTAGGACAGAATCCCGTACTGGTTGGTCAGCGTGCCTTGAAAGTCCGCGTCGTCGATCTGCGCGTAATTCAGGAACGCGGCCCGGTAGCCATTGTCCACGCCGGTCGCGGCGATGTCGCATTGCCCCGCGCTGACGGTAATCCCCGTCCCGTAATGGCTCTCCGTCGCGCCGACGCCGACCACCCAATTCGGCGCGGACATGGAAGCGACGCCAAAGCTCCCCCCGGTGACCGTCCCCCCGGCCAAGGTCAGTCGCACCGTGGCCGAAGCCGCAGAATTCACTCCCAGGCCGGCAAACTGCGGCGAAGCCGTGGTTTTCAAGTCCTGATTCAGGACGATGACTGTCCCGTTCTCCGTCAAGAAGTGCGGGCAGGCGTTTCCGGCCGCAAAGTCCGCCGAATACATCTGAAACGCGTCCGCCGGACTGCTGCTTGGTGCCGTGCCGCTTCCCATGGCCAGCGTCTTGGTGGCCGACGACCCGAACGTCGTTTGCCCAACGCCGATGTTCCC
>CAIYOB010001356.1 GCA_903927685.1 uncultured Planctomycetaceae bacterium
CGCTGTCAACCGACCAGTTGTTGGCGGAGAAACGCAGCTTGCCGCACCGGGTACGGGAACTCCTGCCGCCGCCGTTTGTCGGCAGCCGCCTGCTGGGTGAGTTCTGCCGGCGACTGATCGCCGTCGAGCCGCAGCAACGGTTTGACTCGGCCGAACAGGCCGACGTCAATCCCGACCACGGCGCCTTTGCGTTCTTGCAGGAGTTGGCCCGCGGCAACATGGACGCCCACTGGAAAAACGATATCATCCTATGGCTCAAGTACTTACAGCCTCCCCGGCATGCGGCACCAGCCGGGGCGTGAGGGCGGCTGGGGCGTGACGGGCGGCCGCTCGCCGAGCGAGCGGCCGGACGGTCCGTGGAGTTCTGCCGGGCCACCGCCATTGGCAGCGGCCCAGGGTGCCTGGGGTCGAGTGCAGCGAGCCCCCAGCGCCAGGTACCCGGGGTTCGCCATTCATTCCTTTTGGTTCGACCCCAGCCACCTGCGCATCGATGGCGAAGAACTGGCGATCTCCGGTTCAGTGCCTGCGCCCGGGAGCCTCGCTGACTCGCGTCCAACCCGCCGCGACCTCGCGGGTCTTGCCAAAGTCGATCCGTCCCAATTCCAAGTCTTCCTGGCCCTGAAGCTTGAGCACGACGGAATGCGACCCGCGGGGCAAGCCCGGAACCGTGCACGGCGTCAGCCAGGGCCGCCCGTCCGGCTGGCGCAGTTGGCGTCGGTCCAGCCAGATCTCGGCATCCCACGGCTCGGTGATGAAATTGACATCGACCCGCAAGGCTGAGGTGTGCCCGTCCCAGACCGCCCAGCCACCGACCGTAACGGCGGCCAGACACACGGCCGCGATGACGCGCCGGAACGTCCTGCGGCCCCTCCTCACCTGGGTGCCCGCTGTCGGTGGCTGACGGGTCGTCGTTCGCTCCAGGCGGGCTGGCTGCAAGGCCAGCAGCATGTCGACGGCATCGGGAAAGCGCGCTTCGCGATCGAGTTGGCAGGCCTTGATCGTCAGCCGATTGAGAACCGTCAGCCGCGAGTCTGCCAGGATCGCCCTGGCCCGTGACTGGATCGACGGGAATCGATGCGAGGGACACCCGGTGATCATTTCGTAGATCACGAGCCCGGCCGCGTAAACGTCCGCGCGGGCATCCATGATCCCATCGGGCGGCATGTAAGCCAACGTGCCGACTCGCGACACGCTGCGATCGCCTTGGGCCAACAGCCCAAAGTCCGCCAGTTTAAGTTCGCCCCCGATGAACAGGCAGTTGGCCGGCTTCACGTCCCGATGGACCAGCCCTTCCCGGTGCAAGCAGGCCAATGCGGACAGCAGTTGGCTCGTCCACCGCACGCAGTCGTCGTTGCTCAGGGGGCCGGCGGCGAGCCGCGCCGCCAATGTCGCCGGTCTGTAGGCTTCGCCGCAGGCAACCGGCCCGCCGGACACGTCGTCGGCCGGATCCATGATGTAGAACAGGTGTTCGGCCGTCTGCCCCACATGATGAATGGTCACCAGGTTGGGATCGCGGACACGGGCAGTCTGCTCCAAGCGACTGAGGGAAACGATCTCCCGGCCGGCTGGATCAGCCGAAGTGGCGCCCCGCAAGGGGACGACCTTCACGGCACGCAGGCCACCGGTGGTCAAATTCCGGGCCAGCCATACCTCGCCGAAGCCGCCTCGGCCGATCCGCCGCAGCAGTTCCATGTCAGGAATGACCGGCGGCGGGCTGGCGGGCGACACGCCCGGTTCGGCCTTCTCGCGAGTTCCGCTCATGGGATTGCCTCCCGGCTGGCCGACCCTGACTTCCCCACCCAATCCGCCAGGGACTGCTCGACGCGCGCGGACGGGACGGCGGCCAAAGCCCGCTTGATGCGATCCAGCAGTTGACCCTCGCTCCGGTAGGACTCGCCCAATTCCCGCAATCGCTCCAGGATACGTTTTCGCGCGAGGTACACGGCGTTGCGGCTCAGGCCGGTCAGCCGCGCCGCGTCCGCGGCGGGAAGGCCCTCCAGGGCGACGAGTTCGAATGCCTGATAGGTCTCGGGCGCGACTTCCTGCCGCACGAGGTCGAGCAGGGTAGCCAACAGGGACTCCTCAAACGCCTGCTGCCAAATCTCGTCAACCGGGCCGTGAAGATCTTCGGCCAGTTCAACCGCATCCTGGCCGCCACCCAAGGCGCGAACACTTTCCCACGGTCTTGCCCGCCGCTGGTTGACTAGGTTTCTGGCGATGCCCCCCAGCCAATCTCGAAACCGACCTTTCGTTGGATCGTAGCGAAGCACCTGTCGGTTTCGGAAGACGGTCAGCATCACCTCCTGGACCACCTCCTCGGCCGTCTGCTCGGAACAGCCCCGGCACTTCGCGAAATTGAACACGGCGCGCCAATAACGGGTGCAGAACTCCTCCCACGCCACGGCGTCGGCCCCGTCGCGAATACGGTCCAGCAACGTAGTGTGCGTCTGAC
>CAIYOB010001357.1 GCA_903927685.1 uncultured Planctomycetaceae bacterium
ACCGAGGTGCGGCAGATCGACATTCGGCTGTACGGCGGCAACGACGCTGCGGTCATCGACAGCCGTCTGGCGGTGCCCGTGGTGATGGACGGCGGAGCAGGGGATGACTCGCTCCGCGGCGGCCGAGGGCAGACGATCCTCCGTGGCGGCGACGGCCAAGACCAACTCGTCGGCGGCTCCGGCTTCACGATCCTCGTCGGTGACGCTGGTAACGATCGCCTCACGGCAGGTTCAGCCAGGAGCATTCTGATCGGCGGCGAAGGACAGGACAATCTCCGCGGGGCGGACGCTGACGACATTCTGGTCGGCGGACAGACGGCCTACGACACCAGCGACCAAGCCCTGTTGGCGATCCTGGCGGAATGGACGTCATCGCAGCCCAGGTCGACGCGGGTCGCCAACCTTACGGCAGGCATCGGATCCGGAGGCGTCTACAAACTGCGGGACGGAGAGACGGTGTTCGACGACTTGGCTCGTGATATCCTCTCGGTCCGCTCGGGCAGCGATTGGTTTCTGGTTTCGCCCAACGATCGGGTGAACGACCGCCCCGTCCGCAACCGCTAGGGGTCGGCGAAGGAATAACTGACGCATCTTCGATCGCCGCAGGTTGCTTCGGATGCGTGAGATTCGCGTGTACGAGTACGTGTACGAGTAGGGCACTCTCCCCGGACTCGTACTCGTACACGCCCATCTCTTCCTGGCCGGAATGCGACAATTGTCTCTTTGCCGGCGCTAGGCCGGCGGACGGCCGACTGGAACTTCAGCGGCGGCCAATTCGGTGGCCAGCGCCGAGATCGCTTCATCCAACTCCTGTGTCGTCATCCAGTCTCCGGCGAATGCCGCCTCACAGGACGTCCGCGGCGTGGCACGCGTCAATCTGTCAGCGACCGGGGGCGGCGTCGCTGACGCACGAAGCAGGCCCGACTCCGCACCGGGTTGCAGGCGAGCGAGGCTCCCGACGGCGATGTTCCGGATGAACGGCGGGCTGCCGGCAGCCAGGCGATCGAGGTCCCGCAATCGCGAGTGGGTTGGACTGTCCGGCGATTCCGCGGCCGCGATCAGCGTCGCAAGTCCCTCGGCCCACGACGAGTCCGCCACGAGCGGTCCTTCGCCTTCGCCCGCGGCCGCCGACAGAATCGGGCCCGGCGGCGAACTATTGATGTAGTTGATCACCACCAAGACATCGACGGGGGTCAGCCAGCCGTCGCCGCTGGGATCGAGGTACGGCGGCGGAGCGACGGCCGGCGGAGGACCGACCGCCAACTCGAACGTCCCATGGGAGTTGATCTCGTTAATCAAGGTCAGCACGTCCTGGGGCGACACCGCTCCGTTGCCGCCGACGTCGCAGGGCTGGATCGGGTTCCGCCAGCGCGGCCCCAGCACGGCAACCGTGAATGTCTCCCAGTCGTTCAGCGCCGGGCTGCCGCTATCGGTGACGGTGAGCGTCACCGCATAGGTGCCCGGCGACTGGGCCGTGGTGGGACTCCAACGGAACTCGCCGGTCGCCCCGTTGATGGTCATACCGAGCGCCGCCGAGCCGGCGTCCAGGCTGAAGGTGAGCGAATCGGCCGGCTGGTCGGTGGCGGACGCCGTAAACGCCAGCGTCTCCAACGCCCGTACCGACTGGGCTCCGATGGCTGCCAGCACGGGAGCTTCGTTCTGGGAACCCACCAGGCGAGATCCGAAATCGTCGTCGACTTGGATTTCGCCCTCCGCCAGATCCTCAAACTCGTAGCCGTCGCCCGGGATCGGCGTGCCCAGGACCACCGGGATCGATCCCAGGACGACCTGGGTGCCGGCGCGCACGAATTGCAGGTCGAAGCGGTGCGGAATGCCATCGCCGA
>CAIYOB010001358.1 GCA_903927685.1 uncultured Planctomycetaceae bacterium
GCCTATGGGACCCTGGTGGCAACATGTACAGCCACGGCCTGGCGACGCTCGCCTTGTGCGAAGCGTTGGCCATGACGCGGGACAAGTACCGGCAGCCCGAAACGGCGACGCCTCGCTGGAGCGATCCGCCCGTCGGCGTCGGTGGCGGGACAACCGGTCCGGGTGCAACTGAGACGGCACCGGAGGCCCGTCCCCCGCGGCCCGCCAGTCCCACCGCCGGTCTGCTGGGCTTTGACGTCGACGCCCTGACCCCCGTGACGCTGCCCGATTTGACTCGCGCGGCTCAACAGGCGATTACGTTCATCGAGCGGGCTCAGCACCCCGCCGGCGGCTGGCGCTACCGGCCGCGGGAAGCTGGCGATACGTCGGTGGTAGGTTGGCAATTGATGGCATTGAAGAGTGCGTACCTGGCCGGGCTGAAAGTCGATCCCAAAGTCGCGGCACGGGCGACGAAGTTCCTCGACCTGGTATCCGAGGACCGCATCGGATCCTGCTACGGCTATACCTCTGGCCGCAAAGCGCCCTACCTGGACATCAACGTGCCGATCACGGCCACCACGCCGATCGGACTGCTGTGCCGGATGTACACCGGCTGGGAGCACAAGCGGCCCGGCCTGGGCCAGGGCGTGGAGCGGCTGAAACGCTGGGCCCAACCCGGCTTGGGCTTGTATTACTACTATTACGCGACGCAGGTCATGCACCACTACGGCGGCTCGTCCTGGGAGCGGTGGAACGCGTTCATGCGCGACTACCTGGTCGCGACGCAAAGCCAACAGGGCACGGAACTGGGCAGCTGGATGCTGGACGGCAGTCACGACGACGCTGGCCGCCTGTACTGCACCGCCATGGCCGCCATGACGCTGGAGGTTTACTACCGCTACGCATCGATCTACAGCCAAGACTCCGTCACGGCGGGCCCGCGGCGCTGAACTTTCGCGGGGCCGCAAGACCGGCCACCGGCCATGTCGGCTGGCCGTGTTGACAGGCACGCCGCAGCGCGTGGCACTGCTGGCTCGCCCGCCGCGACATCGCCCCAACCTGGCGAACGACGATGTCGGCGGGCGAGTCAGCAGTGCCGGGAAACGTGAAAGACTAGGGATTGCTGAGCCGCACCAGCACGACGCCGTGCGGACGGACTTCGGCGGTGAATTCCTCGGCGTGCACGCCCAAGTCTCGTTGCCGCCACAGATCGCGCACCCGCTGCGTGCCTTTCAGGCCAAGCGTGGACCAGGCGATGGTGACCTGGGCGGGCTCCGTGCCCGGATTGAGCAAGCCCACGGCCTGCGCGCCGTCTGCCAGCGGCTTGACCACCGCCTCGCCGCCGCGGGCCGCGGTCCGCTTGCCCTGGACGCCGAGCGGATCCTGGTTGACCTCCAAGACTTCGTCGTTCGAGAGCAGCGACAAGGTGAACGGATCGAGCCGCTCGATCGGCGTGCCGATGATCATGGGCGAGCCCCACAGGCACCACAAGCTGATGTGCGTGTATTGCTCGTCGGGCGTCAGGTGAGTCGGCGTCAGCGGCTGGTCTCGCCAGCCGCCCAGCAGACCGATGCGGAGGTTGCACGCGTGGTTCCAGTGCCCGGGCCGCTGGAAAGGCGCATACGCGTCGTGCGCCAGCCAGACTTCGCGGATACCTTCGGCCCAACTGCGGATGTCCGCGGGCATTTGCGCACGGTCCCAGAAGTCGACCAGGTCGCCCGTCGTTCGCGACAAGTGAGCCAGGCTCGTGTGCGCGGCGGCTTGATCCAAGGGCACGGAATTGGACAGTTCCAGGACGATGTCGCGATCGCACGCGGCGAGTGCGTCGGCCATTCGTCGAGTCAATTCCACGCGGTCGACGCCCCAGTCGTACTTGACATAGTCGAAGCCCCAGGCGGCCCATTGGCGAGCGTCGTTGGTCTCGAACAGGTGCTTCCCAACTCGCCAGCCGTCCCGGGGCTTCGCGGGCCGCTGCCAAGCGCCGTCGGGAGCGTCGCTGGAGCCGCCGACGAAACCGGCGTAGCTGGTCGTCCAGGGGGTCGAGTAGATGCCGGCCTTCAGGCCCAGGCTGTGGATGTAGTCGCACAGCGCTGTCATGTCGGGGAACTTCTCGTCGGGCAGAATGGCCTGGTAGGGGCCACCCCGGCGACCCTGCCAGCCATCGTCGATGTTGACGTATTGCCACCCGTGGTCGATTAACCCGGTCTCGACCATTGCCTTGGCCGCCGCCCGCAGATTGGCATCCGCGACCTTCGCCCCCCAGCCGCCCCACGTGTTGCAGCCCAGCAGCGGTGTGAGCAGGATCTGTTCCCCGACGACGATTCGCAGTTCGCGCTGGGCAGACCCCAGAGTGTTCTCGGCGCGGACCGTGACGCGGTACGTGCCTGGCTGGGACAGCGCCCCGGCGATCTGCCCGGATGTTTCATTGACCTGGAGACCGACCGGCAAGTCGCTGATCGAGAACTTCATCGGTCGCCGGCCGGTCGCGGCGATGGTGTACAGCAGCGGGTGCCCCGGACGAACGCCGCAGACCTTCGCCCCGTTGATGCGCGGCTCCGGTGCCGGCGGCGGCGTGAGGATCTCCGGCTGATCCGCAGCCCGCACAACGATCGTCGGGACTAGGGAACTCAGCGCTGCCGCCAACGCCAGTGAGCATCGCCACAGCGAGTTCATCGCAAGTGGCGTCAGACGGGCCATGACGCGGGTAAAGCCTGGCAGACCATTGGACGATATCTTGGCGAGAGTACGCCGGACGGGAGAGTCGTTGTGGACGGTAGCGATCTTCATGGTGAGTTCCTCGAGGGGCGAAGCCTTAACGCACGCTTACTGCTTCCGATAGAAAACCAATTGGAACGACCGCGGTGGAAGTTGGACCGTCCAATTCGCGAGTTCCGAACCTTCCACGGTCCGCGGCGGGCCGTGGAAAAACTCCGCCTGGTACGTTCCGCCGGACTCGATTCCGCCGAGTTGGAACGTGCGGGAGTCCTCGGCCGCTGCACCCCGCCGGAAGAAGATCACGAATCCCGCCTTCAAGTCCGGCCGGTCGCATTGCCACGCACACCAGACGTCGTCGCCGGCGGCGGTTTCGTCGGTCAGTTGGTAGAAGTCGCCCAGGTAAAACGGTCGCATCCGGATTGCGAGATCGAAGACCTTCTTGAACCAGGCCGTTTCCTCGTCGCTGATCCGGCGGCGGAGGATGCCGCCGTCGAAATCGGATGGCGTGATGACGGTGCCCGACGAGATGATGCTGAACGCCGCATAATCGTCGCCGACCGGCACGCAGTTGAATTCGCAGCCCTGGAACGGCAGGTAGGGCATCAGGTTCAGCGTCGCATTCTGGCCCAGGATGAACGCGGTGTCGCCCGGTTTGCGCCCGATGTAATAGTCGCTGCGGCAGTAGGTGTGAGCCCGCGAGATCATCTCGATGTCGATCCGCCGCCCGCCGGACGAGCAGTTCTCCTGCAGGATGTCCGGGAATCGTGACCGCATTTCATCCAGGAATTGGTACATCCCGGCGATGTGTTTCGCCTCCGCGATTCCGACACGGTCGGCCGCATCCATGCCGCGCCAAACGGGGTCGGGGTCCATATTGAAGTCTTGCCGATAGACATCGATCTTGTGCTTGGCGATGACCTCGTAAACTGTATCCTGGATCCAGCGGAGCGTCTCGGGATTCCCGTAGTCCACCAGTTGCCCGTGCCGGTACTCCGGGTGCTTCTGCAGAATCGGAGCCGAATCCGTCATCCGTTCCGGCTCGAACCAGAGCAGGAATTTCAAACCGGCCCGGTGGACCGCGTCGGCGATCGGCAGCAGGTCGCCGGTCGGATGTGTGGTCGCATTGACCCGCCAGTCGCCGACGTATTTCCACCAGTTCGGACCACAGTTGGAATACAGTTCGTCCTCGTGCGGCGCGCCGTACCAGCCGGCATCGACCCAGTACGTATCGAACGGCAGCTTGTTGTCGACACAGTACCGCAGGATGTCGGCCATCATCGGGGGCGTCTTGTTCCCGCCGCCCGACGCCACGGCCAGGATCGGCGGGATGACCTGTCCCTTTGAATCGCGGGGGACTTTGTTCTCCAGCATGAATCGATGGACCCGCGTCTTGAACTCCCGCCGCGTCTGGTTCTGGCGGACAAAGACGAGCACCGACGGCTGACGGATCGTCTCGCCGGGCAGGAGCCGGAAGCCGGTCCGCTCGACGCCGATTTCGACGTCCACCGCTGGGCCGGTGTTCGCAAATCGCGCCCGCCATGTCCCAGTCCAACCGATCGCGAACAAGTAGCCATTCTGGTCGTCGAGATTCAGCTCGACGAAGGGGATGAAGTCGTTCGACGACCGCCCGCAGTCCGTCGCGAGAATGTGCTCTTTCCCAGCTTCGATCGTGAACGTTTCCGGCACGAAATCCGTCGGCTGGCACAGCGACCCGCGGAGCACATTCACCGTCACTGCCTCTGCTGAACCTGCCTTGTCGACGCACAGCTTGAGCGACCGGAAATCGCCGATCATCGCCGTCGATTCCGTCGTGGACAGGTTCGTCAACTGAACGGCGTATTCCTCGACCGGAAATGCCTTGTACTTCTTGCCGTCCAGCCGGACCTGCAATCTGCCGTCTGCCGCGGTCATCGTTCTCGACTCGCCGACATAGCTCGCTGTTTCGCACAGCGAGCCCGCGACCGTCGCTTTGCCAAACGAGTCGTCAGTCTGCGCTGGCTTCCCGTCGTAGTCAAACGCGGGCCAGCAAGTGTTCAGCGGCGGGATTTGTGCCTGGACGCCGGCCGGCAGGACTTGTGCCGCCAGGATACCAAGCCACAGCAGCCATCGTCTCGCTTGCCCAAACGCGGGCGTTGCGTGCATCACCCTCCGCAATCGCTGGGACTTGCCCATGTCGTTCTCCCTGTTGCTCTTGAAAAGAGGACGGGCGTCGAGCCGCCCCCGAAAACGCCTCACGACACTCGGCGGTGCCGCTGAGGCGACGTTGCTCAGTACTTCATCCGCCTGACCGTCGGCTCGTCCGGCTTTCCCGTAATCGCCCCCATCGGAATGAACGGGCAGCCAGGTTCCGCAGCCGCCGCGGTAGCCGCCCATGCCGCCCCCAGGACCACGAACATCGGCTTCGTTTTCGTCGTTTTTGCTCCAGGCGAGCCTCATGCAAGATAACAGAAACCACGTCCCGGGACTTGGCCCTCCCGAGCAGTATGTGGCGACCGATGCACTCTGGCTCATCGCGAGCATCTTTTCTACCAGCCGCGGATCAAACGAGCGACAACCCGTTGGCGGAATCCGGGCGAGAGGATGGCAAAGCAGGCCGTGAACCCGGTCACACGCACGACCGAATCGGGATACTCCGTGGGATCCCGGTGTGTGGCCAGCACCTGTGTCGCAGCACACAGCGGGCCGGCACAACGGATGTCCGGACCCGTTCCGGCCGGGAACAACTGGAAAAGCTGCCTTAGCTGCGTTCCCTTCACCTGGCGACCCCACGGCCGATTTGCGACCTGCCGATTCGCTCCGAGTCGCTGTTCTAGCGCGTCATCCGCTGTCCCAGAAAGGCCGTCAGCGTCACATCCAGCGGCTGGTCGGTGCGGACCAGCAGGTAATCCATGCCCTGGCTGCGGCAACCGCGTTGCAGATCCTGCTGATACGCGGCCAACTCGCGGAGGTACGCCTTGCGCAGCGAACGTGGGTCGGCCAGGACATCGGGCTGCTGCTCCAGGCCCTGGAACAAGGTCGGACTGCGGAAGGGAAAATCCAGCTCGGCTCCATCGAGGATATGGAACAGGATGA
>CAIYOB010001359.1 GCA_903927685.1 uncultured Planctomycetaceae bacterium
CGCCTCGCGCAGTTTCTGTTTCATGCGTCGTTCCAGAAGGGCCCGGTCCTCGCGCACCACCTTGACGCCGAGGTACCGCTCCAGGTCGTCCAGTGACACCGCGCAGGCGAGACCGGCCAACAGGTCGTCGTCGGCCACCTGCTCGTCCTCAGCGGCCGCGTCGTCGTCGGGGGTCTCGGGCGTTTCCGGCCCGGCGTCAACCGCCGCGTCGGCCCGCCGCGGCGCCGCCGGCTTCGCTTCAGCCAGGCGACGACTCCGCGCGTCCCGTTCGGCCTGCTGTTTGGCTTCGCGCTCCTGGCGCCGCCGATGCAGTTCGTCGCGGGCCTTGGCCGCCCGCGCCAGGGCTTCAGACCGGGCCGCCGCCTCGGCTTCGCGCTGGGCCTGGATGGCGTCGGTCAGACCCAGAGTGGGCCGGCGCTGTTCGTCGGCGACGGCAGCCCCCGAGCGGTTGCGGTCGCCCGGTGCGTTGCTGTCGACGCCCGCCCCTTCCGCGTCGTCGGCGCGGAACAGAGCGTCGTCGACCGCAGCATCGCCGGCGGCCGTCGGGTCGCGGTCCGTTGCCGCGTCGCCGGCGGCGCCATCCGGTTGCCGGTCTGGCGAGGGCCCGGGGGCGGCTCCGTTGGCATACTCGGCCGACTCGCCGGCATCGGCGTCGGGCTCGCCCGGCGCCGGCAATGGCCCGGCCTGGCCGCGCCCGGCAGCCGCCCCGTGACGGTTGCGATCGCGCCGGGCGCGGGACGCACCTTGGGTGGCGTTCGCGTCGCCGGGCGGGTCGGGCCGCACCAGACCGGGTTTGTCCTGCGCTTCGTGACCCTGGGTCGGGGTGAAACCACGCCGCTGACGCCGGGTGTGCCCCTCCTGGGCGGCGAACCCGGGTGTGGCCTCCTCTTCGTGTCCCTTGGTGGGCGTGAAGCCCCGTTGGGGGGCCTCCTCGCCCGGTGCAGTGGCCACAAAACGGCCGCTGTCGCGCTCCTTGGGGCCCTGGCCCGGGACGAACCCGGGCGTGGGCTCGTCCTCGTGGCCCGTCGCGGCGACAAACCCCGGGGTGTCACGTCGGGCATGCCCTGTCGTCGGCTCGAAACCCCTGGTTCGTCCGGCTTCGTGGCCCTTCCTGGGAACGAAACCAGGGGTTTCGCGTTCGGCCGTCTCGGACGCCGGTTCGAAGCCCTTGGTGGCTCCCTCTTCGTGGCCCCTCCTGGCGACGAAACCCGGGGTCTCGTCGCCGGCCGTCGCCGACCCCGGCTCGAATCCCTTGGGCGGGGCCGCCTCGTGGCCTTTCTTGGCGACGAAACCGGCGCGCTCCTGTCGTGCCTGACGCCGCGGCAGGTCGGCCTGGCCGCGTTCACGCTTCTGCCGGCCTCGCGCTTCCGCCCGTCCGGCAGTGGCCGGTTCGGCGCCATCGGCGGCCGCGCCCAAGGCAGTCAGGTCCAGGTCCGCGTCCGGGGGGGACGCCCGGCGGCGGCCGGGCCGCCGCGGGCCTTCGTCGCGGTCGCTCCGGGCCTCGGCCGCATCGGCGCCTTGCGTTGCCGCGGCCTGAGCGGTCGCCCCGCCCGCCTCGTCAACCGTCGGTGCGTCGAACAGTCCGGTACCGGCTGCATCAGGCACGTTCTCCCGATCATCGAACAACCCCTCCCCGGACCGCGCCCCAGACGACAGCGGCCCGGCCACGCGACGCTGGCCAAGGAAGGCGTCGATACGGGCCTCCAGGCCCGGTTCGGCGTAGCGCCTGGCAACGCGCAGCGCCATGGCGGCATCGGCCGGCAGCACCTCGGTCCTCCCGTCCCGCTCAAGGTCATCGAGCAGCAGGGCAGCGTACTGCCCGATCAGGAAGGTCCGTTCTTCTTCCTGAAGGGACTCGGCTAGCTGCC
>CAIYOB010001360.1 GCA_903927685.1 uncultured Planctomycetaceae bacterium
CCAGGAGCCAATCCATGAGCGACACGCCCAACTGTCCCGACATCACGCGTTTGCAGGCCCTGTTGGACGGCAGCTTGCCGACGGAGGCCCAGGTGGGACTGGCCGCGCACCTGGAAGCGTGCGCCCATTGCCAACGTCAGCTCGAATTGCTGGCCGGCGGCAGCGCCGTGCTGCCCAGGGATCCCGCCGCCACGGCACGTCGTTCACCGGCGCTGGACCAGGCCATGCAGCGGCTGAAAGGCGCATTGGCCGAAGAGACCGTGACGGTTGGCGGGACCCAGCCCGGGCCGTTGACCTTCCATTTCCTGAGCCGTTCGGAAAACCCGCGTCACCTGGGCCGGATGGGCGGGTACGAGATCCTCGAGTTGATCGGCCGCGGCGGCATGGGGATCGTCTTCAAGGCGCGGGACACGAAGTTGGAGCGATTGGTCGCGATCAAGGTGTTGACGCCCGAATTGGCCGCCAGCGCCGCCGCGCGGAAGCGGTTCCAAGGCGAAGCCCAGAAGATGGCTGCCGTGACGCACGATCACGTGGTTACGATTCACGCCGTGGACGAAGCGGACGGGACGCCGTTTTTGGTCATGGAGTACATTGTCGGCGTGTCGTTGGAGGACCGGATCCAGCGGACAGGGCATTTGCGAGTGGAAGAAATCCTGCGGATCGGCCTGCAAGCCGCCTCGGGTTTGGCCGCGGCCCACGCCCAGGGCCTGGTCCACCGCGACATCAAGCCCGGCAACATCCTGTTGGAGAACGGCGTCGAGCGGGTCAAGATCACCGACTTTGGCTTGGCTCGCGTGATCCACGAGGCCCAGGCGTCGTCGAGCAACGTGATCGCCGGCACGCCGCCGTACATGTCGCCCGAGCAAGCCAGCGGGGAAGTCGTCGACCACCGCAGCGACCTGTTCAGCCTGGGCGCGGTCTTGTACGCCATGTGCGTCGGCCGTTCCCCCTTCCGGGCCGACACGCCCACCGGGGCGATGAACCGGGTGTGCAAGGATACCCCGCGTCCGATCCGCGAGATCAATCCCGACATCCCGGAGTGGCTGGTCGCCGTCATCGACCGGCTGCTGGAAAAGAAACCGGAGGACCGTTTTCAGTCGGCCACCGAGGTAGCCGAAGTGTTGGGGCAGTACTTGGCCCACGTCCAACAGCCGTCGCGGGTGGGGTTGCCGGCGGGACATCGAATGCGGACTAAGGGACGCCACCGCTTAAGCCCGGTCGGGCGTTGGAAGGCAGCGACCCTGCTGGGGTCCGTCGCGATTCTGCTGCTTGCGATCGCTGGCTGGCTGTCTATCGATCCGCCTTCCCGCCTGACAATGATAGACCTTCAGCCCTACGCGAATAACGCGTTGAACCACTCTCCCGACAGAAGCCAGTTCAACCTTGGCGAACACCGTCCGGGATTGATCTCTGTCGGCGATGTTTCTCATCGAGTTGATCCGAGATACATTCAGCTTGGAGGAGCAAAGGTCTCCGGGTTTCCTGACGCGGTGCATGGCATCGTCATCAACCAGATCGCGAGTACGGTGCATATCCTGCACGGATGCACCTGGACCCACCCCGCCCACGGCACGACCGTCGCGACCTACACGTTTACTTACACAGACGGCTCAAGAGAAATATTCCCCATAATAGCGGGACGCCACTTACGGGACTGGTTAGCGCTCAAATCTGATGGGCAACCGTTCACAGGGTGGGAAGGAGTGACGGCGCTTTCTGCTGGGCGAGGTGGGCTTCGACGGCGGCGGTGAGGAAGTCA
>CAIYOB010001361.1 GCA_903927685.1 uncultured Planctomycetaceae bacterium
CGGAATGCAGTTCGATCCCCGCCGCGACAGCGCCCTGGCGCAAGTTGGCTCGGCCCTTTGACAGCTGCGTGGGCAGGCGGATCATGGCCATCACCGGGAGGCCTCGATACACTATGACGCGGATATCGGGGGTGCCGCCGACCAGCACGTGAGCAAAGGCCGAATGCCGCTGGATCCGCTCCTCGATCACGACCCGGTCCGGGCGGCCGCCGAGCGAGTACAGGCCGGCGAGGATCGCGGACAGATGATACTGCATCTCCGACGGCGAAATCACTTCGCCTCCCACCGTGGTCCAGGCCTCGCCAACCCGACCGCTGACCACCACGATCCCGCGTCCCTCGCTGCCTTGCGTGGGCTTGACGACGAATTCCTCGCGCCCGCCCAACAGGTCCTCGAAGTGCCGCACATCCCCCTGCCGCTCCACAACCAGATAGGTCCGCGGCACCGGAATCCCGTGCCTTTCGCAGATCTGCTTGGTCCTCAGTTTGTCGTCGACCAGCCCGTAGTGTTTGCGCCGGTTGTTCGGCAGGATATAGTCCGCGTTCCGCCGGTTCATGCCCAGCAGCCCGCAGTGCCGCAGTTCCGCGGGCCAGGCCCAGAATCGCCAACGCCAACGCGCCGTCATCTCGATGTCCCTCCTGACCCCGGGCCGGCGAAATCGCGAAAACGCAACGGCTCGAGCAGTTGATATCCAGTATAACGGCCGAGCAAGACCAGCAACGCGACGGTGAAGAAATGGCCTTCGGGGTAAGCCAGCAACAGTCTCGCTGCCGTCTCCCAGCGGAAGACCAGGAAACAGCAACTGCCGACGATGGCGGTGCCCGCCAACTGCTGCACCGCCCCGCGCGTCCCGTCCTCTTGCATCGTGACGTAGAATCGCTCGACAAGCATCGTCAGAATCACCATCGGCAGCAGGATCGCTTGGGACGACGGGGTGGCTCGGTAGTAGTCCAACACGGAGACGCCGAACACCAGGCAGAGCACAACCAACGTGAGCATGATGCTCAATCGCGGCAACATCAAGAGCCTGAGCCGGTCAAGCAGGCCGCGTCCGACCAAGCCCAGGACGACGGCCGCCGCCAAGATCGCCAAGCCGGTCCGCCAATCGGCAAAGACAAAGCTGAGGGCCAGCAACATGGGTGTGAACGTGCCCGAGGTCTTGAGTCCGATGAGGTTGCGGAAGAAGCACGTCACGAGCGCGCCCAACGGGATCAACAGGACCAACGAGAGGGTCCGCTGCATCTCGGCCGGCAGTCGCGTCAGGTCGAGGACGTCGGCCAGGCCTTGGTGCGCTGCCGCAGGACGCAAGGCGGCGGCGGGGAGCGGCTGAAGCGTAAACTCGGTATCCAGATCACGGCCTCCGTCCCCGGCTGGATCGCCGCCCCCGCGAACGTTGAGCTGCCAAGAGGTGTCCGCGGAGCCCCAGTCGACGTTGCGGCGAGCCCAGTGACGCAGCGTCAAGGCAGTGACACCACCCAACACCAACAGGAAGCAGGCCGCGACGGCCAGACTTGTCCGGCGCAAGTTGCAGTTCCTCCCTCTGCGAATCGCCTGGCATGCAGCGCGATTCAGGATTCGGCGTCCCCGGCCGCCGGCCGGCCGAAGCGGGCATGCAGGGGCGGCAGCAGGAACAGGTTCAGGACTCGGCAGGAAGCAACAGGTCTTGCGACACGTGGAAGTACTTTCTCCGGCATTTGCCCCTCGAGTCGATTCACACCCGTGGTCCAAACATGCTCGGCGGCGGTAGCCCAAGCGGCAACGGCTGGCTCAGCCGGTGCTAATGCTCCACGTCCC
>CAIYOB010001362.1 GCA_903927685.1 uncultured Planctomycetaceae bacterium
ACGGCGACCGCGCCTTCCGGAGGCGAGTGATGGCCGCAGGCAATGACGACCAGCTTGTCGCTGCGGGGCAGCGAACGCGGCTCGCGCACGGACTGGGGATCGTTGAAATGCACCTTGAACAGCCCGTCGTTCATGGTGCCGTCGGAGCGTATGGTCCACAACGCATGCGGCCATTGCCAGAACCGCTCCTGGTAATCCCAGCGCATGTATCCGATCAGTCCGTTGTTCAGGCAGTGCGGGTACCGATCCACGTCCTTGTTGTACGTCAGCCGCTCGATGCGCCGCCCGTCGGCCGAGACGCGGAACAGATTGGGCAGGCCAAAGTCGCTGTACGCCAGCGGCGCTGCCCCGCACTGCGAAGCGCCGCAGCTGCGATCGGACGAGAACACGATGTCCCCGTTGGGCAGATACGCCGGCTCGCGATCGCAGTACCGCTTGTCATCGGTCAGCTGGCGCAGGCCCGTTCCGTCGAGTCCGATTTCGTACAGATGCGTCGGCTCGCTGCCCTTCTCCCAAAACCCGCTGGCCTCGGACCCGACCACGTGCTCCATGACCACCGCCTGCGGCCCGTTTCGCCAGGGCACGCTTCCCCAGCTGTACTCCGTCTTGCCCCATTGCGGCTGGGGCACAAAGGCGAACACCAGCCGATCGGCGTCCCACCACAAGTCCATGTCCTGGACGTGTCCGGGGCCCAGTTGGCCGGCAAGCAGTGGCCGCACGGGGTCCGTAGGCGCCGTGCCCGACTGGACGAAAATGTCGCCGCCCGGCGAGCGTTCCTTGGGACGATCGTGATTCTGCACCAGGCAATCGGGATGGTTTCCTTCCGTCCTCGGCGGAGTCTTGAAGAACACGAGTTCCCGGACATCCAGATCAGGGCCGGCCAGCACGACCGCGCGGGCGGCGTGGCGGACAGCCAGCCACCATTTGCGACTGACGGTCAGTCCCGCCGGGCCCTGCCCGCCTGCCAGGTTATTGCAGGCGATCCTGAGCGTGTCGGCAGCAGTCAGCACGCGTTGCCGCAGTGCCGCGTCGCCGCACGACTGGGCATAAGCCGCCTGGTCTTCCGCGCGGGCCGCGATCTCTGCCGCCGAACTGGCCAACTCCCGCGTCGTGCGGTGTACGCCCAGCCGGAACGCCTGCAGGACGAAATCACTCTCCAAAGACGATTCCGGCTCGAGCGTCAGGCACTGTCGGAGCCAGTCCGGCGTTTCGCCCGGGGGCGGTGCACCGAGGTTTGCATCGCGGACGGCGACCAGTGCCAAAACCGCGATGCCGCGCACGAAAGGATCGTCGTGGGTCAGTAACGCGGCCCCCAGCTCGGCAAATCGCCGCCAGCCGGGTTCCTCCGTCAAGCGGCGGCCCCCGACTTGAGCTGCGACGGCGTACAGCAGCTCGGCGCTGACCGAAGCCGCCTCGACGGACTTGTCGCACGCCAGCGCGTCCAGCACCGCCGACGCGTTCTCGGCCGACGCGGCCAGCGTTTGGGCCAAAGCTTCGATCTCCGCCTCGGCGGCCGGCCCCTTGAATGCCGCCAGTACGAGCGGCAGTACGTTGGCCGCGTTCGGGCTGTCGAGCACTTCCTGGTACCGTCGCCGACGTTCCGCGGGGGACAGCTTGCTCGACGCCGCCAGGGCCGCAGCCGCTCGCAGTTTGGCGTGCGGCCGGGCCGGGTCCTCGGTGTACGTGCCCGGGGCCGGCACGATCTGGATTTCGTCCACGCCCAGATAATCGCCGAACGCGTCGCGCGCAAAGTGCTGCATGCGGACCAGGGCCACGTGGGTGACCCGCCGCTGTCCCCGGAGGTCGATGACGTCGGTCGGCTCGCTGGTGTCGTCGGGCCCGCGCGCAACCGGCGCTTTGTGAAACGTCTGCCTCGCCTGGATCAACTTCCAGCCGGCGGCCTGGAAATCAAAGGCGCCCTGTCCGTTGCGGGGAATCCGCGGAGGACTGTCGGCGGTGGCGACGTAAATCTCCGCCGTCGCGACGCCCCGGTCCGGCAAGCTGGCGTTCTGCTGTTCGTTGCCGCCGAATTCGAAGTAGTTCCAGAGCACCAGCCGATCCAAGTCGCAGCAGCCCTGCAAGTCGAGGACCAGCCATGCCTCGTTGTTCCCGCCCGCGCCCGCTTGGATCCACGTGTCGCCCAGCCGTGCTCCGTGCCGGGCGCCGCGCAGACCGGCGCCGTTCACTGCCGCGACCGCACCTCCGGCCGGACCGCTCCAGGGACGCGACTCGATCGGTGCGACGTAACAGCAAGCGTCCGGCTCACCGCCGCGAGTGGCGAGCGGTGCAAGGGCGAAGGGACAAACCACGGTTAGCAGGGCCGCACAGTACCCGCGTCGAGGCATGGCCGATGACTCCCTGCCGCTCAGTACGGCTTGTACTGGCCGGGGATCGGGAACGGGTACAGGCCGTCCGGCCCGGGCACGTGCCGCGGGGTGCCGTCCCAGGCGAGCGTTTCCGGGCTCTCCTGCGGCCCGCTGGCGACCGCCTCGTCCCACTTGACGACCAGGCCGGAGTACGAGGCCATGCGGCCCAACACGGCTGTCATGCTGCTGGCCGCGGCGAGCCAGGCTTCGTTCAGTTTTTCGTCCCGTAGGATGGCCTTGATCAAGTCCACGTGCTCCTGGACGTACGGGTTGCCGCTTTCCAGTTCCGGCCCGCCGCCCGTGGAAACGGTGCGGTCGCCCTTCGAGCCGTGCACGAACTCGTTGACCTGATCCCACGTGCCCGGCTGGTGGCGGGACTGGCTGTACATCTTCGTCCCGTCGGCATACGTGAATTCGATGAAATGGTGGTCGAAGATATCGCCGTAGTTTCCGCGGTTCACGCGGCCGCCCATCCCGGTGGCTTCGACCGGATGCGCGTTCTGCGGATTGCCGTCGCGGCACATGACCCAGTTGCCGATGTCCAGGTTGTGCACGTGCTGTTCGACGATGTTGTCGCCGTACAGCCAGAGGAAGCAGCCCCAGTTGCGGATCTGGAATTCCAGCTCCTTCGGATCGTTCACCGGGCGCGGGCCCAAGTCCCGCGCGCCGCCGCCGGACCCGTTCCAGTACACGCGGAGGTGCTCGACGTCACCCAGCTTGCCGTCGTGGATCTCCTTGATCCCCTGGATGTAGCCGGCCTGGTGATGCCGCTGCAAGCCGACGACGACTTTCAGTCCTTTTTCGTCCGCCAGCTTGTTGGCCTCGACCAATTGCCGATAGCCGTGGGCGTCGGTGCACAGCGGCTTTTCCATGAACACGTGTTTGCCGGCCTTGACCGCGGCCGTGTACTGCTGCGGACGAAAGCCCGGCGGCGTCCCCATGACGACCATGTCGATGCCACAGTCGATGGCTTTCTGAAACGCGTCCAGGCCCACGAATATCCGCTCTTCCGGCACGTCAATCTGTTCCGACCATTGCTTCTGCAAGTTGCGGAGCGAATTACGCGCCCGCTCCTCGAACGCATCGGCCACGGCCACCAGTTTCAACGGCTGGTTCAGGATCTTGGCCGCAT
Source organism: uncultured Planctomycetaceae bacterium (assembly GCA_903927685.1). Next base: position 3,499 of record CAIYOB010001362.1, read on the forward strand.
TCAAGCAATCGTTCGCTGCGCCGGTGCCGCGTCCGCCACAGCCGATCAGGGCGATCTTGATCACGTCGCTGCCGGCCGCATGGACGCTGCGGGCCAGGCCGCTGGACAAGGCCGCTGCCGCGCCGGCGGCGACGGCGGAACGTTTGAGAAACTCGCGCCGGGACGAAGAAACTTGACTCATCAGTGGACTCCTCGGTGGGATGGAAACAGGAATGCATCGCGGGCCGGCCTTGGAAAACTGGCCCCAGCCCGGAGATCAGTCTAGACGTCGGCGGCGCGCAGTGCAACGGAGATTGGCGAAGGACCGCGGCGAACGGCCATGCCCGCCGGCCATATTCACCGTTGCCTGCGGATGTGTGCTTGCACGAGCGACTCCAGCGGTTTAGCCTTATCCTTTCACAGTCCTCCAACCTGCACAGGTCCCGCCATGAAAACTCTCCTTGTTGGGTTCCTTCTGCTGTCCACGTCGGCCGCTGCCGCTGCCGACTTCTATGTCTCGCCCTCCGGCAACGACGCCCACGCGGGCACCGCTGCCCAGCCCTGGGCCTCGTTGACCCGGGCCCGGGACGCGGTGCGAAGCTTGAAATCCCAAGGTCCGCTGAGCGAGGCGGTCCGCATCCACGTCGCGGACGGCTTGTACCGGATCACCGAACCGCTGGTGTTGACCGCCGAAGACAGCGGCACGGCTCAAGCGCCGATCGTTTACCAGGCGGCGGCCGGCGCGCGGCCCGTCTTCTCCGGCGGACGGTTGCTGAGCGGCTGGAAGCGGGCCGCAGGCGGGCTGTGGACGCTGCAGATCCCCGAGGTGGCCGCGGGCCAGTGGTATTTTGAGCAGCTGTTTGTCGACGGCCGCCGCGCGACCCGCGCCCGCAGCCCGAACAAGTTCTATTACTACATCCAGGACGTGCAGCAGACCGTGCTGGATGCCGGCGGCTCGCCGCGCAAGCCGAAACAGGCTCGCCAGACGGTGCGGATGCGGCCGGAGGATTTTCAGGCCGCGCTGGGCGGTGTCGGCGCCGACGCTCTGCGGGATTTGAACCTCGTCGTGTATCACAACTGGGACAACACCCGCCGCTTTCTGGACAGCGTCGATCCGCAGCAGGCGACGCTGGTGACCAGCGGCGAAGGCATGAAGTCCTGGAATCCGTGGCGGCGGAATAATATCTTCCACTTGGAAAACTACCGCGAGGCATTGGATGCACCCGGCGAGTGGTTTCTGTCGCGGGACGGAACGCTGACTTATTATCCGCTGCCCGGCGAGGACCTGGCGAAAGTGCCGGTCGTCGCGCCGGTGACGGAGAAGTTTCTGGTGCTGCAGGGCGACGCAGCGGCCGGCAAGTTCGTCGAACAGGTGACCTTTCAGGGCCTCACGTTCCAGCATGGCCAGTGGCTGACGCCGCCGGGCGGATTCGAGCCCGCCCAAGCCGCGGCGCCGATCGAGGCGGTGGTGCTGGCCGATGGCGCTCGGCACGTGACGATCGAGGATTGCGAGTTCGGCCACGTCGGCACCTACGTGGTCTGGTTTCGCAAGGGCTGCAGAGACTGCGTTCTGCGGCGATCGTACTTGCACGACTTTGGCGCGGGCGGCGTGCGGATCGGCGAGGCCGGGATCGCGGCCGACGAAGCCGAACGGACCAGCCGGATCACGGTGGACAACAACATCATCCGCCACGGCGGCCGGATCTTCCCCTGTGCGGTCGGGGTCTGGATCGGCCACAGTCCCGACAACCAGGTCACGCACAACGAGATCGCGGACCTGTACTACACGGGCATCTCCGTCGGCTGGCGGTGGGGCTATGCGGAGAGCCTGGCCAAGCGGAATACGATCGCCTTCAACCGAGTCCATCACATCGGCTGGGGCGTGTTGAGCGACATGGGCGGCATTTACACGCTGGGACCGTCCGAGGGCACCGTCGTGCGGAACAACGTGTTCCACGATATCTACGCGTTCTCGTACGGCGGCTGGGGGCTGTACACGGACGAAGGCAGTACGGGGATCCTGTTCGAGAACAACCTGACCTACCGCGTCAAGACCGGCGGCTTTCACCAGCACTACGGCCGGGAGAACATCGTCCGCAACAACATCCTGGCGTTCAGCAAGCTGTACCAGGTCCAAGCGACGCGAGTCGAAGAGCACTTGTCGTTCACGTTCGACAGGAACATTGTGTATTGGGACAGCGGCGTGCTGTTGTCGGGGCCGTGGGACAAGGTCCGGCATGTCAGCGGCAACAACTGTTACTGGGAGGCCGGCGGCAAGCCGGTGGACTTCGTCGGCAACACGTTGGAAGCCTGGCAGGCCAAGGGACACGAGCAGGGCTCGATCATTGCCGATCCCCAGTTCGCCGATCCGGCCCACGGCGATTTCTGCTTGGCTCCCGATTCGCCGGCGTTGAAACTGGGCTTCCAGCCCTTCGACTATGGCCAGGCGGGCGTTTGCGGAGATCCGGCCTGGGTCGCCAAGGCAAACGATGTGACTTATCCGCCGCTGGAGGTGATTCCGGACGCGCCGCCACTGTCGGTCCGGGACGATTTCGAGTCCGTCGACGTAGGGCAAGCCCCCGCCGGCGCCGAGCTGCACGTCGAGGGCCAGGGCGACTCGATCGCCGTGACGGACACCCAGGCGGCCGGCGGCAAGCGCAGTCTGAAGATCACCGACGCGCCGGGCCTGAAGCAGGTTTACAATCCGCACTACGTCTACACCGGCATCGGCTATCAGGAGGGCCGTGCCTTCAACGCGTTCGATCTGCGGATCGAGGCCGAAACGTACGTGCAGTTCGAGTGGCGGGACTATGGCAAGTCGCCCTATCGCACCGGGCCGCAGTTTTCGCTTCGCAACGGCCGGTTGCAGGCGGGCAAGGACAACCCGTTGGCCCTGCCCGTCGGCCAGTGGGTGCATTTCGAGATCATCGCCACGCTGGGCGAAGGGGCGCCGGACACCTGGGCGTTGCGAGTCACGGTCCCCGGTCAGGAACCGCGACTGTTCCGCGACCTGCCCTACGCCAGCCCCGAGTTTCAGAAGCTGACTTGGGTCGGTTTCACAAGCAACGCGACCGTCAAGACGGAGTTTTATCTGGACAATTTCGAGTTGAACAACCTCAGGAGGTAATGGAAATGCAGACCACGAATGTGACTCGACGCAAGTTCCTGAAGGCGGCGGCTGGGGCCGGCGCCGTGCTGGCGGTGCCGGCCCTTGTCCCGGCCCACGTGCTGGGCAAGAACGGCGCGGTCCCGCCCAGCGAGAAGATCGTCTGCGGCGGCATCGGCCTGCGGGGCCGCGGCATGGGCGACCTGCACTGGCTGATGGGCCAGCCCGACGTCCAGTTCGTCGCGATCTGCGATTTGCAGAAGCGGCAGCGGCAAATCGTCAAGGAGTACGTCGACGGCCAATACGGCAATCAAGACTGTGCGATGTACCCGGAGCTCAACGAGTTCCTGGCCGAGCGGACGGACCTTGACGCCGTGCTGATCGCCACCGGCGACCGCTGGCACGCGCTGGCTTCGATCCTGGCGATGCGGTCGGGCAAGGACGTGTACACCGAAAAGCCGTCGAGCATGACGATTGCCGAAGGCCGGGCGGTGGTCGAGACGGCCAAGCGGTATGCCCGCGTATACCAGACGGGCACCCAGCGGCTGAGCGAACCGAACCATGTCTTCTGTATCGAGATGGCCCGCACGGGGCGACTGGGCAAGATCCACACCGCCTATGCCCATATCGCGCCTTGGGACGCCGCCCAGATGCGGCACGATTGGCTGCCGGCGGTCGACCAGCCGCCCAAGGACGAGGTGGATTGGAATGCCTGGCTGGGTCCCTGCCCCTGGCGGCCGTTCAACCCCGGTTACGTCTCCGGCGGCTGGCGCGGGTTTTACGACTTCCACACGAGCTGTATCGGCGAATGGGGCGCGCACACGTTTGCCCAGGCTCAGGCGGGCTTGGACTGCGGCGAGACCTCGCCGGTCGAATACGGATACGTGCCCAACGAAACGGGCGATGGCATGGTCACGACCTTTGCCAGCGGCGTCAAGATGATCCTGTCCCGCGGCGACAAGTACTGGCACGGCTCGTGCGGCGAGCGGTTTGACGGCACCGAGGGCTGGGCGGCCGCCGCCGATGGGTATTC
>CAIYOB010001363.1 GCA_903927685.1 uncultured Planctomycetaceae bacterium
GGCGGTTACACGGCATCGACCAAGCTCAATATCACCGAATTGCGGGTCCGAGGTATCGGCGAGCAAAGCTTCCTTGCCCCTACTACCGCCAAGTGGATCGAGACCACACCGGGTCAGAGTCAAACATCTTCGGTCGTGTCCCTCATTGTGGCAACAAACAGCAATACCGCCTGGGAGGACACGAACAATTACAAGGTGGTAAGCTGGGATCCGACCGATGTCTACACGTCAAACACCAACAGACAGACTCGTACGTTCTTGGTGGCGGCCACGACCGGGGGTGGCCAAAACAACGTTGGGCTGGACGGCCTGGAAATCTTCGGCACGGTGGATGTCATCCTGTCGACACCCCCCGCGATTACCAACGGTGATCTCGTGGCCACGAGCATGAACGAAGACGCCGGGGCACTGAACCTGTCGGGGTTGGGGCTGGCTGCGTCGGATTCCTGCGACATCGCCTGGGCCTGGACCAACGTGGCGGGCTCCGGGCCGGCAAACGGCTCCGTCGCGGTCAACGGTACCGGGACCAACCCGGTCTGGACCGCCTTCACCTACACGCCCAACACGAATTTCAATGGAACAAACACGTTCGACGTCAAGGTGACCGGGGTCAACAGCCTGCTCTCGGACACCGTGACCGTCCGCGTGGTGGTCAACCCGGTGAGCGATCCGCCCGTCTACACGGTGCCGCCAACCTATTCCGGCGGCACGACGTTCGAGATGAATACGCCGTGGACGGTGAACCCCGGAACCTGGAATGACAACGTGGACAGCAACGCGGTGTACGACGCGGCCGGGTTGACATTCACCTACCAGTGGTATTGCTCCAACAGCCCCTCCCCCATCGCCATACCCGATGCCACGAACGCCACGTATACACCGGATAGCTCCTTCCTGGGAAGCAACCTGAACGTGGCCGTGACGTGTACCGACACCGGATATCCCGGCTCGTCCGCCACCACGGTGTCCACGGCCTGGAGCAAGGTCCTGGGTGCGCCGAATGAGGCGCCGGTCATTCTCGTGAACGGCGTGCCGGCCGACAGCGTCAGCACGAACATGAACGAAGACGGGGCGCTGGACCTCTCCGGCCTGCCCCTGACCGCGACCGATGACGGCAACGGCGGGGCCGGCGTTGCGTGGACCAATCTTACCAATCCGGGCCACGGTACGGCGTCCGTGAACGGTTCCGGCACGAGCGAGGTGACCTGGACCAGTTTCACTTACACGCCGGCCGCCAACTTCAATGGAACCGACTCGTTTGTGGTGCAGGCGAAGGATGCGGTGAATGCGACCGACAGCATTACGGTGACGGTGGTCGTGGCGGCGATCAACGATCCGCCGGTGAACACGGTGGCGCCCGGCTACACGGGTACGCGGCTGGTTGGGACCACGCTGACTGCCACGAACGGTCTGTGGAACGACAACATGGACACCAACGGGAGCTACACGGCCGCGAACTTCGCGAGCGAGGCAACATTTACGTATCAGTGGTGGCGGTCGGACAATGCCGATGGCTCGGCCTCCAACGCCATCCCCGGCGCGACGGCATCCACCTATACCTTAACGGAGAGCGATCGATGGAAGTACCTCGGCGTCGCGGTGACCTGTGCAGACGGAAACTACCCGGCCGGCAGCGCGAGCAACACGGCCTTCTCGGCCTGGCTGCGGGAAGCCACGACGCCGCCCGTCTACGTCACGACCAACGGCACGGGCGGGGGCACAAGCTGGGCCGATGCGACGTCGCTGACCAATGCGCTGCGGATCGTTCCCGCCAGCAACATGATCTGGATGGCGCAGGGCACGTATAGCGA
>CAIYOB010001364.1 GCA_903927685.1 uncultured Planctomycetaceae bacterium
ACCGTCTCGGCGCCGCCCGCGACGGAACGGACCAGGGCCGTCTCCAGCACGCCGCCCGTCAGCGACTGGAAATCGACAAAGACCGCCGAGCCGGCTGCCGGGACCTCGAAGGCGAACTCGTCGGCTTCCGCTCCCGCGGCGCTCGAGTCGCTGACCGTGTCGCCGATCTGGATCTGCGTAACCGGGTCGGCGTTGCCGCTCGGGTAGCGATTGGCTGCGGTCAGCGGGAACACTGCGTCCGCCAGCTGGCTGCCGCTGGTCCGCAAGGCCGCCGCGACGTAGCGGTGCACCTGCCGATCACGCTCGTCCAGGATCCACAGGTCGCCCGTGGACCGCTGCAGCGTGATCCCGCCGGGCGGGCCGTGGGCCGGGTCCAAGGACCAGGAGCCCAGCGGCTGGCCGTCCAGCGCGTACACGAACACGCGAGCCTGCCCCGGGCGTCCGTCGGTGACCCACAGCCGCGTGCCGTCGGTCGCCAGTCCGCGGGGCAAGCGGTTGTCAGGATGCAAGGCGAACGAGCTGGTCGCGTGGGCCTGGCCGGATTCCCGTTGCGTGCCGTCCGCAAAGAAAAACACGCGGTCCAAGGCGGCGTCCAGGATCCACACGTGTCGGCCGTCGGTGGCGATGTCTTGCGGCACGTGCACGTCGTTCGCTCGCCACGAGCCCCGCAGCGTGCCCGCGGCGTCGTAGGCGAATACGTGCTGGCTGTGATTGACCACCCACAGCCGATCCCCGGCGGGGTTGGCGGCCACGCCCCGCGGCCCCGCGTTGCGGCGGACTAGCGGCCAGGCACCGGTCGGCGCGAACCCGGCGTCGTACAAGTACGCGGCGCGGCTCCGCCGATCGACGACAAAGAATCGCGTGCTCGCTGCAGCCTGGACTTGCACGGTGAACGTTCCCGTATCCACGCCGCCGTCGTCGTCGGCTACCGTCACGGTGATTGGGTACGTGCCCACGGCGGTGTAGCGGTGTTGGCCTTGAATTGCGCCGGTCGTCGGACGGCCAGCAGCTCCCGCCGACGCGGTCACCAAGCCCGCGGACGGCTGCGAGCCATCGCCCCAGTCGATCGTCGCCCGAAACGTCTCGACGGTGCCGGCCGCCGGGGCGTCGAAGCCCGGATCGGTGAACGTGCCGACCGGGATGGCGACGTACAGGCCCGTATGCCGCACGGGCGCGGCGGGCAAGGTCAGCTCGGGCGGCAGGTTGGCGATCTGGGCGACGACCTCCAGTACCGACGGCGGCAGCGTCAGCGTCTGGTCCGCTACGGAAATGCGGACCGTGTAGCGGCCGTTGTCCGCGTACACGTGGCTGGCGGCGAGCGAACCGGCGGCGTAACCCGGGTTGCGATACGAGTCGTACAAGCAGGTCAGAAACGAGCAGCCGGGCGGCCACAGCTCCATGGCCGGGTTCCACTCGGCGGTGAACTGGACCGTGGCCGGTTCGGAGCTGCCGTCGCCCCAATCGACGATGGCCGTATGCGGACCCGCGCTGCCCGGATTGCGGAAGGTGGCCTTCAGCGTGATCGCCTGGCCTTCGCTGCCCGTCAGTCCGGCGGCCTGCAGCTCGACCGGCCCGACGGCGTTGACCGTGAACGAGAACTGCACGGCATCGCCAGCAGCCAGCGGATTGCCCGCCAAATCGACCGGCGTGTGTCGCGGGTCGCCGCCGCCCACGATCAGCGCGTACGGCCCGTCCGGCAGTGGGCCGGCGACCGGCGACAGAAACGCCGTGTGCGCCGCGGCGTCGTAGCGAATCGCTCCCAGCGGGATCCGCAGATCGTCGCCGCCGCCGTCCTCGCTGCGGCCGTTGGGGCCTGGCGAGTACAACCGGTAAGCCGCGGGGTCGGTCACCGAGCGTTCGCCTGCGGGACCGGCATCCCGCATGGCCTCGGAAAACTCCAGCTCGAGTTGCATCACCGCGGCCGTGGCCGTCTGGTTCGGCACGGGCTGGACCAAGGTGACCCGGGGCGGCAACTCGTCCATGCCCAGCGGCGTGAGGACTCGGCCGCCGTCGGCCAACCCGATCGCCGCGTCCAGCACGTTGTCATTCGGCGTCAGCTGGCCCAGCGCCAGCGTGTGCGGTCCGTGCCCGTACGCGGCCACGGACCACGTGTCCCGAGCAAACCGGCCCGCGCCGTCGCCGTGCAAGATCACCAGCCGATCGGCCCCCGCGTCGGTCACGACCAGGTCCGCATGGCCGTCGCCGTCCACGTCGCCGGCGTCGAGGTCCGCACCGGCCGCCAAGCCGCTGGCCACCAGCAGCGGCGTGAACGAATCGCGGGGCAAGCGATCGGGTGCGATCCGCACGTTGTCGATCGCCACGACCGAACTGCGGCCGGGCGGGTTGCCGATCAAGTCGAAAACCAGCGTGGCCGGCGTGCCTGGCGCCAGCGACGCGATGTCCAGCGTCACCTGGCGGCCGTCCCACGTCACGCCCTCGGCCCAGGCGACGGCGCCGTCCGGGTTGGCATTGAAGAACGAGGTCGCTTCGGGCCGGAACACGGGCACCAGCGACTGGCCGGCTTCGTTCAACAGCGAGACCTCGAAGGCATCCGG
>CAIYOB010001365.1 GCA_903927685.1 uncultured Planctomycetaceae bacterium
GATGCCCGGCGCTGAGCCGCAAGAGCGATGACCAGTTCCTTTTCTATGCCTATTGTCTCGCGCGGTAAACCGATGCCGTGGTGGAAGTGTGGGGACGATCTGCGGGCAGAATGCGGGCGTCGAAGTGAGTGGCCGGCAACAACGGGCCGACTCTTCGCCTCACCGACTCTGCGAGTTTTCAGCCAGTTCCCAGCGGACGCCTTGCCCCGTGCCGTCGCCGAGGAACCGCAAATCATGACACTTCTGGTTGCGGTTCAACGAGTTGATGGTGTCGTGCAGGCGGCGTTTGGGATCTTGCTCGGTGGCCGGCGGCAAGGGGTCGTCGATGCGGATCGGCCAGCCTTCTTCCTCGAACGCGGCCAGAATCCGCTCCTGGTTGGCCGCCGGAACTTTGAACTGCTTGACGAGCCGGTCTCCGACACGCAACTCCTGGCGCTCGGGGTCCCACCTGGGGCGCGCGGCATCCGGGACGGGATCGAGCGGGTGATCTTCCGGACCGGCCGCAGAGTTTGCCAGGTCGAAAGAGGCGTTCGCACCCGCCAGCGCCGCCGAGGCGAACTGGATGCCTGCTGGGGTGAGCACGAAGCAGGTCTGAACGTCAAACCGCAACCCCGGGCCGGTGCCGGACTGGCGAAAGGCCCGCGTTTCCCCCGTGCCTGCCGTCGACTCCGAGGCCTGCCGCACAAAGCCTTTGCACACCAGCCAGCGAATCTCGCTGTCGGTGCAACCGGTCCGGCGCAGGCTGTCGATTTCGACCGCAAAGTCCCAGACGCTGCGTCCGACGTCCTCGGCATAAGCCTGGGCGTCCAGCAGCAGACGCAGAGCGTCCGCTGCGCGATGCAGCACGCGTCCTACGGCCTGGCTGCCACTCGGGAACGACATGGCCAAATCATCGCCCCCGTCGACCGGATTCATCTTGTCCGCCATCGAATTCCCTCGCCGGACGGATCGCCATCATCGTTCCGGCTTCTCTCCCGATGATCATTACTGGCTGGAGGCGAGTCAACCGGGAGCAGGCAAGTTTCCGGACGACACAAGTTTCCGCACGCGATGGTTGTAGAAACGGCAGGGGGAAATAGAATCGTGATAGCCCACGGTGGGCCAATCGAAGGCGTCTGGATTTGCGTACGAGGTGGATGATGCCCAATCAGCGATGGTTTCGGCTCCGGCGGTCAGGCGGTTCGCGAACGGCAGCCCATGGGGGCCGAGGAGCGCGGGGGCTCGCCTTCGAACACCTGGAGTCGCGCCGACTGTTCGCCCTCCTCCAGGTCGGAGCGGGGGCTGCGTTTGCCAGCATTCAGAGCGCGGTGGACGCAGCGCGTCCGGGTGACATCATCCAGGTCGGCGACGGTCAATACGCCGAGTCGGTGGACTTGAGCCGGATGGGAATCGTGCGTGGCGGCCCGGTGGGGAACTTGACAATCCGCAGCAGTTCCCCGGGCGCGATCGTCCGGCCGCCAACAGGGCAGGCCGCGTTCTTTAACTCGGCAGCATTTGCCGGGGATCTCGATTTCTCCGGCTTGACGCTTAGCGGTAGCGGAGCCGGAGTGGGCACGCGGGGAATGGACTTGAGCCAAGTGAACGGGGATCTGACGGCCGCCGAGATCGTGTTTGAGGGGCTGACGGATGCGGCCATCGGGCTGGCCGAGGTGACCGGTGACCTATGGCTGCAATCGAATCTGTTCGAGGGCGTGGGAGACAGCAGCTCCGACGCTACGATCCGAGTCGCGCAGTTCCGGGGTGCCGCCGTCATCACGGGCAACGACTTTGAGGGCGTGCACGGCGCTGTCCTGGATCTGGCCAATGGCGGAGACACGGAATCGACGTGGTTGGTCGACGACAACTTGATTGTCGGTGACAGGGTCTTGTTTGCGACAACCGTCACCGGCGTTCGTGCGCATCTGTCGGGCCACAGCCGAACGGATTTGACCCTGGTGGACACTTCGTTCGACGGCCTCGCCGGCTCGGCCATCGATTGTGCCGTGCAGGATCAGGCCGAACTGCAGACCCGTTGGTCGACCAATACGATTTCCAGCCTGCAAGGCCCCGCCGGCGCACAGGTCGCGCTGACCGGCTCCGCCGTGGGCGCATTGCTTTCGGACACGAATTCTTGGGACCAGCTGTTCGGCAGCGGACTATCCCTCCGCGTGGCAGAAGCAGCCCGCCTGCAGGCGACGGTCCAATACGACGCGTTCACCTCGATTGGCGACGGGCAGGGAGCCGAAGCCGACGACGCCGTGCGGGTGACGACGGCGACCGATGCGACGGGGCGGCTGGACCTGTTCCTGTTCAACAACACGGTTTCGACGGTCGCGGGCAGCGGCCTGCGCATCTCGGCCGACGGCAGCGCGTCCCTGCGAGCGGTGATCGCCGAGAACGTCCTGGATGAGACCAATTCGGCAACCAGCGGCAGTGCAGTGCTTGTCGAGCACGCTTCGGCCGCATCGCAAGCGAACGTCGAATTGCGTGTGGAAGGCAACAGCGTTTATCGCAACGAGGGGGATGCCTACCGGTTACGGCAGCAAGGCAGCGGTGCGATGCGATTGGAACGGCCGGTGGGCGTCACGGCCGCCGCCCACGTGGCGGCCCAGAACGCAGGCGCTCCGGTGGCTGTCATCGGAGCTGTGGGCGCCGTGGTGCCCGGTTACCTGGATCCAACGTTGCCGCTGAGCTTGGGAGACATGGCCTGGTGGGACAACGGGGACAGCTTGCAGAATCCGGGCGAGCAAGGTGTGGGAGGGGTGGTGCTGCGCCTGACCGGCACCGAGACGGTCGGCGGTGCCGCCGTGAACCGGCTGACCCAGACCGACGCCTCCGGCAGGTATCTCTTTCCGGGACTGGCTGCCGGCCAGTACACGCTGACGCTGGAGGTCCCCTTCGCGGTGCGGCTGGCAACGGCGAATCAGGGCACGGATGACGCGGCCGACAGCGATTTCGATGCGAACACCCACCGGGCCAGCGTGGTGCTCGTCGGGCCGAACGATCTGACCACCGTTGATGCGGGATTGTGGCGGACTTGGCAGAACCCGGCAAGTCCGCTGGATGTCAACGGCGATGGCACCGTGTTTCCTCTCGACGTCTTGGTGCTCATCAACGATCTTAACGCCCGCGGCTCTCGGGCACTGCCGGTCCCTCCCGCCCCTTCGGCGACGCCGCCCTATCTGGATGTGAGCGGAGACGGGGCGGTGGGCCCCCAGGATGCCCTGATCGTGATCAATTATCTTAACAAGTCGTCCGCGGCTGGCGGTGAGGGCGAGGCAGACGTGACTTGGTTTGCGGCTCCATCCGATGTCGCGGGGCGGGTATCGGGCAGTGCCTGCAAGCCCGATCGCGAGGCCCCGGGGCAGCTGGCATTGCCCGTGCTCCGACGAAGCATCCGGGCGTCTGCACGCGAGCCCAGTTTTCCCTCACCACGTCTGGCGGCGGACGATCGGGATCCGTGGCTTGTAGATTTGGCGTGGGCCACAGAACTGGCAGATTCGATCGCGACGTGGTTATAACGATGGCTCTGTTGGGGTCGTTTTATCCACTTGAGCAACTTTTTCTTATTTTAACTATTTTACCTGATCGCTATCTTGACATCACTCGCGAAGAAAGCGAGATTGAAAAATTGACGAGCTTAGCGCTCGCAGTTTTCGCTCTTTCGGAAGCCCGCTCGCTGCTGGTCGGAGGGGGGCGGCGAGTCAGGTATTCGCCGTGATTTGTGCTTCTACTGTGTCCCGTGTCCGCGCCGTAGAGCGGACGAGGAACTTCTTGCCGTGGGAGATACGAGTATGTCGTGGCTCAATAACGTTTCATCCTTGGTACGACGAAAAGGTCACTCGACGCATTCTCGCCAGGCTCGCCGCCATCGCCTCGATCGCCGGGCGATTTTCCTGGAGGCACTGGAACCGCGGCATCTGCTGTCGGTCACGTTTGTGGATACGGAAGACAACGATTCGCTGGGGGCGGCTCAGCCCGTGGTGTCGCCGGGCCTGACGACTGGGGTCGTGGACATGATCACTTCGCCCAGTGGGGCGGTCGCAGCCGGCGACGCGGACTACTACCGCTTCCAGGCTGCAGTGCCAGGCGACTTGAATGTCACGGTCGGCTACGCGGGGGGCTCGAGTTCGGCGACGGTGACGTTCTACGACAACGCCAACAATCCGCTTGGCGCACCCGTCGTCATTCAGGCCGGCAATCCGCTGGCGTCAGCGACGATTCCGGGGGTCATCACGAGCGATGTGTACAAGGTTGGAATCGTGGGGGCCGATGCCCAATACCAGCTGCGGATCTGGAATCCGGACGTGAACGACGACACGAGCGGGACTCCGGCCAACGACAATGCGCGGACTTCGGCGACCGACCTGGGCTCGTTCAACGGGACCGCGATCAGTTCGCTCGACCACACCATCACGCGCCCCGACCGGGACTATTTCCAGATGGCCACGGCCAGCGCGTTCGCGGGGCCCGTCCAGGTTCGCGCGACCATGCCGACGGGCACCGGTTTGGCCTCGCAGCCGACCAACCTTGGCATCCGGATCCGCGACGCCGCCGGGGCAATCATTGCCAGCAGCAACGGCAGCGAGACCAACGTCGACGTGGCAACTTTTGTTGCTGCCGCCAACACGACCTACTTTGTGGAAGTCTACAGCGGCAGCGTGGGGCAGGTGAACAAGTACGACCTGCAAGTCCAGGCATTGACCGGCGAGATTCGCGGCTACAAGTTTATCGACGTGAACGCGAATGGGTTCTTCGATCTTGGGGAGAACTCGGCAGGCGTGGCGAACTGGACGATCTACCTGGACAACGACGACAGCGGCACGCTCACCGCGGGAGATCCCCAGACGACGACCGCGTCGGATGGCAGTTACAGTTTCACCGGGCTGCTTCCGGGCACTTACCGTGTCCGCGAGGTCCTGTCCGCGACCCATCTGCAGACGCTACCCGGCGCTGTGGACAATCTCGAATACGTGGTCTCGATCAACCGCGATGACCTGTACTTGGACCACATCGATTTCGGCAACATGCCGCTGGGCAATGTCACGGTCGTGAAGGACTCGCTTCCGAACGACGCGGCCGACTTCAGTTTTTCGGGCACCGCGCCGATCGGTGCGTTCCAGTTGGATGACGATGCGGACGGCGCGTTGCCCAGCAGTCGGACATTCGCCAACCTACTGCCGGGCAGTTACGTGATCTCGGAAGCGGCGTTGGCGGGCTGGAGCCTGACCGGCCTGACGATTGTCGATCCCGACAACGGCAGCAGCGTGGACTTGGCAAGTCGGACGGCGACGCTCGACGTCGATCCGGGCGAGAACATCACGGTCACGTTCAGCAATACCAAACACGGTCGGATTACGGTGATCAAGAACGGCGTACCGGACGACGCTCAGGATTTCACCTACACGACGACCGGCACGGGCTTGACCGCCTTTACCTTGGACGACGATCCGGCCAGCGCGACGCCAACGAATTCCCAGGAGTTCATCGGCCTGCTGCCGGGAACGTTCACGGTCACCGAAGCCGCGGTGGCGGGTTGGGAGTTGTCGAGCATTATCGTGACGGGCGCCAGCAGTTACGGCACTGCCGGGCTCGTCGCGACGGTGAATCTGGCGGCTGGCGAGGATGTGACGATTCGGTATACGAACGTCAAGCAGGGCAGCATCACCGTCGTCAAGGACGCGACGCCCGACGATCCGGCCGACTTCAGCTATCTGGCGACGACTCCGATCGGTGGTTTCCAATTGGACGATGATGCGGACGGCGCGTTGCCCAACAGCCGGACATTCAGCAACCTGTCGCCGGGCAGTTACGTGATCACGGAAGCGGCCCTGGCCGGCTGGACCTTGACGGATTTGGTGGTCGTGGATCCGGACAACGGCAGCAGCGTGGACTTGGTCAACCGCACGGCCACCATCGACGTGGATCCGGGCGAAGCCGTCACGGTCACGTTCACCAACACGAAAGGGGCCAGTATCACGGTGGTCAAGGACGCGGATCCTGACGATGCCCAGGACTTCACGTACACGACCACGGGCGTTGGCTTGAGCCCGTTCACCCTGGATGATGATCCGGGCAGCGCGAACCCAACGAACTCGCAGGTTTTCGTCAATCTGGCCCCGGGGACCTTCACGATCACGGAGGACGCGTTGTCCGGATGGACCTTGTCGAGCATCGGCGTCACGGGCGCGGCGAGCTACAGCACATCCGGCAGCACGACGACCGTGAATCTCGCCGCGGGCGAAAACGTGGTCGTCCGTTACACGAATACGAAGCTGGGCACCATCAACGTGGTGAAGAATGCGATCCCCGACGACAGCGCCGACTTCAGCTTCACCGGCACAACGCCGCTCGGGAGTTTCCAGTTGGATGACGACGCGGACGGCGCCCTGCCCAACAATCGGGCATTCAACAATCTGCTGCCGGGCACTTATGTGGTTTCGGAAGCCGCGTTGGCGGGCTGGAGCCTGACGAACCTGACGATTGTCGATCCCGACAACGGCAGCAGCGTGGACTTGGCCAACCGCACGGCCACGCTCGACGTCGATGCGGGCGAAACGGTGACCGTCACGTTCACCAACACCAAGCAGGGGCGAATCACGGTGATCAAGGACGGCGTGCCGGACGACGCCCAGGACTTTGCCTACACGACGAGCGGCGCCGGCCTGACGCCCTTCACGTTGGACGACGATCCGACCAGCGTGACCCCGACGAATTCGCACGAATTCACCGGCCTGCTGCCCGGGACCTACACGATCACGGAGGGGGCGGTGGCGGGCTGGGAGTTGTCCGGCTTGACGGTGACCGGCGCGGCCA
>CAIYOB010001366.1 GCA_903927685.1 uncultured Planctomycetaceae bacterium
AGTGCAAGCTGGATCCGTCTGAAGCCTTGGTGTTCTGGCTGAGCCAGTTGTGGGAAGACCCGCGGTTGCCGCTCACGGGGACCGGGAATCACGTGGTGCTGTTCCCGTTTGACGAAAAGCGGTTGATCGATCCCGACGGCGACACGTTCCCGAGCTACGCGCCGCCCAGCGGCAAGGACATTCCCTACGTGTATTTCGACAGCCGGATTTACACGGATGCCACGCCGATCTCCAGCAGCAATACGAAGCCCGTTGCGAGCTTGTGCGTGTACAAGGATTCGGCGGGCACCGCCGTGCTGTATCCATACGCCAGCAAGGCCAGCGCTACGGCCTTGTTGAGCATGGCGAACAAGACCACGTACCAGTTGATTTCCGCCGGCTTGGATGGTGAGTACGGCGACGTCACGGGAATCACCGCGGGGACGGCCAGCACGTACAAAGTGTTCCCGTTCGGGACCAACTATAAGATCGGCGACATGGACAATATCGCGAACTTCAGCGACGGCAAGATCTTCGAGGATCACCTGGAATGAACGCGCCTCGGACCAAGACAATTCGCCGCAGCTTTACGCTGACCGAACTGCTGGTGGTCATCATGGTCATCAGCATCCTGGCCAGTTCCCTGCTGTTCGCCATGTACAACGCGGTGCAACAGGCCAAGGAGTCGCGGACCAAGGCGCAAATCGCCAAGCTGCACGAACTGCTCGCGACGCGCTGGGATGCGTATCGGACGCGGCCGATCCGCTATTTGATCGACACGGTCAGTACGCCCGTCCCGGCGGTCCAGCAGGCGGCCCGCACGTACCTGTCGAAAAACCCGGCCGCGCTGGCCACCGTGCGGCTGAATCTGCTCCGGGATCTGATGCGGATGGAGTTGCCGGATCGCAAGCAGGATGTCAGCGATGGTCCGGTCAGTTATGCCGTCAGTTTCAACGGCCAGACAGCTTATGTCACGATCGCCCGACCGGCTGTGGCTCGCGAGTATTTCCGGAAAGCCAATGCGACGGCGACTTGGAGCGAGATGTATCAGGATTCCGAGTGCCTGTACCTGATCATCGCGTCGATGCGAGACCTATCCAGCAACGGTTTGGATTTCCTGCACGAAGGCGAGATTGGCGATCTGGATGGCGATCAAATGCCCGAGATTCTGGATGCCTGGAAGAAGCCGATCGCCTTTATTCGCTGGCCCGCCGGATTCTTCGTGCACCCCGGCAAGGACGAGGAGTGGGGCGGGAACGGCATCGACGACGACGTCAACTCGACGGTCGACGACTTCTCCGAAGCCGGCTGGACGGGTTCGGACGACATCCCCAGCTATACGAACCTGCAGCGGATCGTGCTGGATGCGACCGACCCCAGCCGCGTCGCAGTGGAAGTCCGCGATCCGTTCGATCCGTTGCGCGTCGACAGTCGGGCCTCGGTGCCGATGTTCTCGACGCCGTCCCAATCCCAGTACTACTTCAATTTCCTGATGTACCCCCTGGTATTCTCGTCCGGGCCGGATGAGGCATTGGACATCGTCCGCTTCGACTTCGATCCGCTGAATCCGTCGGTGCAAGTGAGTTTCAACTTTTACCGCACCGGCTCAAACCCGCATGGCGGCGTGATCAACGATCCGTATTCCATCATGCCAAGCAGCAAGCGGCGGCTGGGTGAACCGTTCATCGATTCGGTGGGCTACAAGGACAACATCACCAATCATAACCTTGGAGACTAGGCCGTGATGGGGGTCCGGATGACAACACGAGCCGGCACGCGACGCCGATCGCCGCGCGGGATGACGATGGTCGAACTGTTGATCGTCGTCGCCGTGATGGTGATCCTGATGGGCATCGCGTTGCCGGTGATGAAGACCGGCATCGAAGGCCGGAAGTTGCGCGAGGCGGCGCGCCAGGTCAACGTCTGTGTCGAACTGGCCAAGAGCATCGCCGCCGAAACCGGATTGCCGTCGGCGGTCATGATCGAACCGGAGTTTCTGCCCGGGGTCAGCGAACCGTTTGCCGTGAAGATGTACCTGGCCGAGACGCCCTTGCCCTACTCCGGCGACGTGGTCAACGCCAAAGCTTACGTTTTCTCGAACGCGAGCACGGCGACGGTCACCTTTCACAATGCCAATCCGGCGGTGAATGGCGCGGAGAGTGTGAGTATCGGGATGTTAGGCATCGAGCACGGGGACCTGATCCGATTCGATTACAAGGGGCCGACCTATCAATTGGTCCTGACGCAGCCGATCGCCGGGCCTACGGCCGTATTGACCCTGAGCGGTTCGCCGCTGCCGCCCACCGGCATCTATTCGTACCAGATCTACCGTCAGCCCCAGAAGACCGGGGCTGCGCCGCTGGAGCTGCCCAAGGGGGCGGTGATCGATCTGTCGGCTTCCGGACTGGGGAATGACAACGACTTCAACTCGGCGACGAACACCCGGCCGATCCGCCTGATGTTCGCGCCCAACGGCCGGCTGATGCGGATCACCTATGCTCGCTCGGCGACACCGTTGTTGCCCGATTTCGCTCCCACCTCGACGGTGCATCTGCTGGTGGGCAACCTCGAGAATCTTGGCACCTTAAACCTGTCGGATCCGAATACTTTGTGGGTCTCGATCGGCCAGCATTCCGGTCGAGTCACCACGGCCGAGAACGGCGGAACGCCGTCCGACTATAGCCTGACGACGGCGCGCGAGTTCGCCCAATCCGGGGCGGCAATGGGAGGGCGATAACCATGAACAGAATTGGCGGCCATCGTTCCGAATGCCCGCGGACGAATCCTTCATCCGGCGTTCGCCGGCACGTCCAACGCGGCGTGACGCTATTGGAAGTCGTCTTCTCGATCGGCATCGTGTCGGTCGGCCTGTTGGGCGTGTTGATCATCGTCCCGCTGGCCGGCACCCGCTCGGCCCAAGGCATGATCGCCGACGGCGGAGACCGGACGGGCCGCAATGCCATCCGGCTGTTCGACGTGCACCACATGCGCCAGCCGAGCATGTGGACGCGCTTCAACACGACTCCGCAGCAGTACCAGGAGTATGGCGTGCAGTACGTCGGCACCGACCGGTACACGTACTTGTGGCAGCCGAACGTGAACACGCGATTGCAGGCCCGCTCGTTCTGTATTGATCCCCTGTTCATTGCGAACCAAAAGGCGCTGGCGACGACGAACAGCACGAACGTCTCGCCGGAGACCCAGTACTTTCCGTACTTCCAGCCCGGCACTTTCCTGCCGGCTGCCATGGACGCGCGGATGGACCGGGTCAGCTTGCGGACGATCCCGGGCGGGGCGACGGGGATGACGGTGGAACAGGCCGTCTCGGTCTTCATGAACGACGACGACGTGGTGTTCAGCCTGCCCACCGACCGCACGCTGCCCCCGCAGCAGAAGTTTGACGCCTCGACGCTCAAGCGGCAGTCGGACGGCAAGTTTTCGTGGATCGCGACCCTGACGCCTGTCTTTACCAACTACGAAGAGTACAACAACCAGCCGCCCACGAGCACGATCCTGCCAGATAACTACGTGTTGTCGATCGTGGTCTTTCATCGGCGAGACCTGTCGCTGACGGTGAACACGAGCACATCGGGAACCGAGGAGGGAGCCGACAACGAACGATTGGCGATCGTGTCCCAATTCCACAGCCAGGGATATGGCGGCGGGGATGTCGAACTGCAGACGCGACCCAGTCGCCCCGGGTCGGATTTGGCCGTCCGGGAAGGCGAGTGGGTAATGCTGTCGGCGATGGTCGACGCCGGCTCGCTGTTCAAACCGCTCATCTCCGGCCACACGGTGTCCAATACGCAGCAGTACGTGCCCCTGTTCCGCTGGTATCGCGTCATGGCGGCCGACGCCATCGCCGGGACCGGCCCGTACACGCGGAACGTCACGCTGCAAGGGTTCGATTGGAACGAAGTGTACGCGCTGAGCACCGCGGGCAGGGCCAGTCAGACCCAGGTCACGCTGTTGAACGGCGTCGTGGCCGTATACGAAAAGACAATTCGCTTGGAAACCTCGTCGTTGTGGACGAATTAGCGTTCGATGGCCTTTGGCCAAACGGGCGTGGGCGGCCACGTGACCTGGGGCGCTGCCCCAGGCTACGGTGATCATGGCCTTCGGCCATGTGACCTGGGGCAGCCACCGAGATTGGGCAAGGACTGCCGTCCGGCGGTCGCCAACCGGTCAGGCGTTGCCGTCGGCGGATGCGAAAACAGAGCAGAGACGCGGGGCTGCGGGCAAGCAGCTCCCTTCGATACGGAGAAGTGGTCATGATTCGGAAACCTCAATCCCGGCGCGGCGTCGTCATCCTCGTCGTGCTCAGCTTGTTGGTCCTGTTCGTCTTGCTGGTCGTCACCTATGCGATCGTGACGGGCCAGTACCGGCGAGCGGCTCAGGCCTACGCCCGCCAGGAACTGCTCAGGCTGGATCCTCAGAAGGACCTTGAACGGGGGTTCTACGAGTTCCTGCGGGATACCACCGACCGCTCGTCGGCCGTGCGTTTCCATTCGCTCTTGCGGGACTACTACGGCGGCGACGGATTTCGCGGTGTCCTGAAAACGGGAACGGAACTGAACACGGTCAACACGACGGGGCCGACGCAGCCGCCCAGTTCGTCGTGGCTTTCCGCGACCAACGCCTACAACTGGTCGGGCAAGCAGCTGATGGACTTGGTCGTCACGATCGACTCGGCTGCCGGCACGGTGATTGTCAGCACCGACGGGGTCGACTTGACGGCCGCTAACCGTACGGCGGTGGGTTACTACGGCGGTCTCCGGGATTTGGTCGGATACTACAAGGGGTGCCTGCTGACCTTTACGTCCGGCAAGGCTCAGGGAGTGAGCACCCGGATCGTCGGCTACGATTTCATCTGGGACGCGGCTCGAAGCATTCGGTTGCCCTATTTCCGCGTCATGTGCCCGCGAACCGATTCGGGGCAGGTGTTGGCGCCGAGCGACGTCGGGGGAGCGAGTTTCGTCGTCAATGGCCGCCCGTTCAGCGGCACGGGACTCGGGCTCGACAAGCAAACAAACGACCTCACGGCCCTGGACAGCACGACGTCCCAGCCCGCTTCGCTGGTCCCTAACTACGCTCCGTTGTCCGTCATTCCCCGGGTCGTCAATCGCGGCAGCATCTCGGGAAATGCCCCCTTCGCCGCCTATCAGGCTTACGGTCCGCCGTTGGGCACGCATGTCCCGACGGATATTGCCCAGGTCCTGACAGGCGATGCCGACGAGGGCTATGACGCGGCCGATTACCAGAACATGTTCCTGGCGGTCATGACGCCGGACGCCAGCTCGGTCATCCCCTCGCTGCACCGGCCGGATCTGATCAGTTACTGGCAAACCAACTACAGCAACTACGCCACCGATCCGGCGTTTCAGCAACGCGTCTCTCTGCGGCCCGTGCGGGTCCTTCCAGGCGTTCTGGGCTCCATGCCTCAAGGTTTCAATCCCAATTTTGACGGCAGCAATCCGGATTACGATCCCATCAAGGCGATGTCCTACGTGGACGCCGACGGGAATGGGCGGCGGGACTATGCCTGGGACGTTGACAACGACGGCGACGGCATCGCGGACAGCGTGTGGGTCGATTTCGGGTTCCCGGTGCAGACCGCGCCGGACGGGCGGCGGTACAAGCCGCTGTTCGCCGTCCTGTGCACGGACCTGGACGGCCGGCTGAATGTCAATGCGCACGACCGCAAACGATTCTTTACGCCGGCCCAATACGTTTCGGTCGTCGGCGGGACGACCAATACCGTCACCACACCGCGCGGATTGAATTACGGTCCGCCGGAGATTTCGCTCAGCGCGGCCGGCATCACGGGCAACCTGACGGGCCTGCTCGACACTCGCTACGGGGACGGTTATCCCGGCGTGATGGGCTACGACATGCGAGCCCGGCTGAAGTTCTTTGAGGAGCCGGAGAACTACTTCTTTCCGACGCTGGGCGGTCGATCCTCGTACTCAACTCCGGCCGATTTGCGAGCGGAGTTGGCGTTTGGGGTGAACGATTATGGTCAACCGAGTTTTGAAGAGTTGACCAACACGGTGACCGAAGCCCGGGCGGATTCGCCGTACGAGTTGAACCTCGTCGACCCCGCGGGCGCGGACACCCATCCTTTCCTGCCGGTCGAATTGGAACGGATCCTCCGCCGCTTCGACCACGACGTCAGCACGCTGCCTTCGCGGCTGTCCGATTTCATCACGAATTGGAATCAGTTGTCCAGTCCCAACGCACGGCTGATCACCACGGCCAGTTTCGACCCGCCGGTGCCGGCCCACGGGATTCCCGAGCGACTGGCCGATGAAGCGGCTTCGCTGAGTCCTGTGGTGGATTTGAGCACGGTCAACACCTTTGCGGACCTGTTGACGATCCGACTGCGCAAGGGCAACGTCTTGCCGCAAAATCTGGCGACCGAACTGGGCAACATGCTGTGGCCGGACGTGGCGATGGGCGTGCGATTGGACATCAACCGGGCCCTGGGCAACGGCCGCGACAACAACAACAACGCCGTGGTGGACGAGGCCGGCGAGCAGAACAACGAACAGATCTATGCTGACGTGGGAACCACGCACACCGAGTTCCAGAGCACGCCCATGTGGCACGTGAACGGGGCGGACTTGAATAACGACGGAACTCGCGATTGGAAAGACGCGGCCCTGGCCCGCCAGTTGTTGGCTCGCCACCTGTACGTGCTGACCCTCACGCTGTGTGATATCGACTCGCTGAA
Organism: uncultured Planctomycetaceae bacterium; assembly: GCA_903927685.1. The sequence goes on from CAIYOB010001366.1 coordinate 6,713, forward strand.
CGTGGATCCGGGACTGGCCCGGGAAATCGCCCAATGGGCGATCAACGTCGTCGATTTCCGCGATGCCGATTCGATCATGACGCCGTTTGAGTTCGACCCCAATCCCTTCGACGGCTGGTCGGTCGATGGCATCGTCAACGGCTACATGACCCTGACTAGTTCCGACGACAACATCAACAACATCGTCTGGGGTTGCGAACGGCCTGAGTTGCTGTTGAGTGAGTCGTTGGCGTTTCACGCTCGGCGCACGAGTGACACGAAGTTAGATCCCCCGGACTACACGAATACGACCGACGCCCCCACTCCCGACGACGACTACGATCAGCAGTACGTCCCCTTTGGCGCCGCCTTTGTCGAACTGTACAACCCGTGGGCCGGGACGGATACGGCGAAGACCCCGCCTGGCGAACTGTACACCCAGGTCAACAGCGCGACCACCAGCACCAATTACTACGGCGTGGACTTGACCAAAGTGGCTCCCGGCAACTCGCCGGTGTGGCGGATGGTGATCGTGAACAAGAATGATCAGGCAGTCGCCCCTGGGGCTCCCGATCCCGACAACCCAGGCGCACCGTTGACGATCGATCGGACGGTCTATTTCGTGCCTTCCAACCAGGTTGGCAATGTCCCCGGAAGCGGGTTGCGGTACTACCGAAACCAGAACGTACCGTGCTGTCCGATTCCGCCGGGGCGATATGCGGTTGTGGGCGGAGGCTATCAGGCTGGCGGGCGCTGGGTATCGCCGGTCGGGCACGTCGACCCCGCGAATCCCAATACGCAGCCGAACGCCGATGTGAAACGCATTGCGTTGGGGCCGGCGTTGGACCCGGATCTGAACCAGGTCGAGATCTATCCGGGGAATGGCGTTGCCCCGACGACACCGACGAACCCGGCGATTGCCATCGCCGTCACCGACTCGAACTTGGATCTGGCCGCCTGCGTTCCCCAGGCGTTCAACGTCTCGGAACCGACCGTCGGGTATCCGCTGTCCGACCCTGCCGGCCAAACTTACAACTCGGCGACGCGGATGTACGAAGATAGCGCGGGCCAGCCGCTTCCGTTCGACCAGCCGTTGGACGAGTCGCGGAACACGAGCGCGGGGTTCATCCAGGACGTCGCCCTTACCAACGGGACCGTCGCCTCGTTCTGCCGTGTCTATCTGCAGCGACTGGCCGATCCAACGCAGACGTTCGACGCGCTAGCCAACCCCTATCGTACGCTGGACTCGATCACCATCGATCTGACGGCGTTCAACGGAACCGTCCCCTACGCCAGTGACGATCCAAGGGTGACGGACATCGGCGTGAACTTCAGCTGTCTGCAGCGTGGCGATTCCGATCAAGCCTTGACGCCGCGGCGGTTGTGGCCTCAGGAGCCGGCCCGCATGGCGGCGGGGGCTCAGGCTCCGGATCCGAACGACGTGCACTTCTTCCCCTACGGACTGACGCAGACGTTGGGCGACGTGAACACGCGGTACCGGAACATCACCACCGCCACGTTCCCGTGGCTGGTCTGGAACAACCGGCCGTACACCAGCGCTTACGAGCTGTTAATGGTGCCGCGGCTTCGCAGCTGGGATCTGCTGCGCGTGGACACCACCGATGCGAATCTGCGGGCCGGCTATTTTCTGCCGTCCGAAATGCCGGCGGGGGCGTCTCCGTACGACGATACGGGCGTCCAGGGCCAGTATCCGCACCTGGTGAATTTCTTCTACGCGACGTCCACCGCCCTGAATGCGCACCGCCTGTTCGACTATGTGCACGTTCCATCGCGGTTCGTAGGTACTGAAGAAGTTTTGAATCCGAACTACTTCGGCAAGACCACCACGTACGCCCAGCCGAACCTGGTCTCCTTCGGTTTGTTGCCGCCGTTCAACCGGATCTCGCAATATCGCGATCCGGGGCGGGTGAACATCAATACGATCACCAGCCAGACGGTTTGGGACGCCGTCAGAGGCGGACGCGGCCCCAGTTACGCGCAGCTGCTGCAATCGCGCCAGCGATTGGGCTGGACGATTCCCACCGCGGGCATGTCGCTGCCCAGCCTGATCGACAATCCGTTCCGCCCGTCGGGCAGCAATTCGCATGTGCCGGTGGCCGGGCTGAAGCAGTCGCAGGACATCGAGGTGACACTCCTGCGCCGGCATCCCGCGCAGACCAGTGTGCCTCTAATGGAGTCGGCTGGGATGGGCAACCTCGCCACGGATCCCCGCAACTCGTTCTTCCGCTATGAGCTGTTCAACCGCTTGGGCAACATGGCAACGACGCGGTCGAACGTGTATGCGATCTGGATCACGGTCGGCTATTTTGAAATGGAACCGAACCTGGATAACACGGGCGCTGTGGCCTACGACGAGTTCCATCCCGATGGGTTGCGGCTGGCGCAAGAACTCGGCCTGGACACCGCCCAGGTCCGCCGGCATCGGGCGTTCTTCATGGTCGACCGCACGATCCCCGTAGGCTTTGTGCCGGGCGAGAACCATAACGTCGACAAGTGCGTGCTGTTGCGGAGGTTTATTGAGTAGGGGTGTCAGTGGTCAGTGGTCAGTGGGCAGTGGGCAGTGGGTATCGCGGGGTGGTCGCCGTCTCGATGCAGGAGGAGCTTTGAGGTACATGAAAACCAAGACCGTTGACTCAAGTGCGTCCGTGGCCATCTGGGACCGCGTACTCCATCTGGACGAGTCCATGTCCACGACGGCCGCGCGCGCCTTGTTGAAGTTGCGTTTTCCGCCGCAGGATGTGGCTCGAATGCAGACCCTGGCGGCCAAGTCGCGACAGGGCGACCTTACGGAGTCCGAAACCGTTGAGATGGATGCCTTCGAGCGGATGGGCTGCCTGTTGGACATCCTGCACTCCAATGCCCGGCGGGTGCTGGGTGTCCGTCGGCAGACCGCGTGAATCACATGGACCGTGCCTTGGAGACGATGGTCCGCGAGCGAGCGGGCGGGTGCTGCGAGTATTGTCGCGCACCGGAAGAGCTTTCGTCGATGCCATTTCAACTCGACCACATAATTGCCGAACAACATGGGGGACCGACCACCGCCTCGAATCTGGCGCTGGCCTGTTTCGCCTGCAATCGACACAAAGGTCCAAATTTAGGCGGCATTGACCCACATACGGGGCGAAGAACCTGGCTTTTTCACCCACGGCGACATAAATGGTTTCGGCATTTCCGCTGGGCCGGTCCTGTCCTGGTCGGGAAGACGGCAGTCGGCCGCGTAACCATTGCCGTTTTGACGATCAATGCGGTTCACCGAATTGCCCAACGCGCGGCGTGGATAGAGGAAGGGGTTTTTCCAAGGTCTTAGATCGTGATGCCGACTGAGGTTCAATATGTCTTTGACTCCGACGGTTAGCGCCGTTTGCCGAAAACAGCCGAGTCAGATCACAGGGGACGTGATTCATGAAGGAAACGACGATTGAACGCTTCACAGCGGATCCGCAGGGCTTTGTGCAGGCGGCTCAAGAGGAACGCGTGTTGGTGACTAGGGCGGGGAAGCCGCTCGTGCTGCTTGTCGGCGTCGAGAACAAGGACCAAGAGGATTGGGACCTGGAGACATCCCCGAGTTTTTGGCAGATGATCCAGCAACGCCGCAACCGGCCTACGACGTCGCTGCGAGAATTGGAGCCGTCGTTGGTGAGCGATGAGTACCTGTCGGTGGTCAGTGGGCAGTGGGCGAAACGAGTGGCTGAAAGCGGGATTTCTGACTGGCATGAGTAACGAGGACGAGCCTGATGCCGAAGGAGCCCCAGTACGTCTCGGATGCGATGGTAGACTCTCCGTACGAGAGCCCGGACGAAGCGTGGAAGGTTGAAGCAGCATATCCGTTAATAGACCAGTCCTTCCGCGAAGACTGGGAAGCGTCCGGGATGGAAGACTATGACAAGTACGAGGAACATAAACGATTGTTCGTGGATGCTTGGGATGAGCGTCTTGGCTGAGACGCCAATCCGGCGGCAGCGGGCGTACGTGCCCACTACAGCCTTGGCAAGGTCGGGGGGGCGACCAGAGTTTTGGCCGAAGGCCATGAGCAACGTAGCCTGGGGCACCGCCCCAGGGAAGGGGAGAACGGGAGCGCGTTTTTGGCCGAAGGCCATATTCATCGCCGTGGCGTGGCAATGTGAATATGGCCTTCGGCCAAACGGGCGGGGGCGGCCACGTGACCTGGGGCGGTGCCCCAGGCTACGGTGAATATGGCCTTCGGCCAAACGGGAGTCCAAGCGACGCAGTTTTGATGTGAAGGGGTCGGGCCAGCTTGGCTGGTCCGTGGAAGGAGAGGCGTCATGAATATGCACTGCACCTATCCGTGCGAATCGGCATGCCGCAGGTGGCGAAACCGCCGTTCGTCCACCGGCTTTACGCTGGTCGAAATGCTGGTGGCCATGATGGTCACGCTGCTTCTGATCGCCGCCCTGGCCCAGGCGTTTGCGATCGTGGGCGAGAATGTCTCGCAGGGGCGGGCGGCGATCGAGTTGACGGGCGGACTGCGGAGCGTGGCCAACCAGTTGCAGGAAGATCTGCAAGGCATTACGGTCCAGGCTCGGCCCTGGACGGACGACGGCGCGGGGGCCGGCTACCTGGAGGTTGTCGAAGGCCCGGATCGGACCCGGCTGCCCAGTACGGACTGCGATTGGAGCGCCGACGGGACGAATGACACGGACCCGACGGTGACCAACACCTCGCTGGGCGATCTGGACGATATCCTCGCCTTTACCACGCGGAATGCGACCTCGCCGTTTGTCGGCCAGTACGTGGACAGCAGTAACACGGTCCAGCCGCTGGCTTCGTCGCTGGCCGAGGTGGTCTGGTGGATCCAGTTTGACGACCAGTACCCCACGGACCCGGACGAGGCAAACGGCGTCCAGGATTCCGGCGAGAACTACATGGTCTATCGGCGGGTATTGCTGATCCGCCCGGACCTGAACGGTACCTCGACGGGCTATTTCAAGCAGTGGACCGTCAACGACGACTCCCCGGCGCCCAACGCGACCAACAGTGCGCCAGGCTACTCCCGCCTGCGGCGCGAGCTGACCGACTTTTTCAGCCAGAACGACGTCTCGGTCCGGCTCCGCTGGGCCTTGAACGGCAGCAACCTAGTGGTTACCGCCTTTGCCAACTCGCTGGCCGACTTGACGGCCCGCGAAAACCGCTTCGCGCATTGGCCGATCCTGTCCGACCGTTCGCCGTTGGTCGGGGGCAATCCGCAGTACAGCCGGCCCACGCCGGCGGCCGCGGTCGGGGCGGCCTCGCCTTACGACGCACTGTACCTGGGCCAGTTCATTTCCTATGCGTTCGATATCAATCGGCGGAGCGTCACGTCTCTGTACCGCCTGGCCCGGCCACGGTTGCTGTATCCGAATCCGCCGACGGTGACGCTGGCCTACGGCAATGCCAATCACGGCGAAGACGTGATGGTATCGAATGCGTTGAGCTTTGACGTGCGGGTGTTCGATCCCTATGCGCCCGTTCGGCAAGGGAGCACCGGCGACCCGCTGGTGCCCAGTGATGCGGGGTACTACAACGGGTACACCAGTTCGAGCCTGCCGCCCACGCAGAGCCAACTGACCAGCAGCAGCACGATCCTGGGCATGGGGGCGTTTGTGGATCTGGGCTACGGCATTCGGTCCCCCTATCCCACGCAGTGTTCGACCTGGTCCAACTTCTCGAACCGCCCCGACAGCCGTTCCGGGCTGCCGTTCAACCCGTTGAGCGCCACGACCCATCCGGGCAACAAAGCCGGGATCTACGAGTACTGCACCTGGTCGACGCACTACGAGCGCGGGGGCAAAGCGAACGACGGGTTTGACAACGACGGGCAGAACGGCGTGGACGACGTGGGCGAACGTACGACATGTCCTCCGTACCCCGTGCCGTTGCGCGGGATTCAGGTCGAAATCCGGGCCATCGAACCCGATTCGCGGCAGATCCGGCAGGTGAGCATCGTCGCGGACTTTGTGCCGGAGTAGGATTCGGCACCCCAACTCTTGCCATGACCCCGGAGCGCACTCGATGAGCTTGACGCGACGAAACGTGCTGAAGTCCCTGGCCGGCCTGGCGGCGGGGCTGACCGCGGCGGATCGCTGGGCAGGTTCGGCGCAGGCAGCCAAACGCGACCCGCGGTGGGAAAAGGCGATTCAGCGCGGCCTGGAATGGGTCGCTCGGACCCAGTCGCCGATTCGCGGCAACTGGACGGCGGGGAACTACCCCACGGCCATGACCGCCCTGGCCGGCACGGCCCTGATCGGCTCCGGGTCGACAACCGTCCAGGGCCCGTATGCCAAGCACATCCGCCGCGCGGTGGACTTTCTGCTGGGCAAATCCCGGGCGAACGGCCTGATCGGCGATCCGCAAGCCGACAATCGGTACACCTATGGCCACGGATTCTCGATGCTGTTCCTGTCCCAGGTGCTGGGCGAAGAACAGGACGAGGAGACCCGTCAGCTGCTGGTCGAGAACCTCGCGCGGGCCGTCGATTTCAGCTGCAAAGCGCAGACCAGCGCGGGCGGTTGGGGGTACGTCAGCGCCAAGGACGGCAGCGATTTCGACGAGGGGTCGACGACGATCACCCAGGTCCAGGGACTGCGCGGCTGCCGCAACGCCGGCATTCCGGTGGCCACCGAGGCGATCGAAAAGGCGAAGAAGTACATCTACGACTGCAAGAACGAGGACGGGGGGATTTCCTACAGTTCCCGCAATCGCGGCAGTTCCCGGCCGGCGATCACGGCGGCGGCGCTGGCGGCGCTGTACAACGCCGGCGATTACGACAGCCAGCATGTGCCGCAGATGTTGGACTACTGCAGGAAGACGCTCAGCAACATCGCCGACCAGACGCATTCTTACGGCCACTGGCACTACACGTACCTGTACTACTCGCAGGTCATGTATCGGCAGGGGCCCAGCGAATGGCTCCCGTTCCGCGACAAGCTGTACGACAAGATCGTCAGCGAGCAGGATGAGGAGGGGTTCTGGACGGGCAATATCGGCCCGATCTATGTCACCGCCTGCAATCTGATCATGCTGCAGTTGGACAAGGCGATTCTGCCGATCTACCAGCGGTAAGCGGCTGCCAAGAAACAACGCCGCAGTTCCGCCGCATGCACCGTCAAGGCTAACTGTCGGGGTGCCTGGGGTCGAGCGCAGCGAGCCCCCAGCGGCAAGAACTGGGGGCTCGCCACTCGTACCTCGCGGCTCGACCCCAGCCACCCTGCTCAGTTTCCGAGCAGGTGTTGTTCATCGACGGCGACAATGGCCAGGCGATGTTGATCGGCGGTGCGGACGACTTGTTCCAGGTCCAGGACGATCGTCTTGTCGGCTTCGATCGCCAGCACGCTGGCGCCGGCTTCGGCCAAGGTCTCGATCGTGCCGACGCCGATCGTGGGGACATCGAACCGCATATCCTGTTGCGGCTTGGCGACCTTGACCACTGTGAAACCGCCGGCCGGACACAGGCGTCCCGCGCGGCGAATGCATTCGTCGGTCCCCTCGACGGCCTCGACGGCCAAGACTGCCTGGCCTTTGACCGCCACGCTCTGGCCGACGTCGACTCGGCCCAATTCCTTGGCCAGTCGCCAGCCGAACTGGATATCCTTCCACTGTGCCGACGTCGGCGTGCGTTTGGTCAGATTTCCCTGTGGCACGAGCAACTCCGGGGCATAATCGGTGGCCGGGGCGAACTGGATGCCCTCCCGGGCGAACGCCGACACGATCGTCCCCAGCAGGGTGTCGTCGGTGCGGTCTTTCGTGTGCGTAATCCAGTGCGGGTAAAAGGTCAGCAGGAACTTCCAGTCGGGCAGATGCTTGAGCCAGTGGTACTTGCGGAAGATCAGCGTCTTGTGGAACTTGCCCGCCATCGTGGCCTGCGTCACGCCGTGGCGCTGGAAGTAGCGGATGGCCGCCCCCAGCTTGGCGATCCCCTGCGGCTGCCAGTCGTCGCACAGCTCGCGCAGGGCCGAGTCGGCATGGTCCTTGATCGCCAGGCAGTAAATGTGGTGGCCCTGGGATCGCAAGGCCTGGGCGACGACGATCGGATATCGTCCCCAGGCCGCCAACAGACCGATCTTGCGGGGACCAGCGACGCTCACGCGGCCTCCTGCCGGGGCTGGGAGGCCACCGTCTGCTCCAACTGGGTCACGGTATGCTGCAGCGTGCGCAGCTGCTTCTTGAGTTCGGGCAGTTTTTGCAACGCGGCCAGGATCAGCAACTGTTGCCGTTCCGGCGTCGCGGGGATGCCGACATAGGCCCCGCCGGCGGGGATGTCGTTCATCACTCCCGCCTTGGCGCCCAGCGTCGCTCCGTCGCCGATGTGCACGTGGTCCCGAATGCCGACTTGGCCCGCCATGACCACGTAATCCCCCGTCGTCGTGCTGCCGGCGATGCCGACTTGGGAGCAGATCACGTTATGCCGGCCGATGCGGCAGTTGTGAGCGATCATCACATGATTGTCGATCTTCGTGCCCTCGCCGACGACGGTCGCGCCGTACGTGCCGCGGTCGATCGTCGTGCACGCGCCGACCTCGACGTCGTCGCCCAATTCGACATAGCCGAGCTGTGCGGACAGCTGGTGCCGACCTCCGACGGTGGTGTAGCCGAAACCGTACGCGCCGATCACCGCGCTGGCATGGATCAGGGCCCGAGCCCCGACCACCGTGTTTTCGTACAGCACGGCATTGGGGAACAGCACGGCGTTCGGGCCGATTCGGCAGCCGGCCATGATCTGAACGCCGGAGTGAATCACGGTGCCGTCGCCGACGCTCACGTCGTCGCCGATCACGGCATTGGCGTGCACCACGACATTGTGTCCCAGCCTGGCGGTAGGGCTGACGACCGCGGTGGCGGCAACCCCGACGCGATGATCTTGCAGCGGAGGACGAAACAGAGCCACGATCCGGGAAAACGCCTCGTGGACATTCGCCACGGTGACAAAGGCGATCCCCTGGGGCTGGAAGCCCGGTGGAGTGAGCACCGCCGAGGCGCTGCAGGCAGCCAAGCGACTCGCCAACCGGGGATTGTCGGCAAACGTGATATAGCCCGGCTGGGCATCGCGGATCGTGTCCGCGCCGGAGATGGGGATGCCACCGTCCCCTTGCAGTTGCCCGTCAACCAGGCGAGCCACATCGCAAAGCGAGACGACCATGGTGCGGAGTCCTTTCCAGCAGAATAGCGAACCGACCGCTGCCCCGACCTGCGTCCCTGCGGGCGGGGTTTTGCAGGCGTATGCTACTCGAAGCCGGCGGGCGGCGACAAGATGAATTTGCCGACGGCTGGAGAATGGGGTGCTAGCTCACGAACTCGAAGTCTTCCAGGTCTGCACAATCCGCCGCGCCGTTCCCTTGCCAGACCAGGACGGCGTAGCGGCCAATCCTGTGCGCCCAATCCGCCCCGAGCCGCGCCCGTTCCGCCAGGGGCAGCGTGACGACCAGCCGCTTGGCCGCAGCCCGGCCGGAGGGCTGCAAGCTGTAGAACCGGTCCAGATAGCTCAGCGAGCGAAAGCAGGCCGCACGCAGCCGCTCCAGCACGTCGACCGTCAACTGCTCGGGGGCCCCACGCGGCTCCAGCGTGACCTGCAGTGTGCTGTGCGGATTGTCGTCCAGCAGGCGGGCTACCAGATCCGCGGCAGCCTGCGACCGCTGGCCGAACTGGGCGGACTGCAGCCACAGCACGAATGCCTGGGCGCGGCGCTCGGGCGGCGGGAGAGGCAGGGGCTCGACATCCAAATCGACGCGCCAGCCGCGGACCAGGGAATCGTCACTTTCGGGCAGGTCTGTCACCGGCGGTGGCAGCGGATCGAACTCGATCCCCAGTGCCTCCTGGGCCTCGTCCATCAACGCGACCATTTGGTCGAGGCCCAGCGTCGGTGTGCCGAGCACGTAGTAAGGCGGCCGCGGCTGGAATTGCAGCCCGAGCGAAACGGCCTCCTGGCGGAACGAGGTTCCGGGCAGGATCGACAGTTGAAAGACCTGCGCGTCGCAATCGGGGCGGAAGGCGGCCAGGTAGTCCAAGCCGCGGCGCACGGAATCCACGGTATCGCCGGGCAGCCCGATAATCAGGTCGATCTTGACGCGGATTCCGGCCTCCCGCAGGGCACGCACGCCACGCTGGAACGCGGGCAGGTTGATCGGCCGGTCCATCAGACGCTGGGTTTGTCGGTCGACCGACTGCAGGCCGACTTCGACCTCCGTGAAATTGGCTGCCTGGAGCCGATCGGCCAGGCGGGCGTCGATGCCTTCCGCCCGCAATTCGCCGAAATAGGTGAACTGCCGCTGCGGATTCCCGCGGACCAGCAGTTCCACGAAATCACGGAAATCAGGACGCTGGTTCAGCGTGGGATCGAGGAGGACCACTTCCTCGACGCCCCGTTCGGCGGCGTGTCGCAGATTGTCCAGCACGCGTTCCGGCGAGACGGCGTAGACCCGGTCGTAGCTCTTCGGATAGTAACAGAACCGGCACTTGAAGACGCAGCCGCGAATCGTCTCCAGGAACAGCACCCGCTCGTCCGCGGCGTCCAGCGAACCGTCCAGGTACGGCGACGAGATCTCGTCGAGTGTGGCCAGCGGCACGCGTGACGCGGGCGGCGGGCCAGCCGGCGAGACAAAGAGTCCCGGGATCGGCTCGGGGGGCCGGGCGTGCCGGACCAGCGCGGCCAACAGTTCGGCGAAGGTCTGCTCGCCTTCGCCGAACGCCGCATAGTCGACCGCCGCGTGTTGGAGCACCCAGGCATTGTCGGCGGTGAGTTCCGGTCCGCCCAGCACAATTTGCAGTTCGGGACAGCGGCGTTTCAGGTGGTCCGCGATCCACAGGGTCCGCTCGATGTTCCACACATAGCACGTGAAGCCCACGAGCCACGGCTGCCGAGCCAGGATTGCGTTCACCAAGGCTTGATCGCCGCTGGCGTTGGCCACCGCGGTCGGCAGCAACTCAATCCGATACGCCGCTTCCAAACCCCGTTTCCGCGCCAGCAGGCGGAGATAGCCCGCCGCCAGCGGGACGTTATGCCGGACGGGAACCGATCCGGCCGGCGGGATCGGCAGTTGGACCAGGAGCACCGTGCGCGAGGCGGACGGGAGGCCCATCTACTGGATCGCCAGCAATTCAACATCGAAGACCAGCACGGCGTGCGGCCCGATCAGATCGCCGGCTCCCCGGGCGCCGTAGGCCAGTTCCGAGGGGATGAACAGCCGCCACTTGTCGCCGACGTGCATCAGCTGCAGGGCTTCCGTCCAGCCCGGGATGACGCCGTTGACTTGGAACGACACCGGTTGACCGGTCCGTTGCGAGCTGTCGAACACCTTGCCGTCAATCAGCGTGCCTTCGTAGTGAACCTGCACGGTGTCGGTGGCTTTGGGCGTCGCGCCGGCCGGGCCGGACTTGATAATCTGGTACTGCAGTCCGCTGGCCGTAGCCTTGACGCCCGGCTTCTTGGCGTTGGCGACCAGGAACGCCTGGCCCGCTTGCTTGTTCTTTTCGCTGGCAACCGCCTGGCGTTGCTCGCGTCCCGCCTGGACCGCGCGGCTGAACGCCTGGAACGCCGCCTGGAGTTCCGCGTCGGTATAACGCGGCTTCTGGCCCAGCATGCCGTCTTTCAGGCCCAGGATCAGCTGGTCCAAGTTGATTTCGACTCCATCCGACTTGAATTGCCCGGCAATCTGCTGGCCGATCCCGTAGCTGGCGACGTCGGTCGCCGTCTTGGCGTCCACTGGGGCGGCGGCGGCGGTCTTGGGGGCCGGAGCATCCGCGGCATTGACGGCGGAAACGGCGGACAGGAGGAGCACGAGCGAACAGCAGCGTTTCATGAACTGGGTTTCCTTGGGTTGGAGATTTCGGACATCCCGACGGCGCCCCGGACTCGTGCCGGCGGCGTCGAGCGTGTAGATTGTGACGACTGGGCGGTCCTGATGCCAAGGGGGCAAGGGTCCGATTCCCTCGCAAATGGTGAGGTAGCGACGATGTTTCGGCGGATCCTGACGACGATGGCGGTCGCCGCTGCGGCCCTGGTGGTCGTTTCCGGGGCGGCGGCCGGCGAGCGCCGCAAGGTGACGATTCGCAGCACGGCCGATGGCTCGGACCAGCCCTGTTACCTGATCGTGCCCGAAGGTCTTACGTCCGCCGGACCACCCGTGCCCCTGTTGGTTTCATTGCATTCGTGGAGTGCCGACGTCGAGCAGCGGAATGAGCCCTTGGAAAAACTGGCCGAGCAGAAGGGATGGCTGTACCTGTTCCCGCACTTTCGTGGTCCGAACCAGCAGCCGGACGCGTGCGGCTCCGAGAAAGCCCGGCAGGACATCCTGGATGCGGTCGCCTGGGCCCGGCAGCACTATCCCGTCGATTCGCGGCGGGTGTACTTGACCGGCGCCTCCGGCGGCGGATACATGACCATGCTCATGGCCGGACGGCATCCGGACGTCTGGGCGGCCGCCAGTGCCTGGGTCGGGATCAGCGATCTGGCCGCTTGGCACGCGAGCCAGGCCCAAACGCGTTACGGGGCGATGCTCCGCCAGTGCTGTGGCGGCGCACCGGGGGACAGTGCCCAGGTGGATCGCGAATACCGCGAACGTTCGCCGCTGACGCATCTGGCCGGAGCTCGGGACGTGCCGTTGGACCTGAGCGCCGGCGTGCACGACGGCCATCGCGGCAGCGTGCCGATCCGGCACACGCTGGACGCGTTCAATGTCATCGCCCGCGCCCGCGGAGCGACACCGATCAGTGAGCCGGAGATCGAGCAGCTGAGCCGCGTGGAGGGAAAACTGGAACATCCGCAACCGGGCGACGAAGGCGAAGACCCGACGTTCGGGCGGAGAATCTACCTCCGGCGTTGGGCGGGACCGGTACGGGTCACCATCTTTGAGGGCGGCCACGAGGATCTCGCCGCGGCGACGGTCGCGTGGCTGGAGACGCATCGGCGCGCGGGGGCCGAGTAGTTGCCGTGCCACGGCATGGTCGGGGTGCCTGGGGTCGAGTGCAGCGAGCCCCCAGAGGCTGAACGGCTGGGGGCTCGCCTCTCGTCCCTGGTGGCTCGACCCCAGGCACCCAACTCCTCAGATCCGCTCCCGGCCGGGTTCGCCGATGGCACGAACGAACGGGTTGAAGCGTTTTTCTTCGCCGATGGTGGTCGAGTCGCCGTGGCCCGGCATGACGATCGTATCGTCCGGCAGGGTGTACAATTGGTTCCGAATCGAGTGGACGAGTTGAGTCGGATTGCTGTCCGGAAAGTCGGCCCGGCCCACGCTGCCTTCGAACAGCATGTCGCCGCCGAACAGCACCCACGGCGAATCGTCCTTCCAGAGATAGACCACGTGCCCGCTGGAATGGCCGGGCGTCTCGAGAACCGCGAACGCCATTCCCGCGGCCTCGACGATATCGTTGGCACGCACGTAGCGGTCGGCGGGCGGGCTGGTCAACCCGATCCCGTACGTGCCGGACAGATTCTGCATCGGGTCGGTGAGCTTGGCCGCTTCCCGATGGCCGATGACCAGCGGGCAATCCGGAAACCGTTTCTTCAACGCCCCGTTGCCGGCGATATGATCGGCGTGTCCGTGTGTATTCAGGATGGCGGCCAGGGTTAAACCCCGCTCCCGGAGGTGGTCGATAATCTCCTCGGCGTCGAACCCCGGATCGACGACCACACAATCGGTGCGGTCCGACAGGCGAGCGACAAACGTATTCTCCGCGAACCACTGAGAAACCACCACGTCGACGATCAGTTTCAACTTGGTCACGAAATCCTCTCCCCTTGATTGCCATGAACCGGTAAGATGATGCGGTCGCATGGGTTATCCAGCTGCGTAAGATGACCGCTTAGGCAAGAGTTGGCATCGGCTTGCCGCTCGCTAATTATTTGCCTTCGGGCAAGGCGATACAATCAGTCGAAGTGCTTGCCCACGCAGGATTCATGGACGAACGTGACACCGGCCGGCTTTCTGTCCCGCGTCCGGGTGGTGTCAGCTCGCGGTAAAGGAGGCCGTATCGATGACGATGGACAGAAAACGGGTTTGGATTGCAGGTAACCTGGCGGTATTCGCCATGCTAGCAGCGGCTTCTTGGGCCGCCGAGCCGCAGCGCGATCGCGAAAGTTTGAGTGAGCCGGTGTTGCGGGTGGCCAGCAAAGCGCCGGCGCCGAAGCACCCGCTGGATCCCGCGCTGGATATCGCTCGGGATGGCGTGAAGAACATTCGCGCTTCGATCGCCGATTACACCTGCACGCTGGTCAAACGGGAACGGATTGACGGCCAGTTGCTCGATTACGAGTACATGTTCGTCAAGATCCGCAATCGCAAGATTGTGGACAACCAGGTCGTCGTGCCGTTCAGCGTGTACATGTACTTCCTGAAGCCGGCCGACATGAAGGGCCGGGAGTGCATCTACATTGAGGGCCGCAACGAGGACAAACTGGTGGCGCACGAAGGCGGCACCAAGGGCAAGTTCCTGCCCACGGTCTGGCTGCACCCGACGGGCGTGATCGCGATGCGGAACCAACGCTATCCGATCACCGACCTGGGGCTGGAGAACCTGGTCCTGAAGCTGATCGAGCGGGGCGAATTGGACAAGGCCGCGGGCCGCCGCGAATGCGAAGTCACGTTCCACGAGAACGCCAAGATCAATGGGCGGACGTGCACGCTGCTGCAAGTCAAGAACGCCGTGGCGACCGAGAATCTCGATTTCCACATGGCCCAGATCTTCATCGACAACGAACTGAATGTCCCCGTTCGGTATGTCGCCTATGACTTCCCGCCGAAAGAGGGCGACCCGCTGCCGGTGATCGAGGAATACACCTACCTGAACCTGAAGGTCAATGTCGGCCTGACGGACAAGGACTTCGACCACACCAACGAAGAGTACAACTTCTAAACCTGCGATGGGTGGCCTCGCCGCGAGACGTTGCTCCAGGCCACAGTTCAATCACCACCGGGATCGAGCGAATTCCCACGCCTTGCGCGTGGGAATTTCGTTTTGCGGCCGGGAGGCCGCCAAGCCGGTGGGGATTTACCACCAGACTTCCATCTGGCCGACGATTTCGCGAGCCAGATGGTTGATCGCTTCCTGTTGAGCCAGTTCGAGCGACTGGCCGGCTTCCGGGAAGAACTGGGTGGACTCCGTGATCGTGACGTTCAGCGGTCCAAACGGCATGGCGGACCGCTGCATCAGCATTTCGCCGCGGCGGCTGATCCAGCGGACTTCGAGGGTCATGTCCGTTTCGATCTCTCGCACGTCGTCGTACATGTTTTCCGCCACGGCCCGTTTACGTTCCGCGACGATCCGGCCGCTGAGCACGCTGTCTGCATCCGTCGAAGCGACGACCTTGTACGGGGTGCGGGCTTCGATGTCCTTGACCACCGCCTCGGTCAGCCGCTCGCCCAGATTGCGGCGCAAGCTGTCGGACTCGAACACCGGCACATGGACCGTGCGAATATCGGGGCGAAACAGGGTGGAATGGCCAAGCTGATAGCGAGCGCAGCCCCCAACCAGCGCAAGAATCGCCACGGCGACCGAGGCCTGCAGCCGGATTGGGATGCCACGCGTGCGACTCATGCCAGCTTCCGTCCTTAACGCCGCTTGGGGCTGGAACCCGAGGTGGCCATCAGCGGCTTGGCGTTGTCTTCCTTGGGAAACGCCTCGACCAGCCACTGGAACCGTTGAGGCGGGACGGCGGGCTTGTCCGCAATCTCGCCCATCCGGGACCGGGCCCTTTCCGCGAACGGCGTTTCGGAAAAGTCTTTTGCCAGGATCTCATAATAGAACCGGGCCGCCCCGTACTCGCCGCGGCGATCGTAGTACTGCCCCAGACTCCATTCCCGCTCGGCCTTCTTGAAGCGGACTTCGGCATAGGCTCGCGTCAGATACTCCCGCTCCTTCCCCGATTCCTGCGGGAACTGCCGCTGGATCTGCTTGACCAACTTCTCCGCCTCGTCCAGCGGGGCTCCGGAGTAGTCCGTCCCTTCGTAAGTCAGCAGTTTGGATTTGAGGCCCAGCAGGTGCGCTCGGTATTGGTGCTCACTGCTGGGGAAGGTCTTGCGCAAGTCGGTGTAGAAACCGTCCGCGTCCAGGTAGCGTTGCTTGGCAAAATACGCGTTGCCCGCGGCCAGCGTC
>CAIYOB010001367.1 GCA_903927685.1 uncultured Planctomycetaceae bacterium
CGCCGGCGCGGCCGCCGCGGGGGCTTCGTGGCGGATCCAGACTTCCGCCCGTTGGACCAAGCCGGCCAACTGCCACGAATCCACGCGCACGTCGCCTTCGGCCAGCATCCGCAGGGGCAGATAGCGGTAGCGCGGCTTGGCCTGCGGCGCTTGGGGATCGACCGACTCGCTCAGCCAGACGTGCAGATCGCGGGCGGCAAACTCGCCCTCGCCGTGGACGCGCAACTGGCCGCCGCCCAGCAGCGACAGCGCGTGTTCGCTCTGGTCCGGCTGCAGGATCACGCGATCGTTCCAGGCGACCTCGAAGGTCTGCTCTTTCTTGTCCGGAAGTGTTCCCGTAGCGCGGCCGGGACCGCGGGCCCGCAAGTTGCCCAGCCGTCCGGCGGCGGCGAATTGGTACTCCAACTGCCGCGCCTCGATGTCGTACTCGTGGTACCGCAGCATCAGTTTCTGCCGGTCCTCGATCTTGACCTGGCGGGTCAGGAAGTTGTACTCGAAGGCCTCCGCGCGGAGCGTCGCCGCATAGGTGGGCGCTCGGACGACGGCCGGCGTGCCCTGAGCCTGGATCCGCTCGATCTTCAGGCCGCGCAAGTCCGGCGCCGACGCCTTGGCGGGCTGGACGTCCGTTCCGGCGGCGGCCTCGGCCGGGGCGGGCGGAGCCAGGACGGGCTGGGTGAAGTACACCGCCAACCGTTGACAGCTCAATTGGTCGACCGCCCCGGAGGTCGGCACGCGGATCACGTCCACCTGGTCCTCGAACGTAGCCACCCGCCGGTCAAAGTCGAATTTGAACGGGCCTTGGCAGGTGATTTCCAGCTCCACGGACGGCGGCGCGGACGCCTGGGAACTCGCGTCAGACGGCGCGAGGTCCTTGGGGTTGTCCAATTGCAGGCGGATGCGATCCACGTGGACCAGTTCGGCCGAGGACACGCCCGGGATGCGCTGCTTGACGGCCGGGCCCGCACCGGTCGCACGCTTTTCGACGGGCAGGGCCAGGTGGATGATCAAATCGCGACCGCTGCCATAGCTGCGGCCGTAGCGAAACTGGATCGGCTGCGGCGTCTCGATCCGCTCGCGGTTCATCTGCACGTTATGGGTGACCACCTCCAATTGGTCGGCGGCCCCGGGACGACTCTCCGGACTGCGAATCGTCACTTCACCCGGCAGCGTGCCGCGCGCCAAGCGGCCGAGCTGCCCGCGGGCCAGATTCACGGGCTCGTCGAACGTCAGCACGGCCCCTTCGCGAGCCTGCAGGATGACCGGCCGCGAGTTGTAGCGGTCTTCGCCGTCCTCGGAGAACAGGATCAGCGTGCAGGGCTTCAACTCCAGCCGGTACTCGTCCAGCTCGCGCAGGTCCTTTAACAGCAACGTGCCCCGATCCGTGTCCAGGACTTTGGGCTGGTCCAATTCCCAGCTTCCGGGTGGGAACATCGCTTGCCAGGGCTCGGGCGGAGCCTCCGCGGACGGCGCCGGATCGGCGTCGGCGACCTCGGCCCGCGGCTTGGCCGCCGGCTCGATCCACGGCGCCAGCAGCAGCCCGTACGCCGCGTAGGCGGCGCCGACGATCGCCAGGCTCGTGACAAAGCGGAGCAAGCGGGAAAACATGGCTGCCGGTCCGGAATCACAGGACGTAGTTCCGCACCAAATCCTCCCAACGGTTCTTGGCTTTCAACAGCACCTCGACGACTTCGCGCACCGCCCCTCGGCCGCCCGGCGCCGTTGTGACGTAATGCGCCGCTGCGCGGACTTCGGCGGCCGCGTCGGCCACGGCGACACTCAGTCCGACATACTGCAGCAGCGACAAGTCGGTCAGGTCGTCGCCGATGTGGCACACCTGTTCGGGCTTCAGCCCGAATTCGGCCAGGACTTTCTTCGCCACCGGCAGCTTGTTCTCAAAGCCCTGCCGCACCAACTCGACGCCCAACTCGGCCGCCCGCACCTTGACGATGTGCGACGTGCGCGCCGACAGGACGCCAAACTTGAAGCCGGCCTTCTGCCAGAGCTTGATCCCCAGCCCGTCGCGGATGTGGAACTGCTTGATCTCGATGCCTTGGTTGTTAAACAGAATCCCCCCGTCCGTGAGCACGCCGTCCACGTCCGACAGAATCAACTCGATGCGTTTGCAGCGTTCCTCCAGTTTCATCTACGTTACACCTTCCTGAATGAGTTCGCGCGAAATAGTGCTCGCGCCGAGCCGTCCCGCGGCGGGCGGCGGCGCCATAACCGTCCGCCTCCGCTCATCTTGCCAGCGGCACCGTAGCCGGACCTTCGAATTCGTTCGGCGACTCCCCCGCTGCGGACTCGGCGGACGGGATGTCCCGGGGCAGCAAGCCGACGACGTCGGTGATGTCCAGCATCCCACACGGCCGTCCGTCGGCATCGATGACGGGCAGTTCGCTGATTTTGCGTTCGGCCAGGATCTCCAGCGCCTCGCCCATGCCGGTTCCGGAGCGGACGGTCCGGGGCCGCTGCGTCATGACCTCGCGCACCGGTCCGTCGATGCACGGGTCGCGGCGGGTTTCCAGCAACCGCGCCAAGTCGCTGTCGGTAAAGATCCCGGTCAACACGCCGTGCTCGTCCGTCAACATGACGGCCCCGGTCCGCCGGCCCGGCCGGCTGACGTTCACAAATACGTCGCGGACGGTCTGGTCTTCCCGGGCCACGCGGCATTCGGCCAGGGGCCGCATCAAGTCGTCGACTTGGGCCAGTTTCCGGCCCAGGCTGCCGCCGGGGTGAAAGCGGACGAAATCCAGGGCTCCGAAGCTGCGCATGCGGCTGAGCACCAAGGCCAGCGCATCGCCCAGGGCCAGCATCGCCGTCGTGCTGGTGCTGGGCGCCAAGCCCAACGTGCACGCTTCGCGGATCGGCCCCAGGTCCAACGTCACCACGGCTTTCCGCGCCAGCGTGCTGTGAGGCTTGCCGGTGATCGCCACCAGCGGAATCGTCCGCAGCGAGGGCAGCAGCCGCGTCACTTCGTCGGTCTCGCCGCTGAAGGACAGCATCAGGATCACGTCCTCGTGGTGCACTCGCCCCAGGTCGCCGTGGATGGCTTCCGCCGGGTGCAGGAAATGGCTCCGCGTGCCGGTCGAAGCGAGCGTCGCGGCGATCTTCTGCCCGACCAGCCCGGCCTTGCCCATCCCGCTGACGATCACGCTGCCCTGGCAGTGGAACAGGACGTCGACGGCGCGGCAGAAGTCGTCGCCCAGGCGGTCGGACAGCGAGAGTAGGGCTTGGCCCTCGGTGCGGAGGATCTCCCGCGCCAGGCGGAGTTGTTCAAAACGGCTGAAGGGCATCAGCCGGCTGGCTGCTTCCGTGCTCATGGGGACGTCGTCCTTGACGTGGCTGAGGTCCGGTCGGAGGATAGTCTCCGGTGGCCGGATTCTACCCATTCCCCGTCCCCGGAGCAATGTTGAGACGGGGCGGCTAGTCCAGTTCTTTCGGTCGCCAGATCTGGACCAGCTCGCCGCCGGGCGGGACGGCCAGGCTCTGCCAGCTGGCGATGTCCAACGCGACGCGTGCTAGCGTTGCCGTCGCCAGCGACTGGGGCTGCCACGTCAGCTGCCTGACCAGGTCCTCCAACCCCGGATTGTGGCCGACGATCATCAGCCGCAGACAGTCGTCAGCGGTCTCGCGGACCAGCTCGATGATCTGCCACGGCGCGGCGAGATACAACCGCGGCGTGGTTTCGATCTGGCCCGCATACCCGCAGGCTTGGGCGACTTTGTCCGCGGTCTTGCGCGCACGGAGGGCCGTCGAGCTGACGATCCGGTCCGGGACGAGGTCCGTTTCGACCAGCAGCTGACCGACTCGCTTGGCGTCCTTCTTGCCCCGGTCGTTCAGCGGCCGCTCGTGGTCCGTCAGTCCGGGCTCGTCCCAACTCGATTTCGCGTGGCGGAGGATGAGCAGGGTCTTCATTTCTTCTTGTCCGCCTTGGCATTCTGCACGCATTCCTCGGCCCACGCGGCGGCCCCCATCACCGAGGCGTCATCAGCCAGCTTGGCCACGACGACCTTGAAAAAGTCCTTGAGCGGCGGCATGCAGGTGTCCCGAGCCACGGTCTTGACCGGTTCCAGAAACAGATTGGGCAAAGCCTCGACCAGGCCCCCGCCCAGCACGATGACGTCGGGGCACATGATCGTCACCAGATTACCGACGGCGACGCCGATCTTTTCGGCCGCCCGGCGGATGATCTGCTCGACGACCGCATCGCCCTCCTTGATCGCCTGAGCCAGCACGGCGCTGCGGATCTCTTGCAGGTCCGCGCCGATCGTCTGCTTCAAGTGTGGCGCTTCGCCGCGATAAGCGGCCTTGGCGACCTCGGCGGCGATCGCCAGGCGGCTGGCCTCGGTCTCCAGACAACCGTAGCGGCCGCACCCGCACAGCTTGCCGTGCGGATTCACCTGGACATGGCCGATCTCCATCACGGAACAGTACTTGCCGCGGAAGATCTTGCCCTCGTAGACACAGCCGCCGCCGATGCCCGTGCCCGGGAACACGCCGACCGCACAGCGGGCCGACTTGGCGGCTCCGAACCGGTATTCGCCATAGACCCCCACGTCCACGTCGTTGGCGATAAAGGCGGGACAGCGGAATTCCTTTTCCAGCGCCTCGCGCAGCGGCATGTCCTCCCAGCCCAGGTTCACGGCTTCCAACAGCTTGCCGCTCTCCATGTCGACCGGGCCGGGAAAGCCGACCCCGATCCCGCCCAACTGGTCGCGGTCGATCCCCGCGCCTTCCACCGCCTTGCGGATCGTCTTGAGAATCCTCTCGAGCCCCGCCTCGGCCCCGCCATGCTCCTTGGTTCGCTTGCGTTCCTGGCCGAGTTCCCGGAAGCTGGCGTCGTACACTTTGGCCAGCATCTTCGTACCACCCAGGTCAAAACCAACCCAATACGGCGGCTTGCTTTCGCTCATGTGACCCTTCCAAGCGGTTCAAGTTCGGAAATGGAACGGTGGCTGTGCCTGCGACAACTTCCCCAGACGGCGCCTTCCAGACTCGTGTCGCCCTAAGATAGCAGTTTTTGCCGTCGATGCGAAAGGGTTTCCCCTGGATCAAGCGAAATCGAGCCCGCGAGTGCCGGGCCGTTGCAGCACCGTTGCAGTGCCGGGCGGTTGCAGGTTTGGCAGGGAAACGGTACACTGCTGGAGTGGGGTAAATGTCGGCGAACCGCGGGTCAGGCCATTCTTCCCGACAGGGCGGCCTGAAGAGCAAGTCCTTTCTCGGAAAGGGGTTCGCGTTCATGCCGAGGGGCGACGTTCTCTCCTATCTCGAAGGCTCTCGAGGGCCGTTCTCCGGCCTCGTCCTCTCCCGGTCGTTCCACGCGCTCCGCCGACAAGGTGCACTGCGGCCACGTTCCTCCCGCTCGAAGGCACAGACCGATGAAAACGAAATGCGCGGGGTCACGAAGCGGACGGTTCTGGGGATTCCTCGTGGGTGCGGCTCTGTTCGCGGGCGGTAATGCTCGCGTCTGGGCTCAGGGAGGCGCCGCGGCTGGGCTCTCGGCGGGCGGCGGCGAAGGCGGCACCGTGCTGCTGGTCTGGCTGATCTCGCTGCTGGGCGCTGTCGCCGCGCTGGTCCAGGCGCACCGCTTCTACGGCTCGATGATGGCCGCCGAGGAAGGCAACGAGCGGATGAAGGAGATCGCGGGCTATGTCCGTGTGGGCGCGAATGCCTATCTCTGGCAGCAGTACAAGATCGTCGCGGTCTTCTTCCTGGTGATCTTCGTCCTGTTGGCCTTTGCGGCCTTCGTGCTGCATGCCCAGAGCCGGTGGGTTCCGTTTGCCTTCTTGACCGGTGGTTTCTTCTCCGGCCTGGCCGGTTGGATCGGGATGAAGACGGCGACCTGGGCCAGCAGCCGCACGGCCGCCGGCGCTCAGAAGTCCCTGAACGCCGGCTTGCAGGTCGCGTTTCGCTCCGGCGCCGTGATGGGACTGACCGTCGTCGGACTGGGCTTGCTGGACATCTGCTTGTGGTTCGCCGCGCTGTATTGGATGGTGCCCCTGTTCGTCGGACCGGGGCAGCAGTTGAGCCTGGTGGATATCACGGTGACGATGCTGTGCTTCGGGATGGGTGCCAGCAGCCAGGCGCTGTTCGCCCGCGTCGGCGGCGGGATCTTCACCAAGGCGGCCGACGTCGGGGCGGACCTGGTCGGCAAGGTCGAGCAGGGAATTCCCGAGGACGACCCCCGCAATCCGGCGACGATTGCCGACAACGTCGGCGACAACGTCGGCGATGTGGCGGGGATGGGCGCCGATCTGTATGAATCGTACTGCGGTTCGATTCTGGCTACCGCCGCGCTCGGCGTGGCCGCTTATTCCGGGGCGACGTTGGTGCCGGCGGGCATGGCGGCGACTGAGGCCCAATTGCTGGCCATGCTGCTGCCCCTGGCCATTTCCGGGGTCGGCATCTTCCTGTCGATCGTGGGCATCTACCTGGTGCGGACCGAGGAAACCGCCACGCAGAAGACACTGCTCAAGGCCCTGGCGCGCGGGATCAACGCTTCGACGTTCCTGATCGCCATCGCGTCGACCATCCTCGCCTGGTGGCTGATGCCCCGGACCGCCGGGACGCTGGTAGGCGGCCTGATTCCCGGTGTGGCCTTCAGTGTCATCGTGGGGCTCTTGGCCGGCTGGCTGATCGGCAAGTGGACGGAATACTCGACGAGCGCCGAATACGCGCCGACGAAGGACCTGGCCGACCAGGCGCTGACGGGCCCGGCGACGGTCATCATCGGCGGGATGGCGGGCGGCATGCTCAGTGTGTGGTTCCCCGTGCTGGTCGTCTGCGTCGGCATGCTCGCCGCGTTCGGATTCGCTTCCGGCTGGAACTTCGCCGACCTGAACTACTTTGCGCTGGGGCTGTACGGCGTCGGCATCGCCGCCGTAGGCATGCTCAGCACGCTGGGCATCACGCTGGCGACGGACGCTTACGGCCCGATCGCCGACAACGCCGGCGGCAACGCCGAAATGTCGCACCTCGAACCGTATGTCCGACAACGGACGGACGCCCTGGACAGCTTGGGCAACACCACCGCCGCCACGGGCAAGGGGTTTGCCATCGGCTCGGCGGCCTTGACCGCCCTGGCCCTGCTGGCCGCCTATGTCGAAGAAGTCCGCGTCGGCTTTGAACGCTGGGGAACGTCGGCGGTGGCCGCGGGCGGCGCCTTGGCGAACGAACCGGACGGGTTCTACAAGGCTTCGGGCGGGTTCGTGATTCACAAGACGAGCGGCCATGCCGAAACGTTCCTCGCCTTGCCCACCCAGACGCGGGACCCATTGGTTGACGCCCCATGGTCCGCGATCGCCTTTACCGGGCAGAAACCGGGTGCAATTCCTGCGGACATGCTGGCCGTTGACAAGGCCAGCGGCGTGGTCAAGTTTGCCGCCACAGGGACTCCGCTGGTCCGAATCCATGAAGCGACTTTGCCCGACTTTGCCGCCTACTACGACGGCTCGGTGATGAATCCCAAGGTCCTGGTGGGCGTGCTGCTGGGCGCCATGGCGACCTTTGTATTCTGCGCCCTGACGATGCAGGCCGTGGGCCGCGCCGCCAAGGGAATGGTCGAGGAAGTGCGGCGGCAGTTCCAGGAGAAGCCGGGCATCATGCAAGGCACGGATCAGCCCGATTACGCTCGCCCGGTGGCCATCAGCACGCAAGCCGCCCAGCGGGAAATGGTCTTGCCATCCGTCATCGCCCTGGCGTTGCCGGTCTTCACGGGCCTGGTGCTCGGCGTGGCCGGGGTGCTCGGGCTGTTGGTCGGCACGCTGACGACGGGCTTCTGCGTGGCCGTCTTCATGGCGAACGCGGGCGGTGCCTGGGACAATGCCAAGAAGTACATCGAAGGCGGCGCGCACGGAGGCAAAGGTACGCCGGCCCACAAGGCGGCCGTCGTGGGCGACACGGTCGGCGACCCGTTCAAGGACACCAGCGGACCCAGCTTGAATATCCTGATCAAGCTGATGAGCATGGTCAGCGTCGTGGCGGCCGGCCTGGTCGTCCGCTACAGCCTGGTTGCGTTGGGGATCTTCTAGTGCCATGCCTAACGCATGGTGGGTTCCGTTGCGAAGACCTGGGATCGGGTGCCTGGGGTCGAGCCGCGAGGTACGAGCGGCGCGCCCCCAGTTCTTGCCTCGGGCCGCTCGCTACACTTGACCCCGGGCGCCCCAACCCTTAGCTTGGACGGAGCACGGGCGGGAAAAACAGCACACGGGAGACTGGCAGCAATGACGAAGTTCTTGGTGACCGGAGCGGCGGGGTTCATCGGCTTTCATGTCAGCCAGCGGCTATTGGGGCGCGGCGACGAAGTCGTGGGCCTGGACAACGTGAACGACTACTACGACGTGCGGCTGAAGTACGCGCGGCTGGCCCAACTGCAAAACCAGCCCCAGTTCCGCTTCGTCAAGGCGGATCTGGCGGACCGCGAGGCGCTGCAGCAGGTCTTCGTCAACGACCGGCCGGAGGTCGTGATCCACCTGGCGGCTCAAGCGGGTGTGCGTTATTCGCTGGAGAATCCGCAGGCCTACATCGACAGCAACCTGGTCGGCTTCACGAATATTCTCGAGGGCTGCCGCCACCACGGCGTGCGGCATCTGGCCTACGCTTCGTCCAGCTCCGTGTACGGAGCCAACACGCGCATGCCGTTCTCCGTCCACGACAACGTCGACCATCCGGTCAGCCTGTATGCGGCGACCAAGAAAGCCAACGAGCTGATGGCGCATACGTACAGCCACCTGTTCCGCCTGCCGACGACCGGCTTGCGGTTCTTCACCGTGTACGGTCCCTGGGGCCGGCCCGACATGGCTTTGTTCAAGTTCACCCAAGCCATGCTCGCCGGCCAGCCGATCGACGTCTACAACCAGGGCCGCATGCAGCGGGACTTTACCTACATCGACGATATCGCCCAAGGCGTGATTCGCGTCGCGGACCGCGTCGCCACGCCGAACCCCGCCTGGTCGGGCGACACACCGGATCCCGGCACCAGCTTGGCGCCGTACAAGATCTACAACATCGGCAACCACCAGCCCGTCGAGTTGCTGTACTTTATCGAAGTGCTGGAAAAGTGCCTGGGGCGAAAGGCCGAGAAACGCCTGCTGCCGATCCAGGCGGGCGACGTGCCGGCAACGTACGCCGACGTGGACGACTTGATGCGGGACGTCGGCTTCCAGCCGGCGACGTCCATCGAGGAAGGGATCGCCCGGTTTGTGGCTTGGTACCGCGAGTACTATCAAGTAGCGAAGGGTTAACGATGAACAACACCACGCGTCGAGGTTTTCTGCAGGCAGCCGCCGGGGCGGCGGTCGCCGGCTGGGCGGGAGCCCGGTCTGCTGCGCGAGCGAGCGAATCGGCTGTTCCCGCGTCGATCCGCCTGGGAGCGCCCGTCTTCAATGCGCCCCAAGATCCCGAGGGCCTGGCACTGGCCCATCGCCAGGCGGGCTATCGCGCCGCCTACTGTCCGGGCGTCGGCCTCGACGACAAAGCGCGGATCCGCGAGATCGAACAGGCGTTTGCCAAGCACGACGTGGTGATCGCCGAAGTCGGCCGCTGGTGCAACTTGTTGGAACCGGACGAGGCCAAGCGGGCGAAGAACCTGCAACTGGTGACCGAAGGCCTGGCCCTGGCGGACGAAATCGGCGCTCGCTGCTGTGTGGATATCGCCGGGTCGTTCAATCCGGACATCTGGTACGGCCCGCATCCGGACAACCTCTCGCCGCGGTTCTTCGACGCGGTCGTCGAGAACGCGCGCAAGATCATCGACGCAGTGAAACCCAAGCGGGCCAAGCTGGCCTACGAGATGA
Organism: uncultured Planctomycetaceae bacterium; assembly: GCA_903927685.1. The sequence goes on from CAIYOB010001367.1 coordinate 9,795, forward strand.
TGGGCTGGGCGCTGCCGGACAGTGCCGACTCGTACGCCGCGATGATCAAGGCCGTCGATCGGGACGGCTTCGGCGTCCACCTGGACCCCTGCAACATCATCAACTCGCCGGCCCGCTACTACGGCAACCGCGAGCTGCTGAACGAATGCTTCGACAAGCTGGGCCCGTGGATCGTCAGCTGTCACGCCAAGGACGTGACGTGGGATGTCGAAATGCAGGTCCACTTCCGCGAAGTGGTGTTGGGTACGGGGACGCTGGATTACGCCACGTACCTCAAGCGGCTGGCCGCACTGCCGCATTCGCCGCCACTGATGGTCGAGCACATGAGCGGTGCCGAACAGTACGACCAATCGCGAAAGTACTTGCTGGAGGTCGCCGGCAAGGTCGGGGTCAGCTTCGGAACGTGACATGTCCGACGAGGAAATCCAGGCCCAGCTCCACAACCAGCGCGTCTGGGACGAGCGGGCTCGCCGGGGCCAGGCGTTCACCGAGCCGCTGACGGACGACGAATTGTTCGATCCGGTGCGGCGGCGGGCCGCTTTGCATTGGCTGGGCGGCAACGTCCGCGGCCGCCGCGTGCTGTGCCTGGCAGCCGGCGGAGGCCGGCACGGCGTGCTGTACGCCCTGGCCGGCGCCCAGGTGACCGTCGTGGACATCAGTCCCGAGATGCTGCGGATCGACCGCGACGTGGCCCAGGCCCGCGGCGTCAGCGTCCAGACGGTACAGGCTTCGATGGACGACCTGCCGATGTTCGCCGACGGACAGTTCGAGTTCGTCGTCCAGCCGGTCAGCACGTGCTATGTGCCCGACCTGGCCAAGGTCTACGCCGAGGTCGCCCGGGTGCTGGCCGGCGGCGGGGTGTACATCAGCCAGCACAAGACGCCGACCAACTTGCAGGCCGGGGCCAAACCCGGACCGCGCGGCTACGAGCTGCTGGTGCCCTACTACCAGCGAAGCCCGTTGCCCCGAGCCGCTGCCGGGCTGCTTCGCGAAGCCGGGGCGCTGGAGTACCTGCACCGCTGGGAGGACCTGATCGGCGGCCTGTGCCGAGCCGGATTCGTGGTCGAAGACCTCGAGGAGCCTCGCCACGCGGATCCGACGGCCGAGCTGGGCAGCTTGGGGCACCGCGCTTGTTACGTGGCTCCGTACGTGCGCATCAAGGCCCGCCGCTGTGCGACCGGCGGATCGGCCGAAAACGCAGCGCGCGTGCTGACCTGGCGCTAGCGTGCCGTTAGGACTGAATGTCGGGGTGCCTGGGCTCGAGCGCAGCGAGCCCCCAGCGGCCAAGCAAAGTCTGGGGGCTCGCCGCTCGTTCCTCGCGGCTCGACCCCAGCCACCCTGCCCCAGCCACCCAGCCCCAATTCGCAAGCCTCGACAACGCGCTACGCCTGCAGCCCGGCGACGACGAGTTCCAAGAACCGCCGAGCTCGTGCCGCCAACTCGTCGACGCCCTCCGGCGTCGCCGGCCGGGGGACCAGCGGGGCGAAGATGTTCTCGCAGCACAGGGGCAGCTTCAGGCCGCGAAAGGCCACGGGATGCAGCAGCCGGTAGTGATCGATCTCGCCCAGCCCGGGTCCACAGTCCTCGTCCCGGGGCCAGTTGCGATGGTCCTTGATGCAAAAGCTGCGGACCTCGTCGGCGCATTGGAGAATGTCGGGGATCGGGTCGACGTTCAGATAGTCCATCACATTGCCGCCGTCGTAGTTCACCTGGATGTTCGGGTGAGCGACTTCGCGGACAATCTTCGCGCACGCTTCGCCGGTGCCGGTCGAGCCGCCGTGCTGTTTGACGACCAGCAGCACGCCGTGATCCTGAGCGATCGGGCCGAGCTTCTTGAACCGCTCGATCCAGACTGGCGCGTTGCCGCCTTCGGTGTGGCCAAAGGTCAGGACCTGGGGGACGCCGGCCGCCGCCGCTTGCCGGATGCGTTGCGTCAGCACTTCCAACGCGCGCGGAGCCTCGGGGTAGATCAGCGAGAACATCAGCAGCGGCTCCAGCCCCATATCGCGGCAGCGGCGGCCCAGTTCCGCGGCCCGCTCGGGCGGCGCGTCCTCGGCCAGCACGGGCACGTTCCGCCCGTCCGTTTCAACGTGCTGCGTGCCCCAAGCGACATAGCGATAGCCGGCCGAGCGGATCCCGCTCAGGGCCCGGTCTAGCGGGAATGGGCTGTAGGGCAGCGTCATGCAGGCGATCTGAAACTCCGTGGGCCGGCCGCGCTGCTCCGGAGTCGGGTCGGCGGCACGCAAGGAGCCGCCGACGGTTGCGGACAAAGCCGCGGCGCCGGCCTGCAGGAAGGTACGACGTGAGCACGAGGACGGCGAAGACAGCCGGATAAACGACATGGCGATTCTCCAGGAACCAAGTGACGTTACGCAGCGGGCAAACCCCCGCCCGGATTATTCACCGGCCCCATCGTAACCCGAAGCGTAAGGACCGCGAAAGGAATAACTGTCGGCTTTTCAATGTAGTCATCACGCTCCGCGTGATGTCATGTCGTCACGGCGGAGCGTGACGACTACATTGGATGCGACACTCGTTGATTCGCCGGTTCTAAGCGAGGACCAAGACATGTGTGATCCTCGCTGACGCTTTGGGTTACGATGGAACTCGTGGCTGCGAAATCCCCTGTCCATTCATGATCCAGGCCAGCGGCGGCGCCTGAATTATCGCCTGCGGTGTCTGGCCGCCGCAATCGGAGCAAGATTCTTCGTCGACTTTTCTTGCCCCGGCCGCCGGACAGTCTTAAGATGAGCACCTGGAAAAGGCTTGAAACGCCGACCGATTCACCGCCGAGGCTCGCTATGCGCTTCGAAAAACGCTTGATGCTCGCGTGCCTGCTCTGCCTTCCGGCCTCCGGACTCCACGCGGACCCGCCCCAACCGCTTTCGCCCGGCAACGCTCCCATCCAGCTGTTTAACGGCCGGGACTTTTCCGGACTGTACACCTTTCTGAAAGGCCGCGGCGTCCGCCACGAGCCCGACGCGGTCTTCCGCGTCAAAGACGGCGTGCTCCACGTGTCCGGCGAGGGACGCGGCTACATCGCCACCGAACAGGAATACCGGGACTATCACCTGAGCGTCGAATACAAGTGGGGCCAGCGCGACGACGGTTCCGGCTATGTCCGCAACGCGGGCGTGCTGGTCCACGGCACGGGCGCTGACGGAGGGCACTCCAGCGGCGTCTGGATGGCCGCGCTGGAAATCCAGCTGGCCCAGGGCTGCGAAGGCGATCTGATTGTGATCCGCGGCCAGACCGACGACGGCCAACCAATCCTGGTCGACATGGCGTCGGAGGTGCGCAAGGCTGAGGACGGCAAGACGCGCTGGCAGGCGGGCGGCGAAAAAGTCCGCTATGCCGGCAAACAGTTCTGGTGGTCACGGCATGAACCGTTCTTCGCAGAGAAGCTGGACACCCGCGGCCAACACGACGTCGCCAGCCCGCGCGGCGAGTGGACCCGCGTCGAGGTGCTGTGCCGAGGCGACCGCGTCACGGTGAAGATCAACGGCGTGACCGTCAACGAAGCCTTGGAGGTCTCGCCATCGCACGGAAAGATCCTGCTGCAAAACGAAGGCAGCGAGATCGAGTATCGGAATTGGCAATTGCAACCGTTGGCCGAATAACAGGAGTCCCGACCATGCCCCGTCCCGACAACGCGTCCCACTTGCCTTCCCGCCGCCAGTTCCTGAACCGCACCGCGGCGACCGCGGCCTTGGGCCTCTCGGCGCTCGCCGCCTCGTCGGCTCGCACCGCCCATGCCGCCGGCAGCGACCTGCTGCGCGTCGGCCTTGTCGGCTGCGGCGGCCGCGGAACCGGAGCCGCTTCGCAAGCCCTGCGGGCCGACAAGAACGTCAAGCTGACCGCCATGGCCGACATGTTCGCCGACCGCCTGGAGCAAAGCCTGGCCGGACTGGCGAAGCAGGCAGAGATCGCGGCCAAGATCGATGTGCCGCCCGAGCGGCGGTTCACCGGCGTGGACGGCTACCAGCAGTTGCTCGCCAGCGGCGTGGATGTGATCCTGCTGGCCACACCGCCCCATTTCCGGCCGGCGCACTTGCAGGCGGCCGTCGACGCCGGCGTGCACGTGTTTGCCGAAAAGCCCGTCGCGGTGGACGCGCCCGGCGTGCGGGCCGTGCTGGCCACTTGCGAACAGGCGGAAAAGAAGAACCTGTCGATCGTGTCCGGGCTGTGCCTGCGCTACTCGTACGGCTTCCAGGAAGTCGTGCGCCGGATCCAGGACGGGCAGATCGGCAAAGTGACCACGTTGTACGCCAACGACTACCGCGGCGGGATCTGGCTGAAGGCCCGTCAGCCGGACTGGACCGACATGCACAACCAGATGCGGAACTGGTACTACTACACGTGGCTGTGCGGCGACTTCAACGTCGAACAGCACGTGCACTTCCTGGACGTCTGCGCATGGGCGTTGGGCGACCGGTACCCGGCCAAGGCGATGGGCTTGGGCGGCCGGCAGCAGCGCACCGGCCCCGAGTACGGCAATATCTACGATCACCACTCGGTCGTATACGAATACGAAGACGGGGCCCGCCTGATCAGCAACTGCCGCCAGATGAACGGCTGCCGCAACGACATGAGCGCCCAGGTGGTGGGCACACAGGGCGTCGCCTCGTTCCAGGAACGCCGCAACGGGCTGACGGTCAGCACGCCAGCCGAGCAGTGGATCTACAAGGGCGAGGACAACGACATCTACCAGACGGAGCACGACGAGTTGTTCGCCTCGATCCGCACCGGCCGGCCATTGAACAACGGCCGCTACATGGCCCACAGCACGCTGCTGGCGATCATGGGCCGCATGGCGACTTACACCGGCCAGGAGATCAGCTGGGAACAAGCCCTGAACTCCCAAGAGAACCTCACCCCGCCCAGCTTCGACTGGGGCCCCGCGCCGGAAGTCAAGATCGCCGTTCCCGGGGTGACCAAGTTCGTGTGAAGCCGGCAAGATCAGTGGCATTCCGTGACGCCTTCCAGTTCGGCGTGCCCGCTGCCCGAGTTCTCGCGTTCCTGCGTCGTCCGCGTGCGGCGAGGGTAAGAAGGACCAACGAGGAACTCAGTGTCTCGTCGCCCCATTTATAACCCCCCATTTATAACCCGCAATTCAACTGCGATCGCGGGTTTGCGGGCGATCACGGCGGGTTATAAATGGGGGGGGGTTATAAATGAAGCAGAAGACAAACGAGGATTTCACCCGCCTGCGGCTGGCCGCCAGACGACCCAGTCATTGCGATTCGACAAGCCCCTGATTGACGTGGCCCGTTGCGTCGGCTATCCAGGTGCAGAAGTTCTTCTGCGGCGGGAAAGACGAGGTGCGGCGTGTCCGGCGTTTCGAGGCGACGGCGAACCTGGCGATGGTGGCCCAGCGGCCGGGCGAAACGCCGCCGGACGTGGAAGCCTCGGACCATCGCCGCCGAACCGCTCGAAGATCGCCGGTTGCTCGCCTTGGCCTCGCCGCCCGACGAACCCCTGCCGATCGGCAGCACGCCCATGGCGCTGGCGATCGAGCCCGTCGATGGTGATGAGTGGCCTGATCTGGTCGCACTGGACGCCGACGGACGCCTGACCGTCGCCTTGCACGGCGGCAGTGGCGGTTGGAACCAGCTGGTGGTCAGCGACCTGGAACTGGAGTTGAACAGCGTCCACGGCCTGGCGCTGGGCCTGATCGATGATGATCTGCTGCTGGATGCCGTCATTCAGCACGACACGGGCCTCACCGTCGCCCGCGGCAACGGCGCCGGTCGGTTCACCCCGCTCCAAACCTGGCGTTCCGGCGGCCCCGCCTCCGCTTCGGCTCTCGGCTCGGGACGCTCCGCTCTCGACGGTTCCGTCCACCTGTCGGTCACGCTGCTGGACGGCGATTTCGAGCCGGATGTGGTGGCGGTTCTGCCGGGGACCAGCGAAGTCCTCGTGTTCTTCGGCGGCAACCGCGACGGCAGCGGGCCGCTGCACGCGCCGGTGCGGTACGCCAGCGGCGGCCAGCAGCCGGTCGCCGTGGTCGTGGGACCGTTCCTCGGCTCGCCGCTGCCCGATCTGGCCGTCGGGCATCGCGACGGCACGGTGACGTTCTTCGAGGGGCTGGCAGGCGGCCGGTTCTTGGCGCGGCCCGAGGCGACGGTCGGCGGCTTGGGGACGATTCGCGGCCTGGCGGCGGGCGACTGGGACGAAGACGGCGACCTGGACCTCGCAGCCAGCGGCAGCGATCGGGTCACCGTGCTGTGGCAGGACGACGATCTGTTGCCGGCTCGCCCGCTGGTCAACGGCGATTTCGCCGCAGGGCTGACCGGCTGGACTGCCGGGGACATCGGGGACATCGGGGACCGGCAGGCCGCAGTGGCGGATCCGGCCTTCGCCGCCGATTCCTCGA
>CAIYOB010001368.1 GCA_903927685.1 uncultured Planctomycetaceae bacterium
CTGATGGGTTGGGCGCAGCGGCTGCTGGGATCGCGGGCGCGTCCTGCGGAGGCCCGCCCTGCTGCTACCACCGCACGACGTCCCGTGCCGACTGAATCCGCTGGGCCGGGGCCTTGGCGTGCAACCGCTGCACGAGCCGCTCGAGCCAGTCCGGAATCTCCGGATTCAACTCCCGGATCGGACGCGGCTCCACCTCGGCGACGCGGTGAACGGCGGACCGGGCGGTGGGGCCGGCGAAGGGCGCCACGCCGGTGCACATGGCATACAGCACGCTCCCCAAGCTGAATAGATCGGCCCGTTGGTCGACGCGTTCGGCGGCGATTTGTTCGGGCGCCAGGTACTCCGGCGTGCCTGCCAGGATCTCGACGGACGTCAACCCCTCGTCGCCGACGGCGCGGGCCAGGCCGAAGTCGGCGATCTTCACTTCGCCGTCTTCGGCCAGCAGGACGTTGCCCGGTTTAATATCCCGGTGCAGCACGCCGCGTTCGTGCGCGGCCGCCAGCCCCGAGGCGATGGCCAGGCCGATCCGGACGATCTCGGCCGTAGGCAGAGGGCCCTCCCGATTCAGCCGCTGCTGCAGCGATGTGCCGCGGACGTACTCCATCACCAGGAACGGCCCGTCGTCGCCGCCCTCCACGGCGTGGATCGCAACCACGAATCGGCTGTTGACCGCCGCCGCGGCGCGGGCCTCGCGGAGGAACCGGGCCAGCGCCACCGGATCGTGCGCCCACGCGCCTTTCGGCAGCTTGATCGCCACCGCGCGGCCCAACACCGAGTCGCGGGCCAGGTACACGACGCCCATCCCGCCGCGCCCGAGTTCGCCCAGGATCTCGTAACGCCCCAGCCGTTCGCGGACGACCGTGTCCTGCCTCGGCCGGTCGGCGCTGCAGGTCGGCGGCATCGCTCGCGGAGTTGCGGCAGCCGGGGCGGGCGGCTCGGCAGCCGGCGGGACGTGGGACGAACTCCCCGGCCTGGGCGCAACGGTGTCGGTTTCGCGCAGCCGCGCCGCGACTTGCCCCTGGAACTCCGCTCCGGCCGCCAGTTCCTGCAACCGCGTCTGGCAGGCCGGGCAGCCATCCAGGTGTTGCAGCAGCGCCGCGTCCGGCGGCGCGCCGGGCGGGGCGGCCAGCAGGATTTGCCAGCGTTCCAGTGGGGGACACGGGCCGACTGCGGTCATCGTTCGCCCAACTCCTGGATCTTCTCCCGCAGCAGGGCCAACACACGGCTCTTGGCGACGTACACCGCGCCCACGGACAACTGCAGGGCCGCCGCGACTTGAGCCGCGTTTTCCTCTTCCACCGCCGTGCGCCAGAAAGCCTGCCAGTGCAAATCGCTGAACTGCATCCGCACCTGCTCGGCGGCCCAGCGGAACAGCTGCCGTTCGTATTCCTCGTCCCAGAACGACTCCGCCTCGTCCGCCGACGCCGGCAGATTGTCCAGCACTCCCTGCATGGCCGTATCGCCGGTCGCCCGCGGCTGGCGGCGGCGGCGCTGCAAGCTGTTCAGCAGCTGGTTGCGGGTGATCGTGAACAGCCAACTGCGAAACTTGCCGGCCCGCGGATCGTACTCCCAGTGCCCGATGGCCTCGGCGACGCAGCGCAGCACCTCCTGGGTCACATCCGCCGCGTCCGCGTCCTGCAAGCCGTGCCGCAGCCCGAAGCGATGAATCAGCGGCGAATAGATCTGCACAAAGTCGCACCACGCCAAGGCGTCCTGCGTGTCGCGCAGTCGCAGCAGCAGACTGGGACGAGTTGTGGGCGAATCCTGCATGACGGTCTCCGTGGCTTCGAACACCGGAGTGGACGAACCAGGCATCTGCCGAACGGGGTCAGTTTATCTGGAGAAGACTGCCGAGACAAGGCGAGCGAGAGCGGGCGAGAGCAGCGTTCGCCAGATCACACACTCTCGCCCCGGGACTCCGGGGAACAAAATTCTGTAAGGTCTGTGCCGTTGGTCAGTATTCACTGGTGTGAACGAGTGCTGCAGCTGGGCGAACCGGATTCGGAACCGGCGCGTGCCGGTCGGCGATTGGCGGGCGGGTTGCACAAGCAGAGGAGACGGCAGACATGGCAACGACATGGAAGCACGGAATCGATGACGCGGAACGTGCAGATCCCGGCGATGATGATCGGGTTGGCGTTGGCGTCCGCCACCGTGGTCCGGTGAATTTCCAGGGCCTGCTGCTTAGTCGTGATCGTGATCATTTTGCGGCCGAACAGGTTGACGAACGTCAGGCCGGGGCGGGCCAGGACCGTCCTAATTGTCCCCAGATCAGGACGACCTTTTCTTCCTGCGGATGAACAGTCACCCAACTGCCCAGCAGCGTGATGGGAAAAAGGTGCTCACTCGACCGTCACGCTCTTGGCCAGGTTCCGCGGCTTGTCCACGTCGCAGCCGCGCAGCACGGCGATGTGGTACGCTAGCAGTTGCAGCGGGACAATGGTCGTGAAGGGCTGCAGGTACTCGTCGGTCGGCGGCGTGTAGATCACTTCGTCGGCAATGCGCGCGATCCGTTCGTCGCCCCGGGCCGTGATCGCGATCACGGGGCCGCCGCGGGCCTTGACCTCCTCGACGTTGGCCATGACCTTGTCATAGATCACCCCCGGCGGCATGATGACGACGCTCGGGGTCTGCTTGTCGACCAGCGCGATCGGGCCGTGTTTCATTTCCGCAGCCGGGTAGCCCTCGGCGTGCACGTAGCTGATTTCCTTGAGTTTCAAGGCGCCTTCCAGCGCCGTCGGAAAGTTGTGCTGCCGGCCCAGGTACAGAAAGTTCTGGCAGTGGCAGTACGCCGCGGCGATGCGGCGGACTTCGTCGTTGACTTCCAGCGTCTGCCGCACCAGCTCCGGCAACCGGCGGAAGCCCTCGATGTACTTCTCGCCGGCCGGATAGCTGAGGTGACGCATGCGGCCGAAATACAGGCCCAACAGGGCCAGCACCAGGCATTGCGAGGTGTAGGCTTTGGTCGACGCCACGCCGATTTCGGCTCCGGCGTGCAGGTAGATCCCGCCGTCCGCCTCCTGGGCGATCGAGCTGCCCACGACGTTGCAGATGGCCAGCGACGGGTGCCCCTTGCGTTTCATCTCCCGCATCGCCGCCAGCGTATCCGCCGTCTCGCCACTCTGCGTGATGGCGAATACCAGCGTGCCTTGATCCAGCGGCGGATTGCGATACCGCAGTTCGCTGGCGTACTCGACTTCGACCGGCAGCCGCGCCATATCCTCGATCAAGTACTCGCCGACCAACGCCGCATGCCAACTGGTGCCACAGGCGGTCAGCAGGATCCGGTCGACGCGGCGCAGGTCCTGAGGCGACAAGTTCAAGCCGCCGAACACGGCTGTTGCGTCGTCCGGGTTCAGGCGGCCGCGCATCGCATTGGCCAGCGACTCGGGCTGCTCGAAGATCTCCTTGAGCATGTAGTGCGGAAATCCGCCCCGCCCGAGATCCGCTGCCGCGGCCTCCAGCTGGTGCACGCGCGGGCGAACCCGTCCCTCGTCGCGGTGGCTCACCCGCAGCCGGTCCGCCGTGATGACAGCCAGCTGCTGGTCCGCCAGGTAGATGATCTTGTCCGTCACGCCGATCAGGGGCGAGGCGTCGCTGGCGACGAAGTGCTCGCCCTGGCCGATGCCGATCACCAACGGGCTGCCCAGCCGCGCGGCGATGATCACGCCCGGGTGCTCGCGGAACATGATCGCCAACCCATAGGTCCCCTTGACCCGCGCCAGCGCCGCCTTGACGGCGTCGGCGAGCCGTTCCGGAACGTCTTGCTCGTCCTCGCCCGTCCCCGCCGCCTGACTCAGGCACGAATCGATCAGGTGCGCCACGACCTCGCTGTCCGTGTCCGACTGGAACTGATAGCCGGCCCGTTGGAGCTCGTCCTTCAACGCCTGATAGTTCTCGATCACGCCGTTGTGGACCAGCGCCAGGACCCGCTCTCCGCCCAGATGTGGATGGGCGTTCCGCTGCGTCGCCGGCCCGTGGGTCGCCCAGCGGGTGTGCCCGATGCCGGTACCGCCGACCAGGGGGTGCTGCTCCAGAGCGCTGGCCAACGCATCGATCCGGCCGACGGTCTTGGTCACCGCCAGCTGGCGGTCCTCCGTCAGCGTCGCGATGCCGGCGCTGTCATAACCCCGGTACTCCAGCCGACGGAGCCCCGTCAGCAGAAACTCCGCCGCGTTCTGCGGCCCCACATAACCGACGATTCCACACATGGCATTCCTGTCCTTCCTTCCGCCACCGGGATCTCCCAGATCCCAGGCCGAGCGGAAATAGCCGACCGTGGGAAAGCGTGAAGACAAGGCCCCCATCCGTTACCCGGAGTCCTGCCGACGAAGATCCTCGCAGATCCCCGTGAAGCCCGCTAGCGGACACTCCCAAAAGTAGAGCGAGCCCTCCAGCCGCGGTCCGTCGCGAAGCCACTCGAACTGCGCCTTCGACTCGCCGACTCCATGCCTTGACCGGCTCCATACTTGACACGGCAAGAATATCCGTCAGTTTGTAGTTCCCAGGAGCCACAGACGCGCATCGTCACTGGACTAGCGCAGCGGTTCTGGCGACCGCTTTGCTTTGGATGCCATCCCGCGGGCGTGCAGCGAATGAGCCACCCCACCCGCGGCAGCACATCGCGGGCTTCTACGACTTCTGGTCCGAACTCAAGCGGCGCAACCCGGGACTGCTGATCGACAACTGCTCGGGCGGCGGGCGGCGGATCGACGTCGAGACCCTGACATCGGGAGCAAGGCCAATTGGCTTGGCTGCCTCTCCGTTCTTCAGCCTCAGCCTGGACGAAGCACGCGTGATTCGAGGTCAGATCTCAAGGTTGCGGGATTGTGTTTCCCGGCCATTTCTTGTGCAATGTGCTCAATCGCCGAGCGGCTCGCCGCCCGGCGAGCGAATCGTCCGCGCTGCGATCCAAGACAACGGCGTGGCTTGGTGCGGAGAAGCCGCCGCGGGCGTCCAGCCGACACGCAGATAAATGAGGTCCCGATGTCCGACCCTGGGTTTCTTCTGGCGACGGAGTCCGCCCCCGGCGGATTCGTGTTGCGGTCCGTGCTCGTCGTAGCCGCCCTGCTGGGCGTCGTCGAAGGCGTGACCGAGTTCATCCCGGTGTCGTCGACGGGGCACCTGATTCTGGCGAGCGAGTTGCTGGGCTTTGCCTCGCTGGTGGGCACGGGCCCGGCCAAGACGTTCGAGATCTTCATCCAACTCGGGGCCATTCTGGCGGTGGTGGTGGCGTATCCGCGCCGGTTCGCTGGCTTGGTGCAACTGCGGGACAACACGGGGTTCCGGGGCCTGCGCGGCTTGAGTCTGCTCGCGCTGACCACGGTGCCGGCGGGACTGGTCGGCGTGCTGGCTCGCGGAACGATTAAAGCGTACCTGTTTCAGCCGCTGACCGTGGCGGCGGGACTGGCCGCCGGGGCCGTGTGGATCTTGGCGGCCGAACGTTGGCCCCGGCACGGCCAGCGCGAGGGACTGGACCAGCTGCGATGGCAGGACGCGCTGGCGGTCGGCCTGTTCCAGTGCCTGGCCCTGTGGCCCGGGATGTCGCGCTCGTCGTCCACAATCCTGGGCGGGATGCTGCTGGGCCTCGATCGCAAGACAGCCGCTGAATACTCCTTCTTTGCGGCAGTGCCGCTGCTGGCCGCCGCCGCGCTGTACGAGTTGTACAAGAGTCGCGCGACGCTCAGCGCGGCGGACATTCCCTGGTTCGCCGTCGGCTTCCTCGTCTCGTACGTGTTCGCCTGGCTGGCCGTGCGCTTCTTCATCCGCTTCCTCAGCCAGCATACGCTGGCCGTGTTCGGTTGGTACCGCTTGGCCGTCGCCGCCGCCGCCCTGCTGTGGGCGCTGGGCGGATAGCGGCCCCGCCCCGTTGTCGACCCGGCCGTGATCGGAGTGTTGCACACTGTAACCCGAAGCGCCAGCGAGAGGGCTGCCTCCCACTCGCTTGCGCTTTGGGCTCCAGTTGACACTGTTCGCGTTTTGCGCAGCACTCAGATCAAGGCCAGCGGCCCGCCCCTTGCCTTGCCGCGGGGCGGTGCAACAATTCCTGCGAGGCGGCGCACCCGTGGTGCGTGCGGGGCGAGTCCCAGGTGGGGCGTTTGGCGGCAAGGAGCAAAGAGATGACGGTTAAGGCGAGACTGACGGCACTGCTGGCATTGCTTTTCATCACCCCGCTGGCTCAGGCACAGGCGGGCCCAGTGGCTGGGACGGCCGCTCCTCCCGCAGTCTCGGCCCACCCGACGGTGACGTACGCCCCCGGTCCGCAAGGGACCTTGGTCCTGCCGCCCCCTCCGCCGCTGATGACAGTTCCGGCCCCGGTCAGCCCGCTCCCGGTCAGCCCGGTGGTCACCTATCGGCCGCTGGTGCCCGTGGTGCCGCTGCCTGCGCAGTACTACCTGGGGCAAGGCTTACTGGGACAACCCAAGCTGTACGTGCCCAACCAGCCGGTGCGGAACTTCTTGCGGTATCTGAGCCCATGATTCCCGACGACTCGACGGGCATCGGCAGCGCCGCGATCTCGGCCGGCCGCAAGTCGGTCGAGGTTCCGTCGAGTACCAGATCCAGATACGGGCAGGACCAAATGCCAATCTGCTCGTTGCCGGGCAGGAAGATCTCCTGATCCATCCGGATGTTGGTCAACGTGTCAATCAGCGTCCGGGTGCTTGCCGACAGCGCGTCGATGCGGGGCAGATGATCGATGCGGACCGGCTGCGAGAGCGGCAACCCCGCGTGGCGAAAGGCCAGTTCGACCAGTTCCGAGCAATAGTAATGCCCATTATTCTGCTTGAATTCCGCGTCAAATTTGCCGCTGGTGTGGGCCGCGCTTCGGCAGTACTCGATGGCCGCCGGAACGTGGTCCCGGTATTCGCGCCGCAAGCGTTTCACCGCGAGCAGGGAGATGCGCTGGTCGGCGGCGAACTTGCCGAACGTGACATGGCGCGGTCCGCCCACAACGACATCGTAAACGAAGACCCCGCCGGGCTCGCGCGAGACCAAGCCGACGTGCGAAAAGCGGCTGTCCGCAACGTCGGTGCACAGCTGGGAGAAATTGACCAGTCCGAACAGGATCCGGCTATCTCCCCGCACGAAGATCAGATCGCCGCTCTGCAAGTGCGCCGCGGCCCAGTGATCCCAGGCCGTTTCCCCGTCGCGGTCGGGCCAGCCGACTTGCGTGAGCCAATCCGGTGGCGTTGGCTTGGCCAGCGGAATGGAATGGCAGCCGGCACAGACAGCTAGCAGCAGCGCCCAGACATGATTCAGCTTGCGGACAGTCATGTGCGCGGCCGACGTGCCAGCCTTGAAGAGAAGGTCTCCCGCCGGGAGAACACTACCAAAAGCACCGCCGCTTCCCAAGACGGATTTCGGTGCTTTCGGTGCCACCACCTGCAGACGGCCGCTCAGCTGGCGTCGTCGTCATCCAGAGCCAGCGGAACCGCAATGGCCGCAGCGACAATGCCACCCAAGACCCACGGGTTCGAGAGGAAGCCGATCACGCCGCCTCGGCCCGCTGGAGCGCACTCACCGCCTCCGCGCACAACCGTGTCACCGTGGACCACCAGCGCATCGGCTTGAGCCGCCGGCGGCGCGGTTCGCGGGGCCCACAAGCGGCACACCGTGACTCCGTTGCTGGTCGCGACTTCATAAACCCCGGCTTTGACCCCGGAAACGGCAAACCGGCCTTCCGCTCCCGTTTGCGTCGTCGCCACGGCGTGGCCTTGGTCCAGCACGGCCACCGCGGTCCCGACGACGGGAGTTCCCGCTGCGTCCAGCACCTGTCCGGTCAGGCTGCCACCGTCCTGGAGTGCCACGTCACGTACGGCGCTGACGGCTGGCCTTGCCGCGGAGGTGGAAGCTGCATAAGCGCTGTGAGGAAGAACCATGCCCAGGGAGGCCGAAGCGACAAGCATGCCGCAGAAGAATTGCCGTACTCTCATGCCATCAATCCTTTTCCATACGAGACTTCGGTTTCCTACCCGTCGCTCGGACGCCGGCTCGAGGCAACCAGCTCCCGATTCAGGCACTCATTCCTGCACTCGGCACCCAGCCCCTTTCGCCTGTAGCCTCAAATCGGTGAAACAGGACGTGAACTGAAGGCCAATCGCCAAAATCGACGGGAAAATCCCTCCAATCGTCAAAGTCGGGCCGCGTCGGGGGCCGGTACTCCCTGAAACGGATGGCTGACATGCCGATGGTTGGTGGTGTCTTGAGGTGGGGCCTCGAGGTGCCCGGGGTCGAGCCCATCGCCCCCCAGAGCGGACGGCAATCGCTGGGGAAGCAATCGTCGCCTGTTCAAAGCGCGGAGCGAGCGTTAAGATCTGACGGCTTTTGAGTTGGCCCCTCAGACGACGACAAACCGAGGTCTACCCTATGTCATCCGCCGACGATCGGCAAACCACTTGGCATGTACTTCCTGTCGAGGAGGTGTTCTCTCAGCTCGATTCCGCGCCGGGCGGATTGAGCAGCGACGCGGCTGCCCAGCGACTGGCGGACTACGGGGCTAACGAACTCACCGAAGCGGAGCGGGTCTCCCCCTGGTGGCTGCTGCTGGAGCAGTTCAAGAACGTCTTGATTGTGATTCTGCTGGTGGCGACGGTGCTGTCGGCTTTCCTCGGGCATGCCGTCGAGGCGATTACGATCGCCGTCATCGTACTGTTCGCGGTCATCCTGGGGTTCACCCAGGAATTTCGGGCCGAACGGGCGATCCAGGCGCTGCGCCGCATGGCCGCTCCGTTGGCGTCCGTGTTTCGCGACGGCCGCGAGGTCGAGGTTCCCGCGCGCGACTTGGTGCCGGGCGACGTGATTCTGCTGCGTGCCGGCGATCGCGTGCCGGCCGACGTCCGGCTGGTTGAAGCGGTCAACCTGAAGATCGACGAAGCCGTGCTCACGGGCGAATCGCTGGCGGTCGAAAAGCTGACGGCTCCGCTGGCTCAGCGGGACGCCCCGCTGGGCGACCGCCGCAACCTGGGCTTCGCCGGCACGGCGGCGACCTACGGCCGCGGTCGCGCCGTGGTCGTGGCCACCGGCATGCGGACCGAATTTGGCAAGATTGCGCAGTTGCTGCAGACGGTCCAAACGGGGCGGACGCCGTTGCAGGAGAACTTGGACCGCGTCGGCCGCAAGCTGGCACACGCAGCGTTCGCGATCGTCGGGGTGATCGTGGTGTTAGGGCTGTGGCGCGGCCAGCCGCTGTTGGAGATGTTGATCTTCGGTGTCGCCCTGGCGGTCGCCGTGGTTCCGGAAGCGCTGCCGGCGGTCGTCACGATTTCCCTGGCGATGGGCGTCCAACGCATGGTCCGCCGACACGCCCTGGTCCGCCGTTTGCCTGTCGTCGAAACCCTGGGCAGTACGTCCGTGATCTGCTCGGACAAGACGGGCACGTTGACCAAGGACGAGATGACCGTGCGCCGAATCCTGGTGGGAGACCAGTTGGTGGAGGTGTCCGGAGTCGGCTACGATCCGCACGGCGACTTCTCCTGTCAGGGCCAGCCCCGGGAGTCGTCACCCGAATTGCAGCGGCTGTTGCAGGCCGCCGCCCTGGCGTCCGACGCCCAACTTGTGCACGCAGAACAGGACGCCCGGTGGGAGATCCAAGGAGACCCGACGGAAGGTGCCCTGGTCGTGGCGGCCGCCAAGGCCGGCCTGAACAAGGCGGACCTCGACGCCCGATATCCGCGCGTGGACGAGATTCCTTTTACGTCCGAAACGAAGCGGATGACGACGCTACACGCCGATTCCGGCGGCGTCATCGCGTGCTGCAAAGGGGCACCCGAAGTCGTCCTGCCGTCCTGCGGTCGGCAATGGACGCCCAGCGGGGAAACGCCACTGGACGCGGCGGGCCGCGAGCGGATTCTGAGCACGGCCCGCTCCTTCGCCGGCGAAGCCTTGCGCGTCCTGGCGGTGGCCCAACGAGCCGAGGCAACCCGGCAGAACGCTGAACGCGAGCTGACCTTCCTCGGGTTGCTGGGTATGATCGATCCGCCTCGCCCCGAGGCCAAGGCAGCCATTCAGACGTGTGAGTTGGCCGGAATCGAGCCGGTGATGATCACGGGTGACCATCCGCTGACGGCCGAGGCGGTGGCTCGCGAGTTGGGCCTGTTGAAGCACGGCCGCGTGGTCACGGGTCCCGAATTGGAGACGTGGAGCGACGAGCAACTGGATCAGACGGTCGACAAGATCGAGGTTTATGCCCGGGTTTCGCCGGCGCACAAGCTGCGAGTGGTCACGGCGTGGCAGAAACGGGGCCACATCGTGGCGATGACCGGGGACGGCGTGAACGACGCGCCGGCCCTGAAAAAAGCCGACGTGGGCGTCGCGATGGGCATCACGGGTACCGATGTCAGTCGCGAGGCGGCCGCCATGACGCTGACCGACGACAACTTTGCATCCATTGTTGCGGCGATCGAGGAAGGTCGCGGAATCTTTGGAAACGTCAAGAAGTACCTGATGTACCTGCTGTCCTCCAATATCGGCGAAATCGGCCTGATGGCAGGAGCGACGCTGGCAGGCCTGCCGCTGCCACTGAGCGCCGTGCAAATCCTGTACGTCAATCTGGCCACCGACGGTTTGCCGGCCCTGGCGCTCTCGGTCGACCCGCCGGAACCCGATTTGATGCGTCGTCCGCCGCGCGATCCGCGGCGGGGCATTTTCACACGCCCGGTCGTGATGTTGATGCTGACTGGCGGCGCATGGTCGACCTTGATCAACCTGGGGCTCTTTGCCTGGGCCCACAATTCCGGCCGCACGACGAATGAAGCGATGACGATGACGTTCGTTGCGCTGGTGCTGACCGAGTTCTTCAAAGCCTACAGCTTCCGCTCCGACCGGAACTCCGTCTTGCACCGTCCGTTCGCCAACCGTTGGTTGAACGTCGCGATTCTCTGGGAACTACTCCTGTTGCTGTTGGTCGTCTATCTGCCCATCTTGCAGCGTCCATTTGGAACGTTCGCTCTGACGTGGCAGGACTGGGCCATCGTCCTCACGCTGGCGTTCTCAGTCGCGCCGGTGCTGGAACTGGCGAAGCGGTTTGGACGACGCCATTTGGCAAAAGACTCGTAAAGATCACGGCGGACCGGCCTGATGCTGCCGCGCATAATTCCGGAGTTCGGCGGCTGTGTCGCGGTGCCCCAACCGGTCGTGGATTTCGGCCAGTTGTTGGTACTGGCGAGCCAGGGACCGGTCGAGTTTCGTGCCCAGCGTCTGCGGGTCGGCATCCGAGTTGGCCAGCTCGAAGAGCTCCGGGAGCAGCAGGTACAACTGCCGGCGAGCCAGTTGCGCGACCCGCGGCCAGAGGACCTTGGCGGCTTCGGGGTGCTCATCGCTCCACCGCTGCCAGACCAGGCGGTTGTTCTCGTCCGTCATGTCCAGGTACGTGCACAGGATGTGGGCGTCCCCGGAGACGACTCGCGCGCCCGCCGATAGGGCGGTCACCAGATCCCAACGCGGCTTGCCGGTCACGTTCCGCGTGACAAACTGGCCGGCAATCAAGTAGTTCTCCAATGCCTTGGTCGTATCATCGCGGAAGACCGGTGTCACCTGGAGGCCCAGCAGCGGGACCTGCAGGTAGAAGAAGCTGCGGCGGGCGAAAGTGTCCGGACAGAATTCTTCGCCCGCGTGTTGGCCGAACAGCACCGTGGCGAGCAGGACCGCCATACTCAGCCCCAGGGTGGCCACGATCGCCCACAGCCAGTGCGCCGTGCGTCGGCCGCCCGTGCCGGCCGCCGCAAGGTTTATGCTTTCGCTCATTTCGTCACTCGTCCGCCGTGATTTTTCGATTTTCGTCAGGTTGCCTCAGTTCGGACTTGTTGACCCATCCGACTTTCGCATATTGTATCCGGTTTCGCTGGATTCGTTCCAGCGTGGCAAGCTGCGAGAACTGTAGCGACGTTACGACGATGCGAGCCAGTCCCCTCTCCCCAGCCCGGCAATTGGCGAGCGTGTCGCCCCGATACCGGCATGACTTGGCGCTCCTGAACGCGCCCGGCGGCGGTGTCTCCGGCGGTTCCGCTTGGCGGTTGCGCGCCGGACCGGCCAAGACGGCCAAGCCCGGGCCGGCGCGGCAGGGACGGGATCACCGGCTGCAGCGACTGGAAGCGGTGCTTTTTTTGGCCCGTGAGCCGTTGACGACTAGAAAGCTTAGCCAATATGCTAACCTAGCTGACGGAACGGAAGCTCGGACGCTGATTCGCCGTTTGAACGAATTGTGCGATGCTGGCGGGCGGGCGTTCCGTGTGGAACGTGTGGCCGGCGGGTTTCAACTGATGACTCGGGGGAAACTGGCCGGTTGGGTCCGCCGCCTGGACGGCGTGCCCCGTGAGACGCGGTTGTCGGCACCGGCCCTGGAGACCCTGGCGGTCATCGCTTACCGCCAGCCGATCCTGCGAGCCGGCATCGAAGCCATCCGCGGGGTCAATTGCGGAGAGATTTTGCGTCAGTTGATGGATCGCGAATTGGTACGGATTGGTGGACGAAGCGAAGACTTGGGCAGACCTTACCTGTACACGACGACCCGGCAGTTCTTGCGTGTTTTCGGGTTGGACAGCCTCGAGAGTCTTCCACGGGTCCAGCGGTTGCGGCGGGACGGTCCCGACACGGCCGCGACGGACCATCCGGAGCACGCCAAGGGCGCATCCTTGGACAAAGTTGATGTTGATTCGGTTTCAAGTGAGGAGGAGGGTAGCATGCCTGTTTTGACACGCTCTGGCTTGACCGGGAAGAAGACTGAGTTCACGCGCGTCGAGGACGAGGTGGTCGATCCCCGCATGGCCACGGCCTTTGACGAGGACGAGGAGGAGGAGTTCGAGGACGACGACGAGTTCGAGGACGACGACGAGGAGGAACTGGAGGAGGAAGAACTCGAGGAGGAGGAACTGGAAGAGGAAGCCGAGGAGGAAGAACTCGAGGACGAGTGGGAGGAAGTCGAGGACGAAGACGAAGACTGGGAGGACGAGGAAGAAGACGACTCCGAGTGGGAGGACTTCGACGACGACGAGGACGAAGAAGAGGAGGAGGAAGAGGACGAGGACTGGGAATAGGGTCTGGAAAATGGGGGGCGGGCGGGCTTTGTCGCTCCCACCCTCCCCGGCCGCTACCGCGTCCGACCCTCCCGCAAGCGGGAGGGTGACGTAGATGCCTGCGCCGGCGGGAGGGTCCGCAGGCCATTCTGGCCCCCCCCGCGGTTATTTCGGAGCCGGCGCGGCCAGTCGGATCGACAACTCGTCCAGTTGCTTGCGGTCGACTTCGCCGGGGGCCTCGGTCATCAGGTCCGTGGCCCGTTGCGTCTTGGGGAACGCGATACAGTCGCGGATGCTGTCCAGACCGCCAAACAGCATCACGACACGATCGATGCCGAGCGCAATGCCGCCGTGCGGCGGGGCCCCGAACTGCAGGGCTTCCAGCAGGAATCCGAACCGCTCGCGAGCTCGCTGCTCGTCGATCCCCAGCAGGTTGAAGACCTTCTGCTGCAACTGGCTGTCATGGATTCGGATCGTGCCTCCGCCTGCTTCGGAGCCGTTGATGACCAAGTCGTAGGCCACCGCCCGGCACTTGGCAGGCTCCGTCTCCAGACGCTCGATATCCTGCCGCCGCGGCGAGGTGAATGGGTGATGCATCGCATCCCATCGCTGCTCGTCCTTGTTCCACTCGAACATTGGAAACTCGACGACCCACGAGAAATTCATCGTCCGCGGATCGTACAGCTTCAACTCGGCGGCCAGTCGCTTGCGCAGGGCCGACAGCGCCTTGCAAGTGACTTCCCACGAGTCGGCGACGAACAGCAGCAAATCGCCCGGTTTGGCCTGCAGGCGCTCGCCGATTCTGGTCAACAGTGATTCGCTGAAGTTCTTGGCGACCGGCGACCACAGCGTCCCGTTCTCTTCGACCCGGAACCAGACCAGTCCCTTGGCACCGAAATCCAGTTTGACCCAATCGGTCAATTCGTCGATCCGCTTACGCGAGAATTGGGCCGCGGCGCCTTGGACGTTAATGCCTCGCACTCGCCCGCCCCCGTCGGCTGTTTCGCGGAAGACGCGGAACTCGGCTTCCTTGGCCAAATCCGTGCAGTCCGTCAGTTCCATGCCGAAACGCAGGTCGGGGGCGTCGTGGCCGAACCGCTCCATCGCCTCGTCATACGTCATCCTCGGCAGCGGCGTCTTGACCTCCAGTCCCAGGATCTCCTTGGCCAATCGCACGACCAAGCCGTCGATCATGCCGATGATGTCCTCGGCTTCGACAAACGACATCTCCAAGTCCAACTGGGTGAACTCGGGCTGCCGATCCGCGCGCAGGTCCTCGTCGCGGAAACAGCGGGCCACTTGGATGTACCGGTCGTAGCCGGCGACCATCAGGATCTGCTTGTACAACTGAGGCGACTGCGGCAACGCGTAGAACTTGCCAGGCGACACGCGGCTGGGGACCAGATAGTCGCGAGCCCCTTCCGGGGTGCTGCGGCCCAGGATCGGCGTCTCCACGTCGATGAAATTGTGCTCGGCAAAGTAGTCCCGCATGGTCTTGATAATGCGGCTCCGCAGCAACAGGGTCTGTTGCATTGGGGCGCGGCGCAAGTCCAGGTAGCGATACTTCAGGCGCAAGTCCTCGGTCGGCAGGTCCTGCTGACCCGGGGTAAACGGCGCCGTCTTGCTGCGATTCAGGACCTCCAGGACCGTAATGCGGAGTTCGATTTCGCCCGTTTCCAGCTTGGGGTTGATCGTGCCGTCCGGCCGGCGAGCGATTTTTCCCGTCACGCGAATCACATCTTCCGACCGCAACCTGCCCGCCTGCTCCAGGACCTCCTGGCCGCTCTGCGGGCTGGCGACAACTTGGGTCTTTCCATAGCGGTCCCGCAGGTCGATGAACACGGCTCCACCGTGATCGCGGGTGCTGTCCACCCAGCCGCACAGCGTGACTTCCTGTCCAACATTTTCCGGCCGCATCTGGCCGCAAGTATGAGTTCGCAACAAGGGAGTAAGTCCTTCGGTTTGAGAAGTGAGAGACCGGCTCGAATCGCCGGGCGCGTATTCTAGACACAGACGAGGGCGGCGCGAAGTTACGCCACCTGCTCAAACCGGCCGAAAATCATCCGTCCGGCACTCGTCTGGAGAACACTGGTCACCGTGAGCGTAACCGTCTCGCCGATATGGTTCCGGCCACCCTCGATCACGATCATCGTCCCGTCATCCAGGTAGCCGATGCCCTGCCCCGGTTCCTCGCCGGGCTTGACGACTTTGGCGTCAATCCGCTCGCCGGGCAGGAAAATGGGCTTCAGCGAATTGGCCACGTCGTTCAAGTTGATCACCGGAACGTTGTGCAGGCGGGCGACTTTGTTCAGATTGTAGTCCCCCGTAATGACCTTTCCATCCAGGTCTTTGGCCAGCAACACCAGCTTCATATCCACCGGCTGATTCGCCATTTCGGGCAATTCCCGATCGTAAATCTTGAATTCGACCGATTTGCTGGTCCGCAGGCGGTTCAGGACATCCAAGCCGCGTCGTCCGCGAGCCCGCCGCATCTTGTCGCCGCTGTCGGCGATATTCTGCAACTCCCCCAGGACAAATCGCGGCATAATCAGTTGGTTGTCGAAAATGCAGGTCTCCACCACATCGGCGATTCGGCCGTCGATCACCACGCTGGTGTCCAGCAGATACGGGCGGAGCCCTTTCACCTCCTTGGCAAACTCGATGTAGGGGATGACGAAGCGAAAATCGTCTTTGGTCTGCATCAGCAGGCTGACGCACGTGTAGCAGAGGACCATCCCCAACACCAGTTTGATCCGCTCGACATGCGGGTTGCCCGTCAGCAGCGGCGTCAACGCGATACTGACCACGTAGGTCAGAAAAACGCCGACAATCAAGCCAAAGTAGACGGCGGAGATCGCGTCCAATCGCTTTCTGCGAAACGCCATATCGATGCCGACCACGACGAGCGCGATGGCAATCACGCCGACGAAAACCAGCCAGGGACGTTCAATCTCGAAGCTGTCATCGTTGACCAGCAGGGTTGCGAGCCCTGCGGCTACAATGATGAAAACGATGCGTAAGATGATTAACGGCATTTTCGGAAACCCTCGTTCAGAGCCCCTCGCCGACAGCGAGTCGCGGATGATGAAAACGGCATCCGCAGCCCAAGGGTCGCTTGTCGGCCGCGGATGCAAACTCGGAATATGTGGCGAAGTATATCATATTCCACCCCTCTAGGACTACACCCACACGGAATTCCGGGAAATAATCCGGGCCAATGCCTCGGCTTGCCTTGGGCGGTGTTCCCGATACGATGAACCGCAGTACGACTGCGACCGAAGCAAGACTCGTGCGGAGGACGAAGATGGCCAAGCGAACCACGCGAAAACACTTGCCGTCGCTGCTGGAGAACGTCCGGAGCACAGAAAAGCAGTTTCTGGCTGGCAAGCGGGATCGCGGCGCCGACCTGGAAAGTGCCGTCCGCGTGTTCCTCGAGTTCTTACGCGGCTACGAATCCTTGGATTTTGCGGGTCCGTGCGTCACGGTCTTCGGATCGGCTCGTTTTGCCGAGGATCACCACTACTATCAGCTAGCTCGGGCCCTGGGCAAATCGCTGGCCGAGGCCGGATTTGTCGTCATGACGGGCGGTGGACCGGGGATCATGGAAGCCGCCAACCGAGGCGCCAAGGAGGGCGGCGGGGAGACGATCGGCTGCAATATCGTCCTGCCCCGTGAACAGAAACCCAATCCCTACCTGGATCGGTTCGTCGAGTTCGACCACTTTTTTGTCCGCAAGGTCATGCTGGTCAAGTACTCGTGCGCGTTCGTCGTCATGCCGGGCGGTTTCGGGACGCTGGACGAAGCCTTTGAAGCCCTGACGCTGATCCAGTGCGACAAGATCGAACGGTTTCCCGTGGTCGCGATGGGGCTGCCGTTCTGGGGCGAAGTGCAGGACTTTGTCGAAAAGTCCCTGCTCCGCGAGCAGACGATCGCCGCCGCCGATCTGAACCTGCTGCACGCCACGGATTCGGTCGACGATGCCGTGGCCTACATTCGCCGGGGCATTCCCCGGGAAATCGCGGCTCGACTGCTTCCCGCAAGCAGCCCGAACGCGAGCGAGACATCTTCTTGAGGAGCCGAAACTTGAAAGTCACTCTGCATGGAGCTGCCGGCGGCGACGTCACCGGTTCCGCGTACCTGGTCGAGACGCAACAGGCCCGCCTGCTGGTCGATTTCGGCCTGTTTCAGGGCGTTGCCAAATCGGAACAGCGGAATCGCGTCCCGCGCGACCTGAACCCGCGGAAATTGGACGCCGTCCTGTTGACCCACGCCCACCTGGACCACACGGGGCGCCTGCCGCTGTTGACCAAAGCTCACTGCGACGCGCCCGTCTTCGGCACGCCCGCCACGGGGCAACTGACGGATCTGATCCTGAGGGATTCGGCCAAGGTCCAGTCGCAGGACATCGAACGTGTCAACCGCCGCCGCCAGCGTGCCGGTCAGAAGCTGATCGAGCCGCTGTACCGACTGGAAGACGTCGAAGCCGTGCGGTCCCAGTTTCGGCCCGTGCCGTACAATGCTCCCGTCGAAGTGGCCCCCGGCGTGACGGCCAGCTGGCGCGAAGCCGGCCACATGCTGGGCTCGGCCAGCATCCACCTGACGCTGACCGACGCCAGCGGTTCCGCGACGGTCGTGTTCTCAGGCGACCTGGGACCTAAGAACGCCCCGATCCTCAAAGATGCCGAGCCGTTTCACTCGGCCCAGGCGGTGTTCCTGGAATCGACGTACGGCGGCCGCAATCATCGGCCCTTCCAGGAGACGGTCCAGGAGTTCGTCGGAGTCCTCCAGACGGCAATCGCCCGCAACGGCAAAGTCCTCGTGCCCACGTTCGCCATCGGCCGCGCCCAGTTGCTGCTGGTCATCCTGGCGAGCATCTTCCGCAAGCGGCTGCTGCCCAAGTTTCCGGTCTACTTGGACAGCCCGATGGCCATCGAGGCGACGCAGATCTACCGCCAACACGCCGAATTGTTCGACGAGGAACTGACGCGCGAGATCCGGGAAGCCCCGCTCGAGGATGACCTGAACACGGTTCAGGCGACGGTCACCGCGGAGGAATCCAAGGCCTTGAACCAGGTGCGCGGCCCCTGCCTGATCATGGCCGGCGCGGGGATGTGCAACGCCGGCCGCATCCTGCATCATCTGCGTCAGAACTTGTGGCGGCCGGACACGCACGTCATCTTCGTCGGCTATCAGGGCGACGGAACCCTGGGGCGGCGGTTGGTCGACGGCGCGAAACTGGTTTCGATCTTCGGCGAGCGGATTGCCGTGCGAGCCGCCGTTCACACCATGGGCGGCTTCAGCGCCCATGCCGGCCAAGAAGATCTGCTGGCCTGGTTCAGCAGCCTGGCGCCCTCCCGCCCGCGCGTCATCCTGACACACGGGGAAGCGAATAACCAGCGGGCCCTGGCCGAGAAGATCCACGGCCAGTTCCAACTCGCCGCGTCCATTCCCCAACTCGGTGAGACGATCACGCTGTGATGCGAAACCCCCGGTCACGCATCCGGATCTCGTGGGGGCTCGCTGGGCAGTAGCTGCGATCCGTGAATGACGGCGAGTACGTGGACGGCGTTCGCGGTGACCTCGTAGATCAGACGATAGGGCCCTTCGATCACTTCCCGCACATTGGGATCTTGGTACTCAGGGACCATCCGCCCCGACCTCGGGAATCGGCCAATCTGTCGAGATCGTGCCGTGATCCGGTCCACCATCCGTCGCGCGTAGCGAACGGAATCGCGGGCGATGTACTCATACATCGAGGCCAGATGCGCGATCGCAGCATGTGTCCACTGAACCTTCATTCGGACAGCCCGAATTGGCGGCGGACTTCCGCCACGTCGACGAGGCGACCATCCGCCACGTCCTGACGACCGGTTTCGATTGCCTGTCGTACGTACACTCGGTACATCACGTCGTCCCAGGTGGCATCATCCGGAAGGTTGTCCACCAATTGCCTCGCGGCAGACTTGATATCTTGAGTTTGCGTGCCCTGCATCAGCAACGTTCCTTTCCGTGTCGTCGACACGGTACGTATGCCCTTGGCCCGCCGACAGGCGACGATCGCCCATCCGCACGATGGCCATCTTACCGCACGAAGGCCATTTTACCCCACGGCGGAAGTAAGGGCAATCGATGGCACAGGAGAGTCCTCGTGCCGCCGTTCGTCAGCGGTCGCGGACCATCCCCCACCTGCGGGTCATCGGCCGCGCGGCCGGACGCTCACAGCCGCCACGGGGCGCGGCAGGCGGTGTGCAGCAGGCGGTTGGCTTCCTCGTCGCCGACGAAGCGTTCGGCGGCGGGATCCCACTGCAGCTTACGGCCCAATTGATACGCGAGATTGCCCAGATGGCTCCAGCAGGTCACGCGGTGGCCGATCTCGACGTCCATCACCGGCCGTCGCCGCTCGCCGATGCACGCCAGCCAGTTGCCTGAATGGCTGTCGCTGCGCTCCAGTTGCAGTTCGTCACCGCGAGTGGGAGAAAGGTCCGCCTGGCCCCGGGTGACCTGGAACTCCCAGAAGCCGCTCAACGTGGCCTCCGTGCCGATGAACTCGAGGTTCAGCGCTGCGCCCGGCGACTGTTCCCAGATCATGGTGAACTGCGGATCGGCGAACTCGTACTGGACGCGCAGATCGACAGGGACGTCGTACAGGTTATTGGGCTCGACGCGTCCTGCGGCTTGAATCGACACGGGGCCCGTCTTGTCCGCCCCCAGCGCCCACGAGACGACGCTGAACATGTGCACGCCGTTGTCGGCGAGCGCTCCGCCGCCATAGTCCATGAAGTAGCGGTAGGTGAAATGGCAGCGTTTGGGATGGTAGTCCGCCCACGGCGCCGGACCCAGCCACAGGTCCCAATCCAAGTTGGCCGGAGGTTGACGCGACGGCTCGCAGGGATACGTCGGATTGCTGGGATGGGTCAGCCGCACGGTATGCACTCGGCCCAGCCGGCCGTTGCGAACCCATTCGCAAGCTTCCCGGCTGCGGGCGATCGAGCGGTACTGGGTCCCCATCTGCACGACGCGGTCGTACCGCCGCGCGGCGTCGACCATCTGGCGGCCTTCGGCGATGCTCCGGCACAGCGGTTTTTCGCAGTACACGTCTTTGCCGGCCTGGCACGCCAGGATCGTGATCGCGGCATGCCAGTGATCGGGCGTGCCGACGAGCACCGCGTCGATATCCGGCCGGTCCAGGATGCGGCGGAAGTCCTGATAGGCATCGCACTGGCCGATCCGGTTCTTGGCGGCCGCCAGCCGGTCGAGATCCACGTCGCAGACCGCGGCGATTTGGCACCCGGGGTCATTGTGGATGTCCAGCAG
>CAIYOB010001369.1 GCA_903927685.1 uncultured Planctomycetaceae bacterium
ATGGAATCGACGCCGGCCCGAATCCACGTCCGGTGGAGCTACCAGTCGTGCGATTTCAAGTACAAGGTCTGGGGCGATTCGGCCGTCGAGGACTATTACTTCTATCGCGACGGCTTCGGCACGCGAGTGCTGACGCTGCAGAGCGCCCCCACCGGCGACTACGAGCTGAGCGAGTTCATCATTCTCTCGCCCCAGGCGACCTATCCCTTCAGCATCCTGCCGCCCAACCTGGTCGACATCCTGTTCGTCGACGGGCAGAAACGCGAACTGATGTTCCCGTTCCTGCCGGCCGAGCAGGGCGGCAAGATCGAGTCCCGCAACATGGCGGCGATTTACCGCGTGCGGCTGCACAAGGACGATCCTCAGGCGGCGATCTATTTCAATCCGCTGGACCTGAAGTTGCCGCAGGCGGTGTTCGGGCCGTTCCAAGACCAAGGCCAGACGGTCACGCCCTGCTACTGGGGCAGCCACTGGCCGCTGGCCCGCGGCAAGACCACCGGCTGGGCCATCGATGATCGCGTCCAATTCACGCCCTGCCACAACAGCGTTCTGAGCTGGGCCCGCTGCCGGCCGACGCCCCTGCGCACCGCCCAGCTCGAGACGCTCGACACCCTGGGCCGCGCGAAACCGATGGTCCTGCAAACCTGGGCGTGGCTCGTCGGCACGTCCGACGCCGACGACGAGCGGCTCACCCAGTGGGCCCGCAGCTTCGCGAAGCCGCCCGCGCTGGAAGTCCAGGGGGCGCGGCCCGAGGCCGAGTCGTACTGCCCGGAGCGACGCGCCCTGCGGCTGGTGGTGGACGAGCCGATCGTGACCATCAAGGTCAAGCCGTCCACGGCCTGCGTCCATCCGGTGTTTGAACTGGAGGAAGCGCCGAAGACGCTGGCCCGGGCAGAGCTGGACGGCCGAATCCTCGCCGCGGACGAATACGCGTGGGACGGCCGCACGCTCTGGCTCGACGCCACGCTCGCGGTCGATACGACCTTGCGGCTGACATTTGGCGATTGACGTTGGAGTTGGGGTTCTTGGTACGCCTAACCCCGTTTCTTGGCCGTTGCCTGGCGGAGCAGA
Organism: uncultured Planctomycetaceae bacterium; assembly: GCA_903927685.1. The sequence goes on from CAIYOB010001369.1 coordinate 1,072, forward strand.
GACCGACCTACGCGAGGCCACGCTACCCGTCGCTGGGCACCCGGATCTCGATCGACTCGCACTCCGGCTCGTCCTCGGCCACAATCTCGTACGGACCGGGCCGAGTTAGCGTCACGGTCTGGGTCTTCGGGCCGTTGGGCTCGCGCCACACGTGCGTGATCGTCACCGGCGTGGCGGACGGGCGGTTGTCGTCGACGCAGTGCGCGTACACATGGAAGTTGTTCAGGGCCGGATCGCCGACGTAGCGGAGGTACACCCGCTGGGCGGGGTCATCCAGACGGATCTCGCGATGCGCGTTGCAGTGCCAATGCTCCGCGTTCGTCGGGATCTGAGCGCGATAGATTTCGCGGAAATCCCGCGGAGCGTCCACGGCATAGGCGATCGTGTTCCGCGTGTCTTTGGCGGCCTGCTGCTGATGCGTGGCGAAGCTGCCTTCGGCCGAGAACCAGGCGATCTTCGCCCCGGGTGGCCGTTCGACGGCGACCACCACCGCCCCGCGGATCCGGGCGGTCTTGCGCTGCGGGTCGTAGTCCGCCGGCGGCGCGACCAGGTACTTGAGCAACTCTTCGGGCCGGTTGGCTTCCGAGCGGATCTCCACCACGCGCGTGTTCAGGCCGTAGTGGTCGCCCGTCCGATATTCCATGCGGTTCTTGCCCTCGTGCCACACCGGCAACGCGGCGGGAGCAACTTGAACCCACGTCGTCACCGCCAGCGAGCGAACGATGGCCGCCTCTGGCTCGCCACGCAGACTGAGCTTCAACCCATACCCGTACCGGCCGGCGACGTGCGGCGTCAGGTCCAGCGTCGCAGCGCCCTCCGGCGTCTCCAGGTGCCGCCACGTCAAGCCGTTGTCCAGCGACAAGGACAGCGAAACGCCGTGCGCGTCGAGTTCTACCAACGAGGCTTCGCGGTCGTCGTCGGTCGAATCGAGCTGGCCGACCAGGGGGACGATCACGTACGGCGAGCGGATCTCGAAGACGGCGTGACCGTCCCCGGGCCGTTCGAGCGTCAGCCCCGCGGCGCTGCTGCGGACGTTGTCGATCGCGAACGCGCCGTCCGCCAGGTCCGTCGAGCGGTCGGTCAAGTTCGGCCGGTAGACGAAGCGTCCGTTGGCATAATTGTGCACGGTGAAGTGCCGATGATTGGGCTTAGGGCCGCGCGGTTCCTGTTCGATCAGCTGCCGCAGCCAAGCCTCGCGGTTCCAGTCGCGGGGATGATTCCAGCGGCCGCCCTGCGGCGTCCACCAGCGGCTGAAGCTCTCGCCTTGGCGGAGCACATAGTCCAGCGTGTGGCCGCTCTGGTTGAAGCCGTAGTAGTTCTGCACGCGCGTCCGTGCATAGAC
>CAIYOB010001370.1 GCA_903927685.1 uncultured Planctomycetaceae bacterium
CCGGTACTCAGTCCGTGCCCGGGCAACTCGATGGTGTCCAGCGACGTGTCCACCACCGGCGCTGTCCTGGTCGGATCGAACGTCGAGACGATCGAGTCGCGCTCGAAGCCTTGCATCGTGCCGCTGCCGGTCGAGAGCAAGTCGATGGACACGCCGACCGAGGCATCCTGCAGCGTGTGGGCCAGGCGGATCGTATTGGCGTCCAAACGGATCGCGTAGTAATCCGTTCCGTCCGTGAGCGGGGCGATGGCGGCTCCCGCACCCTTCCGGTACGTGATTCGCTCGCCGGTCTCGATCTCGTGAGCCGGCGAGAGAATCAGGTCGCTGATCGTGTCGACTTCGTTCGTGGTGAACCGATGGCCGCTGCCGGTGGCCCCTGCGGTCAGGTCGAGGGCGATGCCGGCCAGGGCGTCGTCGCGCGAAGCGGCCAACTGAAAGGCGGCTTCGGTCACGGGGATGGCGAAGTAGTCGTGGTTGTTGCTCAGGCCGCCGATCGACGCTCCGCCCCCCGTCTGATATCGCACCCGCTGGCCGGCGACGTAGTTGTGGAAGGGAGTGATCAGCACCGTGTCACTGACCGTGTTGACCACCGGCTCAGGCACGGTGCTCGTCGGATCGAAGGCGATCGTCCGCGGCGCCACGACGGTTGTCAGGGTATGCGGGCCGTTGACGATGGTCGCGCCGGCCTCCAAGTCGATCGCCACCGCATGGCTGGCATCGCTGGCCGTCGCCGCCAGTTGAATGTACCGCTCGTCGACCTTGATCACGAAGTACTGGACGCCATCCGTCAAGCCGCCGATCACTTCGCCGTCATGACTCTGGTACGTCACCTCGTCGCCCGTCGCCAGGCCGTGATTCACCAGCGCGAGCGTGTCGGTCGAAATATTGAGGACCAGTTCCTCCAAATCCGCGGTCCCCGTCGGGTCGATCGTGCTGGTCTGGTTCGTCGGGTCGAAGACGGCCGAGCGGCTGAGCACGGTCTGCTGGGCCAGGCTCGAATCGGTGGCATAGACCAGGGCGTCGCCGGTGGCAAAGCCGTGGCCGGGCACGGTGAAGACATCGGTCGCACTGTCGAAATCGGCGCTCGGAGAAAACGGCGTGGCCGTTTCGTTGAAGGCAAAGATGTGAGTCGTGCCGCTGCCGCGACTCGTCAAGTCGATCGGACTGGAGGCCAGCGCGTCCTCCCGGGTCGCCGCCACGCGGAACGTGTCGGCGCCCGTAGGAATGGCAAAATAGGCCGTCTGATCCACAATTCCGCCAATGGCCTCACCGATGACCTTCTCGTCGCCGATCTGGTCGACCCCGACGCCGTAGTCCAACTGCTGGCCGATCGTGAACCCGTGAGCGGGCAGGGTGATCTGGTCGTTCGCCGGATCCACGGCAGTCTGCGGGTTGAACACGATGGTGTCGCGCCGCGAGAACGTCTGCGTCGAGGCGGGATCGGCCCCGGTGTTGTCCAAGTCCAGGCCGGTGGTGCGGGCCAGCTCGATGGTGTTCTCGTCCACGACGATCACCCGCAGCTCCTCGCCGCTGAGCAGGCCGCCGATGGGATCCTGGGGCTGGTCCGGATCGGCCGGGTCGCGGGCCAGATAGCGGATGACGTCGCCGTCCTGGAAACCATGCAGGGGAATCGTCATCCGGCTGCCGCTGATGTCCGCCAGGACCACGTCGCGCGTAACGTCGCTGCCGCCCGCCTGAATTCGGCCGTTGACCGTCGACTGGATGTCACTGTTGTCGAACGCCAGCGAGACACTCAAGCCGCCCGCCCCGTCGATGTACGTCGTAGCGTCGGCGGCGGCGTTGTTGGTGATCGTGCCTTGAGACTGGATGGCGACGTTGCCGACGGCCACGATCGCCGCGTCCTCGCCGACGGTTACCTGGGATGTTGAGTTCGAGTTGGTGACGGCGAACGATACGACCACGTCGCGGGCACTGGCCGGCGCTTCCAGGTTGATATTCGACGTGGTGCGGGCCGTCACGACCGCGGTGGTCTGGGCGTCGGTGGTGACCGTCACATCGCCGCCGGCTTGAATCAACGACTCGCCACCGATCGTGGTCCTGGCCGTGCTGCTGGCTTGGCTGTAGCCGGCGCTGAAGTGATGCGCGATCTTCAGGATCTCGTCATAAGCCGCCACCGCTTCCGTCGAGGCGTCGACGACGGAACTGGCGGTCAAGGTCACGTCGCCTTCGCTCTGGATCTCGGAATCCTGCACGCTGACCGTCGACTTGGCCCCCCGGATCATCGCGCTGATCGGCGTCTTGGGCAGGAACTTGTCAACCAGGAACTCGCCGAACGGCTC
>CAIYOB010001371.1 GCA_903927685.1 uncultured Planctomycetaceae bacterium
CCCCCCTTCGCCAGCCTGTCGCCTCCGGCGGCAGGCTGGCGAAGGGAGGGGAGATGCTTGTTGTGGTCGCGTTCTAGCCCGCCATACTCCTTCACCGTCCAGACGAGCTGGACGGGGTCGCTGCGCAGAAGCAAGAGACCGCCCGATATCCGCGGTAGATCGGTCTCTGCAGGGCGTCTCACCACTGCTGCCAACTGCGGAACACGGGCGGCTGTTTCAGGTTTTCGAGGGTGAATTCACACCGACCGTCCAGCACGGGCACGATGGCCGTGGAGCCGTACGTGCCGGGCGCGTAACTGATTCCGCCGATCGTCAGTGCCGGCAACTGCACGATTCCTTCCGGCAGGGTCAAGTGCAGGAATCGTCCCGGGCCCTCGCTGACGCCCGCAATTTTGTCCGGGTGATACGTCACGTCGAACGGCCCCGAACCCTCGTCCGCCTGCAACTTGCCGTACCCAATCTTCTGGCCATCCAACAGGACCAGACGCACGGTCTTGGCAGTGTGGTCCACCACGATGCCCCCGCGCTTCCCGCGAAAGACGACCTCGGCCTCGGAGAAGTCGAACGGCTGCTCGGAACGGAACCAGTAGGCCACGCCGTTGGCCCGCGTCTGTTTCGACACGCCGGGAGTTACCGGCTCGATCTTCCCCGCCTGTTCGTCCAGGGCAAAGGTGATCGTAATTGTGGGAGGCGCGACCTCGATCGTTCGGCCTTGGGCAAGATCGGCCAAGGGCACGATCTTCACGGCCGGCTGGCCGGCTTGCAGGGTGTACCCCCGATAGCTGATCGTGCCAGCGCCCTCGGACAGGATGAGGTGTACTTCATCCTTGAAAATGCGCACGGCGCCTGCGACGCCGGCAAACGAGACCTCCGGGCTCTTGAACGCCATGCCGTCGAGATTGGCGAAGACATAGTCGATCGCTGCAGGCGTGGTGATCTTCGCGACGCCGTCGGCCAATGACTCGCACTGGGGCGCCATCTCGTCCTTTCCACGGGGATACATGACGGCCATTACATCCTGGCCCGGCGGCATCGGACCGGCCGCGTTGATGGTCATCGTCTCGGCGACCGTTGCGTTGGCCTCGCCCTCTGTACGCACGACCGGCGCGCCGGCCGCCAGCCACGTTCGTCCCAACTGGTTGTACAGCGTCGCCTCGGCGGAGGCTTCCCGACTCTCGATTCGAACCCGCGCCGGCTGCAGGAACCGCGCGGACATCTTCGGACCCCACTGGCTGGAATACTCAAAACCGTTATCCGCAGCCGCCACCTGTCCCTTGGTGCCGAGCGTTCGCTGGTACCACCAGGTTTGCGGCAGGTTCGTCTTGTCGCCCGTGTCCCGGTTGCGGTAGCTGTCGCGGAAAACAAAGTAGCTCGGCCCATCGGCTCGTTTGTCCTTGAGGAAGAGAATCTGCCGCGTCCATCGCACCGTGTCGGGTGAACTCAGATCCCGCGCAAACGGCACCTTGGGATCGGCCGCCTTGGGGCTGTAGTCGCCGATGGAGCGCAGGTAGTCGACCGAGTCGCTGAAGAAGTGCCGATGAACGCCTGAAATGGGGCCACCGCCGGGCCAGCCGCCGTTGTCGCTCTGCTGGCCAAACCGCACCCGGCTGTGCCAGCCGAACTCGTCGAACATCTGCTTGTAGTCGCCGCTGTGAATCGCGTACCCGCGCAGGCTCATTGCGGTCAGCGGTACGCCCTTGGCGTAGATCACGAAATCGCCCTGGTTGGCGTCGGAATGACTGGCCAGGTAGCCCTGCCGGTAGCCGAGATAGGTTTCATTGGCATCGCCGGCATGCGCCCGCAGAACAGCCCCGAATCCGGGCAGCCACACGCTGCGAAGCTGCTTGCGGATCAACTCCGGCGTGGCCTTGGCCAGCAGGGCCGACTGATCGCCTGCCTGTTCGGTAAAGCCGTTGTCATGCTGCATCGCGCCGGGGCGTTTCTGCTGATCCCAGGCCCAGACGAACGCGGCCGCGAGGTCCGGATCCAGGTCGCCGATCAGCGCCGCGGCGGGCGTCCACTGGTTGAACATCAGGGCGCCTTCGTGGCCGAATCCCGGGACAATCCTGGCTTGGAAGCGCGGGTCAACCGGCGAGAGCAGCTGGAGCGTGAAATCCACGGGCCCCACCGCCAGCTTGGCCGTGTTTCCATCCAGTCGGCCGGCGCGGCGGGCCTGAATCGCTCCGTGCATGACCGTCGGGGCACTGGCGGCGTAATACGTCACCAACTCGGCCCAGGCACCCAGCGGCGCCACGTTTCCGCCCGCCTTGTACTGCACGTAGGCCGCCGACACATCCATCCACCGCTGGGCCAGGGGATGATCGGGAATCAAGGCCGCGGCAAAGGGCAACGCGAAGAACCGGTTCACCGGCATGTTCGGATTGCCTTGGTGCGTCATCGAAGCGCGAGTGTTCAGGTCCGGCTCGGAGATCAGGTGGCAGAACGCCGCGATATTCCGCTTGAGGTAGCCTCGCTGCGCCGCCGACAGGCCCGGCTGCTCCAGCTTCCATTTCAGATCGACGGCCCACGTCAGCTTCTCCGCCTGGCGGTAGTGACTGGCCCAAGCGTACTCGCGGTCGTCGCAGATGAAGGCGACGTTCAGGTGCCCGATCGGGCCGGAGTTGGCATCGTCGGCGGACAACGGCACGGCCTGCGCCGAGCGAGTGTCGTCGGACCAGGCCAGGTTCCAGTCCTTGTAGTTGTCCAGGTTCACGCTGCCTTCGTACGCCCGTAACGGATACAGCGTGTCGTGGTATTGGAACGGGCCGCCCACCAGGCACCACAGCCGGCGCATGCCCGTCAGCCCGAACTCCGGATCGAACTCGCCGGTATGCAACAGGTTCTGCGAATGCGGCTGAGCGCGGATCGTCCACCGCAGTTCCAGCGAGCCATCGGCGTAGGACAGCACTTGCTGGAACAGGTGCGGGCTCTTCGGCGGAAACACCCAATGGGCAGCACGCCACGATCCCGCGTGGATGGGCACCACGCCCAGAAACGCCGCCGTCTTGTTCGCCCGCAACTCGGCACTGTGAACCAAGCCGAAATAGTGTGCCCGTTCGCTCCACACGTCGTGCGGCACAACCTCGGTGAGTTCCGCCCGGTCTTTGCCGTAGTCCACGACCGCGCTGGCGTACCGCGATGCGTAGCCGTGCTTCTCGAGTGCTTCCTCGAATGGCCCGCACTTGTCCTGGCGCCGCGTCGTCATCAGAAACGCGGCATCCGGTTTCCAACCACCTGGTTTCCAACCGTCATTGAGCAGCAGGGCCACGTACAGCGGATCATCGTCGGGACAGTTGGTCTTCAGGTCCATGACCTCGTCCACGCGCAGCGCCGAATCGCCGGCCAGCGTCCGAACCGTCAGCTGGTAATAGCCGCCGTTATCGAACGTAAAGCGGACGGTCGCCTCGGCGAACAGCGGGCCCTGCTCGGTGACGCTGGTCTCGTAGCCGATGACCTTGGGCACCCTTTCCAATGCCGCCTGCAGGGTGGCGGCGTCGGGTTCCGTGGCGCGGCTCTTCTGGCGGAACCGGACCGTCTCGATCGACTCGGCGGCAAAGTAGCTGCCACCCGTCCAGCGGCCATCCGCCAGCCGAATCCCCGCGATCGGCCCAAACGCGAGGCCCGCGTCTTCGAGATGCTCGATACTGTTGAGCACCGCGCCGCGATCCCCGGCCACCGCCAGCGGCTTAGTGAACCGCCGCTCGCCAGCCGGCAGGCGGATCGCGACGAGGCCGTTGTCGAGCGTCAACACCGTCCCCTGGACCTGCGCCGTCGGGGCCTTGCTCGCCGCCGATATTCCGGAATGGAGTTCATAGCGATAGTCCCCGCCCTTGGGCAATTCGGCGTAGAACGAAACCCTCGCCGAGGCAATCGAGCCGTCTTCATGCGTCTTCAATCGCCACAACTGCACCGGCTGCTCCTGGCCGGAC
>CAIYOB010001372.1 GCA_903927685.1 uncultured Planctomycetaceae bacterium
AAACGCCGAGAATTGGGGATCACCGTGGAGAATACCTCGACCCTAGCGATTTGCCGGAGCCCTCGATCCGGGCGTTTTGGAAATGAAAAATCCGTTGGGGGCGGCCCAGCGATCGCAGGCGTTTAGGGGCACCTTAGGGCGCATCGGTTGTGGCTTCGCCGGACGGGGCGGAATCTTCCGGAGTTCTCTTCCGGCGGTCTTCTTCGATCAGCTTGCGGATATCGGGGATCTGTTCCTTGCTCGGCGGTTCCTCGGCCGCCGGTTCTGCGGCGTTGGGCATCGCGTCGTCCGGGCTGTCGGCGCTGGCCTCGGTTTCTTCGCCCCGCGGGCCGGTTGACTCCGGTTCGTCGTCGGCGGGCCGTTCGCTGTCTTCGGCTGTCGGCGGCGAAGTCTCGGGGGCGGACGGCGGCGATTTCCGGGCCGGCTCCTTGGCCCCGGGCGGCTGGTCCTTGATCATCTGGCTGGGCAGCTCAAACCCCAGGCAGCCGGTCTGGCCCAAGGCGGCATAGGGCAGGGCGAGCCGGAACTTTTTCGCGTCGCGGTCGGGGAGGACGAAGCTGACCTGCTCCCGTTCGGACTGGCCGGGGGCGATCCGGCGAGTCGCAGAACGGCGTTGGGGGGCGGCTCGCGCCGGGGCGGCGGCCAGGACGGTCTGGGAGTCGTCCTCCATGACCGCCCGAAAGTCCGGCTGCGGCTGCGTGTCGGGACGCCAGCCGGAGAACTCGAGGGGCGTTTCGCGCGAGAGATTGGTGATCTCGATCTCGACGTGCAAGGTCGCCGGCTGGCCGTCCGCCGAGTCCAGCCAGGCGTGGCCTACGGCCAACCGCACAACGTCGCGGAGGATCGCCTTTTGCCGAGTGGCATCCAACCACCGTCGGACCGCGGGCAACGCGGAAGGTTTGTCCGCGGGAGCTGCGGCCCGGGGTTCGGCCGCCAGCGGTTGGACGGGATCAGCGATCTCGGCCGGTTCGGGACTGGCGGCAGCGACGGCCCCCACTTCGATCTCGGGATCGCCGCCGCCCTTGGCCGCCGCGGTGGTTCGAGCCGGACCGTCCCCGGGCTTCTTCCCGGGGCCGCTGGTGATCACGATCACCGCCACCACGACCAGCAGCACGAATGCCGCGCCCAAGCCGCCGACCAGCATTTGTGTTTTCTTTCGCGAGCCGCGTCCGCGGTGCGCCGCGCCGCCTTCGGGTGGAACAGACCGCGGCCCGCCCGCCGGGGGCGCGGCTGGCAGGGGATTGACCGGGATCGGGCGAGCGGCGGACACCGGCCGCGGGCCGCCCGCGGGCTGAGCTACGGGCACCGGGGCCGCGGCCGGGGCGACGGCTCGAGCCACTGGCGCTGCGGCAATCGGGACCGCGGCAGGCAGCACTGCTTGAGCCGGCTTGGCGACCGGCGCCGCCACCGGTGCCGCGGCCGCTGGCAGGGCCGTCCCGGCGGGGACCACGTGGCCGGCGGCCGGCGGGGCCACGGGCGCCGGAGCTGCCGGGGGTAAGGACACGGCCGGGGCGAGTGGCTTCTTTTTCGGCTTGACGGTCACGCTCGGGATGGCCGGTTGGCCCGTTGCAGCCTGCGGTTCGACGGCGGACGGCGCGGGCGGGAACAGGCCCGGCAGTTCGCCGGCCGCGGTCCAGCGGCTATCCGTCTCCGTCCGCACGCCGTGTTCGCGCAGCAGTTGGCCCTGCTGGACCAATTGCCGAATCTGTTCGCCCGTGAACGGCCCGTACTGCTGTTGGCCGATCAAGCAATACCATTGAGCTGCCATGAAAAGCCACCTTCGCTCCGTTGGGCCAACCAACCTGCGCCGCACCACCGCGCGCCAAGCGCCTCTTACTGTACCAAGCGGACCGCTGGCTGGCTAGTTTCCGGAGGGATCGGCTAGGTGCGGCGAACGGACTTCCGCGTCCAGCATCTGGTCGAACTCGTCCGGGGCCAGGGGGGCCGAGGGCGTGTCGGCGGCCGAGCCCTGCTCGGGGGAATCGGCCAGGCAGACGATCGCGTAGCAGATTTCCTCCGGCGTGCGATACTGCAGCACCAGTTCGACAAAGGCAGCGATTCGCAAGTCGGTCAGCTCGTCGTCCTCGATCTGGCCTTCGTACTCGGGCGCCCGCCGACCGGTGGGGTAGTCGTCTTTCAGGACCACTTGGCCGAGCGGCAAGTCGATGACCAGCACGGTCGTCGACTCCGGAGTCCGCCGCCGGGCCCGGTCTCCCAGTCGATACCACAGCTCGGCCCAGCCCCAATTCAGTCCGCAGTCGTCGTTTTTCAGCGTTGCTTCCAGCTCCGTCCGGCGCAGGCAGTAGCCGCGGTCCCATTTCTCCCGGGCGGCCAGCCGCAACTGCCACGCGATCTCGCCCAACGCGCCCGCCTCGCCCAGGCGGGCATGCAGCTCGCGGCCCTGCTGCGTGCCGAACATGCTCGCGGCTTCCCCATCGGCCAACGCCTCCAGCGTCTCCTTGGTCAACATCAACTCCCTCGCTCTCCCTCGGCCCAGACAAGATTCCCCTCGCCGCCGCTTCTGAAGACGGGTACGGTACGGTGCGGCTCCCTCATTCTAGCCACAGCGCGGAGTGATCGCCTAGTGGTAAATTCGCGCCGCTTGCCTTCCCCGGGCCGCGCCTGGTAGGCTGGTCGCTGTGTGTTCCCGCCCTGTTCTCCTGATTGTCGCCATTTTTCCGCCCCGTTTGCCTGGCGGGACTCGCTGCCGACGGGCAGCGGCGGCAAGCTGAACCGGCACGCGCTGCCGGACGCAGCGGCCGCGGGTGGCAAGCGGCGACAGGAGTTCGTCGCCCTGCTCGTCAACCCGCTGCAGCGCCCAGACAAATTCGTCCACGGCCAGGCTACGTTCTTGGCCCGCTACCTTCGACGTTCCGCAAGCCTTGAACATCCTTGAATGGTCGTGTTTCGAGGATTCGGTTAGCGGTTGTATCGAGGATCGCCATCGAGGCGGTTCTCCGGGATGGAGCAGCCTGTCGGCGGCGAGTCACCGCGTCGTCGATGGCATCCAGAGTCTCCGAAGGCAGGTCCAAGCTTCGCTGGACAACGAGGATCGCATGTGGAGGCGAATGGCGGCCGGGGACACTGCAAAAGGACGATTACGCGGCGTGCCGCCATGTCCCAGAACCCAACCGCTGACTGACACGCGACGGGCGCGGTCCCGAGTCGCACCCGGGCGGTCGACGATCGATGACGGAAATCTGGGGGAGCACGCGTATCTCGGGCAAAGAACGCTACAGCACCGCAGCTTTGGACGCCGTTCCGTCTGCGCAGTGTGGGGCCAAAACGAGGACCGCCGTGGCGCCTTTGATGCGGGGCGCAGATCCATTCACTCTCGGGACGCCGGTCGGGTCCGAGAAACGGCGGCCCAACCTGCGTGGACGGCGGCGAAGCCGCTGGACTGCGCGAGGTTCATGGCCGACAATCACTTTGCGAGCGAGTTGCCGCACGCCGAGTCCGCCTTGCGCGGACTCGTGCCGCAGCCGATCGATGTTGACCCGGTCATCCGCCAGGCAGGACCGCAGACGCAGAAAGACTGACGACCGACGCACATGACATCCAGCCCTTGGAACTCCACCGAATTCGGCTCACCGTTGCCGGTTTCAGTCTCGCCGAGTGCGTGGGTGCGTGTCTGCGCCGCGTTCTGGCCGCTCGGCCTGGTGCTGGCCGTCTGGGGCTCGGCGGCACTCTACCGGCCGCCCGCGGTCCCGCGGCACACGCCAGCCGATGCGTTTTCGACCCAGCGCGCCTGGCGGCACGTGGAGGCCATCGCGAGGCAGCCGCACCCCTGCGGTTCCGACGCGAACCGCGCGGTGGCCGAGTACCTGCTGGCGGAACTGCGCTCGCTGGGCCTGGACGTCCAGGTGCACGCGGCGACCGCGGCGCGCGGCCCTCGGTCACCCGGCGTCGCGGTGCGCAATCTCGTCGCCCGCAAACCAGGCCAGGCGAACACCAAGGCGGTGATGCTCGTGGCCCACTACGACTCGGCGCCGCTCGCGCCGGGCGCGGCCGACGACGGTGCGGCGGTGGCTGCCCTGCTGGAGACGGTGCGCGTCCTGCATTCCGGGCCGCCGCTCCGCAACGATCTGATCGTCCTGCTGACCGACGGCGAAGAACTCGGCATGCTGGGCGCCCGGGCGTTTGTGGCGGAACATGCCTGGCTGCGCGACGTCGGGCTGGTCGGCAACTTCGAAGCCCGCGGCAGCCACGGCCCGGTGTTCATGTTCGAAACCAGTCCCGGGCACGGCCGCCTGGTCGCCGAGTTGGCGCGGGCCGCGTCTCCGCTGTACGCCACGTCGCTCGCCGAGCCGCTCTATCGGCGGATGCCCAATGACACCGACTTCTCGGTCTTCCGCGAGGCCGGCTTGGACGGGTTTAACTTCGCGTTTATCGCCGGCGTCGAGCATTACCACGAACCCAGCGACAGCCCGGCCACGCTCGACCCGCGCAGTCTGTACCACCAGGGCGTGCTGGCATTGGCGGTGGCCCGGCATTTCGGCAACCGCGAATTGCCCGTGCCGCACGCGGCCGACAGCGTGTATTTCAACGTGCTCGGCCCGGTCTTGGCCCACTACCCACGGCCCTGGGCATTCCCAGGGGCCGCCCTACTCGCGGTGAGCGCCGTAGCGGTGCTCTGGCGCGGCCGGCGAGTGGGGGCGGTGCGTCCGGCACGCGCCGTGAGTGGCACCGTCGTCTTGACCGTGGCGATCCTGCTGGCCGCCGGGGTCGATTTGTGGGTGGCGCCGCGTTTGGCACGGGCCCTTGGCGACCGAGCTGCCTTGCCGCTCGCCGGCGCCGCCACGGTGCTGCTGGTCGCCGGCGCGTACGCGGGCCTCCGCTGCAAGCGGAACGCCGGCGAGGCCTCCGCTGGCGTTGGGTTGTGGTGGCTGCTGGCGGCCGTGGCGGCCGCGCTGTGGCTCCCGGCAGGCAGCTATCTCGTCTTTTGGCCGGCAGCGCTGGCCTGGGCCATCTTCCCTTGGGCGGCGCGGCGGAGCACGCTGCCGGCGGTGGTGCTGACCGGACTGCCCGGTGCTCTGGCGCTCACCTTGTTCTCGCCCGTCCTGCACCAACTGACAGTCGCGTTTCCAGGATCGGAGCCGCTGGTCGTGTGGCTGGCCGCACCGCTGCTGATGCTCGCGCTGCCCGCGCTCGACGCGCTGCTGCCGGCGCGGTGGACGCGCCACGGGGCCGGCAGCGTCGAGAGGCGGTGAAGAGTACGAGCGGTGGATTCCAACTTTCCGGGTCATGGTCCGGCGACTGGTGCGACGATCTAATAGACGCACCAAATCGCCTCGAGACCGGGAGGATTGGATGGCCGCAGGCGAACCGCCGGATTGGGACCTGCTGGTGGACGATCACGCGAAACGCGTGTTTCGCGTGGCGCTGCGCATCCTGGGCTCCGTCCAGGATGCCGAGGACGTGTCTCAGGACGCATTCGCGGAGGCCTTTCAGTTGCATCAGGCGGGCTCCGTCCGGTCCTGGACGGGGTTACTCACGATCCCCGGGAGTCCGCCTGACTGCAGGCCTGGGAGATGATGGGATTTCCCGAACGAAAGGCGGGAAGGGGCCAGCCAGGGCCGGCTCTGTTGCGCCTGTTCTGTCGCGTTCGACCGTCGCGTCCAACCGCCTTGATGGACCAGATTCGCTCGGTTAGGCTGATCCCTGTGACGAGGATTGAGTTTTCTATCACGCCCCCAATCCCTATGCTCCAAGTCGCCGGATTCCGCAAAGCGTACGGCCGCACCGTGGCGGTGGACGGCATCTGTTTCGAAGTCGGAGCCGGCCAGGTGGTCGGCTTGATCGGGCCCAACGGAGCCGGCAAGACGACGACGATGCGTGCCCTGGCGGGGATCATCCCGCCCACCGCCGGCCACCTTGTCGTGGACGGCCACGACGTCGTGCGCGAGCCGCTGGCCGCCAAACGCCAGCTGGCCTTCGTCCCGGACGATCCGGCCTTGTTCGAGGCTCTGACCGTCTGGGAACATCTGGAATTCACGGCCTCGGCCTACCGGATCCGCGACTTTGAGCCGCAGGCCCGCAGCCTGCTGCAGCAGTTCGAACTCGAAGCTAAACGAGACGCCCTCGGGCAGGAACTGTCCCGCGGCATGCGGCAGAAAGTCGCGATGGCCTGCGCCTTTCTGCAGAACGCCAGCGCGCTCCTGTTCGATGAACCCCTGACAGGCCTGGATCCCGCCGGCATTCGCACCATCAAAGGGATGATCCGTGAGCAGGCCGCGCGCGGCGTCGCGGTCATGGTCAGCTCGCACCTGCTGCCGCTGGTCGAGGATCTGTGCACCCATCTGCTGCTGCTGCACCACGGCCGCGTGCGGTTCTCCGGCACGGTGGCGGAAGCCCGGCAGACGCTGGCCGGTGTCCAGGGGCCGGCTTCCCTCGAAGACGTGTTCTTTCAGATCATGCGCGAGCAGGATGCTCCTTGACCTCGCGGAGTTGTCGGCAATGGACCGCGCCCTGTGGCACTTGGTATTCCTGCGTCTGCGCGGCTCGCTGCGGCGGCGCCTGCGCAACTTGCGCACGGTCCGGGGCTGGCTGTTGACCCTGACCGGCCTGGGGTTCATCGTCGGCTGGCTGGTGCTGGCGGCGCACCACTCCGTCACGAGTCCGGGACTGCCGGCCGGCGGGGCTGGTCCCGCTCCCGCGGCTCGCGGTCTGTTTCCGGCGCTGCTGCTGCTGGCCTGCGTACTGACCGTCGCGGTCCGCTCCGGGCCCGCGATTTACTTCAGCCGCGCGGAGATCGACTTCCTGTTCACGGGCCCGTTCAGCCGCCGCGGGTTGCTGCTGTACAAGTTCCTGAGCTACGGGACGGGGGCCTTGATCAGCGCCCTGTGCATCTCGGCCGTGGCCCCGCTGCACTCCCGCCTGTGGCTGGCCGCATTCCTGGGGACCTTTCTGTCGCTGGTCTTCCTGCAGTTGTCTGCGACCGCGGTGGGTTTGGCCGGTCAAACGCTGGCGGCCCCCGTGTATCGGCGGCTGCGAATAGCCGTGGTGGGCTGGGGCGTGATTCTCCTGGCCGGCTTGGCCTGGCAAGCACGGATCCGGGCGGGAGACGCCGGAATGCTGGCCGGACTGCAGGCCGCGGCCGATACGGCCTGGGGCCGAGTGGTCCTGGCGCCGTTCGAGGTGTACGCCCGCGTGGTGTTCGCCACCAACCTTGCCGACCTTGCCGTCTGGTCGCTGGCGGCCGCCGGGATCGACGCCTTGCTGCTGGCCGGACTGATCTGGCTGGATGCCGAGTATTACGAGGCGGTCGAGGCGGCCAGCCACCGGCTGCAGTTGCGTTGGCGGCAGTGGCACCACGGGCGGTTGGTCGCCGAGCCGGAGGCCGCGGCCGGCCGGCATTTTCCGCAGCCGCCGCGCTGGGGCGGCGCGGGGCCGCTGGCCTGGCGGCAGCTGACCACGGCCGCGAGGACTTCCCGGCGGACGCTGCTGGGGCTGTTTCTGGCGGCGGCTTGCGCCGGGCCCGCGCTGGCCAGCGCCATCCACGGCGGGCTGTCCATCGGGTCGGCCGCCGGCTTCCTGCTGACCATCAGCGGCGTCCTGGTCCCGCGGACCTTGCTATTCGATTTCCGCGGCGATTTGGAGCACTTGGATTATCTCAAGTCGCTGCCGCTCCGCCCCGCAGCGGTGGTGCTTGGCCAGGCCCTGACGCCGATCGTCCTGGGCTCGGCCGTGCTGGCGGTGATTCTGAGTGGAGCCTGCCTGGCCACACCGGATGCCGGGCTGCGCAGGTTGCTGGCCGTGGCCCTGGCCATGAGTCTCCCGTTCCACTGCTTTCATTACGCCGTCGAGAACCTGATCTTTCTGTGCTTTCCCTCGCGGGCGGTCCCGGTGGGGCGAATGGACTTCGAGTTCTTCGGCCGGACGCTGCTGGAGACCGTCGGCAAGCTGACGGCTTCGCTGGTCTGCTGGCTGGCGGGGGTCCTGGTGGCGCTGTCGGTCTATCGCGCCGCCGGCGAGTCGCGACTGTTGGCCCTGGCCAGTTGCTGGCTCTTTGTCCTGGCCTGCAGCGGCGCGGTCATCGGGCTCGCGGCCTGGCGCTTCCGGCGACTCGACGTCGCCGCCTCCGGCCGCGGGTAGCAGCGCTCGCCCTGGGGATCTGCGTCGCGGCGGCTCACGCTGCCGGACATCTGCGGTACAATCAGCGGCTCCGGAAAGCCCGAGAACCAGGAAAGGCCCCTATGCACCTTCTCGAAATGACTTGGCCTCAGGTGGCGGCACTCCCGCCTCAGACGCCGGTGGTGATCCCGATCGCGGCCCTGGAGCAGCACGGCGGGCATCTGCCCCTGGTCACCGACAGCCTGCTGTTGGGCGAAGTGATCCGCCGGGCGCACGAGTCGTTGGGCGACGGGGTCCTGGTTGCCCCGCTGCTGTGGCTGGGCAATTCGGAGCATCACCTGGACTTCCCCGGCACGATGTCGGCCGCGCCGCGGACCTACTTGGATTTGCTGAAGGACCTGGTCGGAAACTTCCTGTTCCATGGCTTCCAGCGGATCGTGCTGCTAAACGGCCACGGCGGGAATACCGTCCCGTCGCAGCAGGCGCTGTTCGAAGTGCGCCAGCAGCGGCGGCAGGCGTCCGACTTGTTGCTGTGCGCCACCTACTGGTCGCTGGGCGCGCAGCCGCGCACACTGGACCCGTCGTTTGCCCAGCCGCAGATGGGGCACGCCTGTGAATGGGAGACCTCGATGATGCTGCAGATTCGGCCCGACCTGGTGGGCGACTTTCGCCAATTGGCTCCCGTGCCGTTTGGCCGAGCATTTGCGCCCGCCCACCGGGCATGGACGACCAAGCAGCGGTCCGCGCCCGGCCATATTGGCCAGCCGCACTTGGCCTCGGCCGCGAAGGGCGAAATCCTGTTCCACGCGTTTGCCGGTGACGTCGTCGCCCTGCTGCAGCGAGTCATCGACTGGGATGGACTGGAGTGGGATGCATGAGCGCGCGGCCTGCGAGCGTGGGCACGTGGTGGGTCTGCGGCCTGCTGTTGCTGGCCCTGATGCTGAACTACATGGACCGCCAGACCCTGTCGCTGACGATCGTCCCGATCAGCACCGAACTGGGCCTCTCCAACACGCAGTACGGCAGCCTGGAAAAGGGCTTCAGCTACGCCTTCGCTTTCGGCGGCCTGCTGGCCGGTTGGCTGGCCGACAAAGTCAGCGTCCGCTGGCTGTATCCGTTGATCCTGTGTGCCTGGTCGGCAGCCGGCATCGCCAGCGGCTTCGCGGACCGCATCGGCCAGGCGTTCGCGCCGCTGGTTGATGCCTGGTGGCCCGGCTCGGTCGATCCCGATAGTCCGACCAGCTGTACCTTTCTCGGTTTCCTGGTCTGCCGCACAGCCCTTGGTTTCTTCGAATCCGGCCAGTGGCCCTGCGCGCTGATCACGACCCAGCGCCTGCTGGCCCCCGCCGATCGGCCGTTCGGCAACGGGCTGTTGCAGAGCGGCGCGTCCGTGGGGGCGATCCTGACGCCGCTGGTGGTGCAAGCCCTGGCGACCGACCAGCCCGGGACGTGGCGGTGGCCGTTTGTCGTGATCGGCGTCGCGGGCCTGCTGTGGATCCTGCCTTGGACGTGGCTGGTCGCCGGGGTTCGCCTGGGGCCGTTGCCTCGCGGCGTCTCGGCCGACAAGGAAGCCGCGGCTCCGCTTCGGACCCCGCGGGGGCTGCTGGCGCGGCGGGTCCTGGCCTTGTGCGCCGTGGTCGTGGCGATCAATCTGACGTGGCACTTCTTCCGGGTCTGGCTGCCGAAGATGCTGGAAGAGTATCACGGATATCCAGCCGACCGCGTCCGCTACTTCACTGCCGCCTACTACATCGCGACCGACTTGGGCTGCCTTACGGCCGGATTCGCCGTCCGCCTGTTGACGGCCCGGCGGATGTCCGTGCACACCGCCCGGCTGACCGTCTTCTTCGCCTGTGCGTTGCTCACGGCGCTCAGCACCGTCGCGTCCGGCCTGGGCCGCAGTCCGCTGTTGCTGGTCTTGCTGCTGTTGATCGGCTTCGGTTCGCTGGGGCTGTTCCCGAACTACTACTCGCTGACCCAAGAGATCTCGCCCCGACACCAGGGCAAGCTGACCGGATTCTTCGGCTGCGTGACCTGGATTGCGACCGCCGAGATGCAACAGTTGGTGGGCCAGCACGTGGACCACACCCACTCGTATGCCGTCGGGATCTTCTGGGTCGGCCTGGCGCCGGCCGTGGCGTTCGTGGCCTTGTGTCTGCTGTGGGGCTCGGCCGATCAATCGCGGCGGAACAGCGATTCCGGTGGACCCTGATAGCGGACTTCCATCTCGGGCGTCGGGACCAACACCTGGCCCCGCGCGAGCGACTCGACGCCGCCGATCACCATGCCGGATGTCAGCAGCGTCCGTTCGACCGGGTACGGTGCCCGCTGTTCCAGCACCAGGGTCTCGATATGCCGCGCCAGCGGATTGAAGAAATCGGCCGTCGTCGCGCTCTGGCCGGGCATCGGCAAGTACATCTGGCACGAGACGATCTCGCCCGTGTCCCGCCGCCAGCCGGCATAGTTGAAATCACGGATCGCCGCCAGCAACAGCGTCGTTCGGAAGCCGTCCCGATGCTCGATCAAGTAGCCCAGCGTCTCGGGCAACGCCTGCCGAGCCCACTCGAACGTCACGCGATCGGTGGGATATCCGCCCTGGACGGGCAAGTTGTGGCTGCGGCACAAGGCGGCGACGACCAGTTGCCGCGTCACCTCGCGGTCCGGCGCTGCCAGCGCCTCCCAGAGCCCGGCCCCGCGCAGCGCGTGAACGCTGGTGATGCCGACTTCACCACCGCGCCGCCGCTCGGACATGCACTGGGCGGTCTCCAGGCCGTGGAAGTCATAGCTGTCCACGCCGCCGTAGCCCACGCACACGCTTTCCGCCAGCGGAGCGTCGAACGGCATGTCGACCGCCGGCAGTCGCCAGGTGACGGGCAGTGACGAGCCGGCCAGGAAGGCGAACCCGAGCCGTTTCGCAGCGGCGACCATCTCCGCGCACTGCGTCCACTCCGTGGCCAGGTGCTTGTCGTTGAACACCGGCACCGCCCGGCCGCTGGCCTCGAACACCTTGATGACTTCCTTGAACCAAGCGTAGCGCGGGTACAACTTCTGTCCCTGCGCGTTGTTCGGATAGTCCCCGTGTTCGGCGATGATTACCACGCCGTCCACGGCCAGCGTCGAGCCGCCCAGCGTCAGGGCCTCGGCAAGCGAAGGAAACTGCCGCAAGCCATGCCGACGGATCCGTTCGCGGCCCAAGTCATTGGCGGGGAACTGGTCCAGGTACACGGACGCCACGTCGAACCGCGGGGCCTGCCAGCGGCCGCCCCAGGTGTAGCCCAGCGTATGCCGATCCAGAAAATGCTGGGCGTGCGAATACTGCTGCACCACGGTCCCCAGAAAGGCGATCTTCTTCCGCGCCGGCGCGGCCCCGCTGAACACTCCTGCCGCACACGAGCCGGCTGCCGCCGACAAGAACAATCGCCGTGTCAACATGGCCTTGTCTCCTCGCTGAGAGGGGGCGAATAGCTCCAGATCTCGTCCGTGGTGAATCCGCTCGCCCGCAGATCCGAATACTCCCCTGCAATGTACCGGCGGCCCACCGTTTCCGACAGTGCCCTTCAGTGCCTTCAGTGCCGAAACCCGGCGACAAGCGAAAGCGTCTGCCGCCGAGATCCGGGCGGCACCGTTCGAGAAATGACTGTCGAGACTCTGTCGCGGCCTGGGAAAGCGTTTGTGTGTAGCACCGAGCGCAAGCATCCCACGGACAATCCGTGGGCATTTATCAGCCCCCGCGCTGCCCGCACCGCGGAGGGTCGCGCGCAGGACCTCCCGTGCAAGTCAGACACTTATTCCTCGAACGAAGCTGCCCAGATCCGATAACCGAATCATTGACGGCTGGGTGTCACGTCCCTAAGCTTCTTCGCAGTACTACCGGCTCCAAACCGCGGAGGGGAAGCATGACTGTCAAACCGATTCCCGCTGGCTACCATAGCCTGACGCCTTATCTGATTGTCAAGGACGCGGCCGACGCCATGGAGTTCTACAGGCGGGCCTTCAACGCCACCGAGATCATGCGACTGGGAGGCCCGGACGGGCGAGTCGCGCACGCGGAGATGCAGATCGGCGACTCGCGGATCATGCTCGCCGACGAGGTCCCGGAGATGAACGCCCTGGCGCCTCAGGCCCCCGGCAGTTCGGGCGTAGGCTTTTGCCTGTACGTCGACAACGTCGACGCAATGGTGGCCCAAGCGATCGCTGCCGGCGCCACCGTCCAGCGTCCGTTGCAGGATCAATTCTACGGGGACCGGTCGGCGACTCTGGAAGACCCGTACGGCCACGTTTGGACAGTCGCCACGCACATCGAGGACGTGCCGCAGGAGGAAGTCCACCGGCGGATGGAAGCCATGCTGAACCTGGCGGGCAGCCAGCCCTGAGCGTCATCGACGGCTCCGGCTTCCGACGGGTCGAACGGCATTGACTGCTCCTGTCCCAACCGCTCGGCGTTGACGACCGGGGGGCCTGTGGCTTATAACGACGCGGCCTCGAGCTGACTGGGCGGCTGCGCCCGGCGGGGCGGGCACGCGACGACATCGATTCCCGAGGAGGCTGTGGCGTGAGTAGTGGCACCGCAAACCGGGGTACTCTTCTGGGGCATCCCAAGGGGCTGTTCGTTCTGTTCTTCACCGAACTGTGGGAGCGGTTCAGCTTCTACAGCATGCGCGGGATCCTGACGCTGTATACCGCGGGCGTGGTCCTGGCAGCGTTGGGAACGGAGGCCGGAGGCCAGGCGGACGCGATCTACGGCGCCTACCTGGGCTTCGTCTACTCTTCGACGTTCATCGGGGGCATGCTGGCGGACCGGCTGCTGGGCCAGCGCCGCGCGATCTACATCGGCGGGACCTTGATGGCCCTGGCCCAGTTCACACTGGCTGGGCACGCCCTGCTGGTGCAAGGCGGGACGCCGGTCGCCTCGCTGAATTGGCTGTTCTTCCTGGGCCTGGGGCTCCTGTCGGCCGGCAACGGCTTTTTCAAACCGAATATCTCGACCATCGTCGGGACGCTGTATGAACAGGGCGACGGCCGCCGCGACGCGGCGTTCACGATCTTTTACATGGGCATCAACATCGGCGCGCTCTTGGCCAGTTTCTCCGCCGGGATCGCGCAGCAATTTGGTTGGCACCTGGGATTCTTGCTGGCCGGCGCGGGAATGATCCTGGGCCAGCTGACCTTCCTGTGGGGGCGGGGCACGATCGAGGGCAAGGGGCTGCCGCCGGAAGGCGCCAGCCTGCGCAACGTCGGCCGGCTGGGGATTCCCAACGGCGTCGTCCTGGCCTTGGGAATTGCCGCCTTCATCCCGGTGGTCGCGTACCTGATCTCGCAGCCCCAGTGGGTGCAAAACCTGGCGCTGATCATCGCCGGCCCGGTCGTGCTGTACCTGCTGTGGGAAGCGACGCGAGGCAGTCGCGAAGAGGCGGCGCGGATGATCGTGATCCTCGTCCTGTGCACCTTCTCGATGATGTTCTGGGGCTTCTTCGAATTGGCGGGCAGCACGATCACGCGGTTCACCGAGGACGTGGTCAATCGCAACGTGTTCGGAACGGAAGTCCAAGCGGCTTTCCTGGCCAACTTCGTCAACCCGCTGCTGATCATCGCCCTGAGTATTCCCGCCGCCGCGCTGTGGGTCTGGCTGGACCGCCGCCGCCTGGAGCCGTCGTCGCCCCTGAAGTTCGTGTTGGGCCTGGGGTTCCTGTCGCTGGGCTTCGTGATGCTGCTGCTGGGCGCCAAGGAGGCGCAGGCGTCGAGCACGGGCAAGTGCGCGATGATCTGGCTGCTGCTGGGCTTCTTCTTCCATACCACGGGCGAATTGTGCCTGTCGCCGGTGGGCTTGTCCACGATCACCAAGCTGTCTCCGGCCCGGCTGGTTGGCATGTTCATGGGGGTCTGGTTCCTATCCAGTGCATTGGGGAACGTGCTGGCCCCCTGGGTCGCCGGCGCGGCGGCGGGCGGCGATTTCGACCAAGTGTTCCTGCGGATCGCTTTGATCACCGCCGGCGGCGGCGTGGTCTTGGCGGTGCTCGTGCCGCTGCTAAAGCGCATGATGCACGGCGTGAAGTAGGCGTCAGGGACGGTTCCCTGAGTACATCATTTATAACCCCCCATTTATAACCAGCCATTTCTTACCTGCGGCCCGATGAGCGATAACTCGTTCACGTCGAAATGTGGCTGGTTATAAATGGGGGGGTTATAAATGACAAGAGGAGCGATGTCATGGAGCAGTCCACCGCGGGGTTGGTTCAGCAGGTCCGGTCGCTGCCGCGTACGTTCTACGTGGCGAACACGATGGAGATTTTCGAGCGGATGGCGTGGTACGGCATGTTCACGCCGCTGGCGCTGTACCTGACGGATCCACGGCCGCGCGGCGGGCTGGGGCTGACCGAGGAGGATGCCGGAACGATCATCGGCATCGTCACGTTTGCCCTGTATCTGATGCCCGTGATCACGGGAGCCTTGGGCGACCGCTTCGGCTACAAGAAGATGTTCCTGCTAGCCTATGCCATCCTGACGCCCTGCTATTACCTGCTGGGCACGTTCAGCAGCTATGGCGGTTTCCTGCTGGGCTTTCTGTTCGTCGCGGTCGGCGCCGCGCTGTTCAAGCCGGTCGTGGTAGGCACCATCGCCCGGGTCACTTCGGAGCAGACATCGCAACTGGGATTTGGCATCTTCTATATGATGGTCAACGTCGGCGGCTTTCTCGGGCCGGCGATCTCCGGCTACCTGCGCAGCCCCGACCCGGTCACGGGCGTGTCCCAGTGGAATCGCCTATTCGTCTGCTCGTCGATCTTCATTGCGATCAATTTCATCTGGGTCATTTTCTTCTACCACGAGCCGACGACCGAATCCGCATCCGCCAACAAACGCTCGGTCGGCAAAGTGCTCCGCGACGCGGTGGAGGTGCTGGGGAATGCCCGCTTCTTTGTCTGTGTATTCGGCATGCTGATCGCGTTCTTTGCGGCGGGCAAGGGGTGGCTGACGTGGACCTCGGCCGGGGCAGCCGCGGTCGGCTGGCTGGCCTTGAACCTGATCCTGGACGCGGTGTTCCGCCGTAGCAATCCGCCGGTGGGCAGCGCAGATCAGCGAATCTGGCTGCTGAAGCCGATGCAGCTCAGCAACTGGCGTTTCGCCGTGTACCTGCTGATCCTGTCGGGGTTCTGGACGGCGTTCAACCAGATCCTGGGCGGGGTGCCGCTGGTAGGCTACATTCGTGATTTTGTGGAGACCAGGCCGTTGCTGGACTTCCTGGCCGCGGTCCTGGGAGGCTTGGGGCTGTCGGGCTGGGCGCAAGGCATTACGGATTATGTCGCGGCGGGCGGCCAGTTCAACCCGGAGTGGATTTCCAACCTGGATCCGTTGTTCATTGTGATCTGCCAGATCGCTGTCTCGCTGACGGTGGCCCGGATGGGCCGGTTCCCCGGCATGATCACGGGCATCGTGGTGGCCGGGATCGGCATCTCGCTGCCGGCGCTCAGCGGCGGAGGAACGGTGGGCGTGCTGCACGCTTCGGGGTGGCTGATGGTCGTGGCGGTGTTCATCTTTGCCATCGGGGAAATGATGGCCAGTCCCACGAGCCAGGAGTATATCGGCAGCATTGCTCCCAAGGACAAAGTCGCCTTGTACATGGGCTACTACTTCGTCGCCGTGGCCCTCGGCAATTTATTCGGCAACGTGCTGGGCGGCATCGTGTACGGCAAGCTGGCCCGCGACCTCGGCCGGCCCGACTTGATGTGGCTGGTCTTCGGCGGCATGGCCTTGATAACGGCCCTGGCCCTGGCCTTGTACAACCGCTACGCGGTGCCGAAACCGACGACCGGGCGTGCCTAGTGCGGGCATTGTCGGGACGGCGAATCAGGGAGCAGGCCGCCGGAGGGCGCCCGGATGGTGGACACCGCGGGCGACGAGAGCCTGCCTCGACTGGAATCGCGGGTGGCCGCGTTGCTGGGGTCCCGTGTGTTGCCTGTCTGTCGACGGACCTTGTGCGGCCACGGAACGCTGCTCAATATGGCGATGGGACTGGCGATGAAGCCACGGTGCGCTTCGTGCCTGGCAGAGGGCATGGCGATGATCGTGGCCGGCCTGCGCGACCACTTGTGGGCCCATTTCCAACGCCGTGCCTGTTACGGCGAAGCCTGGCGGCGAGTCAGCGAGCGGGCGAGCTTTTCTCGAACCGGTCTTCCCGCCTGCCTCTGGCCCGACGCGGGGGGGGCG
Organism: uncultured Planctomycetaceae bacterium; assembly: GCA_903927685.1. Next base: position 16,276 of record CAIYOB010001372.1, read on the forward strand.
GGCGTGCACAAAACCGGCGGGCTTGCGCAGACCGTTCGCCTCGCGGACACGCGACCGCGTGTCCGGCAGCCTTAGTGGCTTGCGGAGCCCGTCTCTTCGCCGCCGGCTCGGCTGCAGAGGGCCCCCAGGACCGTAATCGGCATGGTAGCGCCGAGAGATCGAACCGAGCCATCGGCGAACAGCCCGGTCGCGCCGCCGGGGTGCAGGGCGTAAATCTCCCAGTCGTTGGTGCAATTCACCGCACAGGGGCCGCCGCCGAGGGTCGTCGTCCCGTTCCCGCTGGCGCCGCCGACCGACACCGCTTTCTGGTGCTCGGCCCAGACTCCGCCCGTGGTCTCCCCCGGCCCGACCAGGCCAGCCGGGTAGTTGCTCGTGTCGGCGATGATGTCGGTGCGGCGCTGACCCAAAACCCAAAGTTCGGGCCGATTCGCAACCTCGGAGACCATCAGCGTGTGCGACGTGCCGTCGAGGATGTCGGCGACGGTGGAGGCCTCGCGGTCGTTCATCACGCCCTTCCGCCGCTCGGCGTTGGCGCTTCCCGAGTAGCCAGGAACGTAGGACGAGACATTCACGCTGCCGTAGTCCCACGCGGCCGCGGTCCGCATACCGAACGCGGGCGATTTCGACGTGGCGGTTCGCCCGAAGTTCGCGGACGGGCAGTGATAGACTGTCAGCGGCCGGGCGATCACGTCCGCGTTGGCAGGGTCGTACCAGTTCGCGCCGAAGTCGTACATCTGCTGGACGCCGCCTTGTTCGACCCATGGCAGGGTCATGGCCACCCAGCCGTGGCGGTACGGAGGCGTGGGCGCGGTGCTCGATGTCGGGCCGACCGAGGCGGGAGGGAAGATCCGGTAGCTGCCCTCGTAGTTGTGCAGAGCGAGCCCAATCTGCTTGAGGTTGTTGTTGCACTGGACGCGGCGGGCGGCTTCCCGCGCGGCCTGAACCGCGGGGAGCAGCAGGGCCACGAGGATGCCGATGATGGCGATGACCACGAGCAGTTCGATCAAGGTGAACCCGGTGCGTCGGAATTCGGTGTGTCGGAATCGGAGACGCTGGAGGGGGCTGGTCATCGCTGTTTGTCCTTGGGGGGGCTCAGGGTCTGGCGGTCAATGGCAGCACCAGGGGCTCGTTGGGGCCGGGGGCCACGGTTACCTTTAGCTTCGAGGCGTTCGGATCGGAGTAGACCGGGGGCAACAGGTCGAGCCCCTGTTCCGGATGATCTTCTGCCCGCTTCCATTCCACGGTCACCACATACGCAGCCGCCGGAGCCCCATCGCCGGCCACGTAGGTTGTCAGTTCGAACTCGCCGTTCGCATCTGCCCGGCCATGCGGCCGGATGGCTTTCGCCGCTTCGTCGGTCGTGTGGAGGATCACCACGGCGCCCGCAGCGGGTCTGCCTTCGTACAGGACTCGTCCTTTCACCGGCCAGACCAGCGGACGGTCGGGGGCTCTCGCGCACGAGGCGGCACTCAAAGCCAAGAGCAGGCCGAGCCAGGGATGGTCTCTCATCGTTGCACCGCGCGGGGAGGACCGGGACGCACGCGAGTCGTGAGCATCATCCGCACGTCGCCCTTCGCGGAGCGAAAGGCGACCGTGCGATGTCTCTTGGTTGATCGATGCCCAAGGACGACTGCGATGGAGTATTACGTTTACAGCAATCATATTACCTGCTCCGCCTGGCGCGTGCAAGGGCCGAGAGTGCACTTTCCTGAGCTTGGGGATTGCCGGCTCGGCAGCGTCAATGCCGATCCGCATTGAGATCCCCAACCGGCCAACGTCGAGACGCCGCCGCCGCACAAGATCGGAGAAACTCACGGGGAAAAACTCCCGGCACTCTTGCATCCACCTGCGACCAGGATCAGAATATTGACGGATTATGACGGATCATGGATTCGTATGAACCAGCAAGGGCGTCGGGCGTGCGGTCGGGGGCGTCCTGTTGGCGTGGCTGGTCGTCATGCCAGAGCCCGCTCAAAGTGCCGGGGTATGATCCGTCGCAGAACTGAGGAAGCGAGCATGGCGATTTACAAAATCACGTATGCGGAGCGCTACCGGCGGGCGACGCTGCACAACTACGGCTGCAACTTCCGCTGCCGCGGTTGCACGTACAAACTGAAAAGAAATCCGCGGCCTGACCGCTTCCTGCCGATCGCGGAGATCCACGAGTGCCTGCGCCGACTGCAGCCAGACGCCGTGCATTTCATGGGCGGCGAACCGACGACCAATCCGCAGCTGCCCGAACTGCTGGCATTTTGCCGGCAGGAACTGGGCGTGACCACGCGGTTGGGACACACCAACGGATCGGGGCTGGTGACGGAAAACCTGGACGGCACCAACGTCAGCTTCAAGGCGTTCGACGAAGACGTCCACCTAGCGTACACGGGGCGGTCCGTGGCGCCGAACATCGAGAACTTCCGGCGGTCCTACGAAGCCGGGCTGGAGATGCGCGCGAGCACGGTGTTCATTCCGGACCTCGGCGGCCTGGAGCAGGTCGAGAAGGTCGCGGCCTTCGTCGCCAGCGTGGACCGCGCGATCCCCTTTCACATCCTGGGTTACATTCCCGTGCCCGCTGCCCCGTGGCGACGACCGACCGACGACGAGCTGGAGCAAGCCGTCGCGGCAGCCCGCCGCTATCTGAAGTGCGTCACTTTTTCGCACTTCACGTCGGAGCAGGCCAAGGATCTGACCCAGCGTGACGATCGCTTCGCCGTCCAGCGGGTGCTGTAACATGATTGAACTGCGGGCGGTGAGCTACGTCTACCCGACCGCCACTCGGCCGACCCTCAGCGATGTCGATCTCGCGGTTGGAGAAGGCGAGTGGCTCCTGCTCGCCGGGCCTTCGGGGTGCGGCAAGTCCACGCTGTTGTACCTGCTTAACGGTTTGATTCCTCACGTCGTGGGCGGAGACCTGCGCGGCGAAGTGCGCGTGAACGGCTTCTCGCCCGCCCAGACCCCGCTGGCCGAAGTGAGCCGCCAGGTCGGCACGGTTTTTCAGAACCCGGAGGTGCAGCTGTTCATGCTCCGGGTAGCGGACGATGTGGCTTTCGGCTGCGAAAACCTGGGGCTCCCGCCCGTGGAGACGCTCCGCCGTGTCGAGCGCGCGTTGGCGCAGTTGTCGCTCGAATGCCTGAAGGACCATGAGGTCTTCCGCCTCTCGGGAGGGCAGAAGCAGCGGTTGGCGATCGCGGGGGCACTCGCCATGGGCTGCCGCGTCTTGCTCTTGGACGAGCCAACCAGCGACCTGGACACGGCCAGTCGGGCCGAGTTGCTGGCCGTCCTGCGCGAATTGCACCGCGCCGGACACACGATCGTCATGACCGAACACCGATTGGACGGCTTGCAGGGCTTGGTCGACCGGGTCGTCACGTTGGCCGGAGGGCGGATCGCGACCGACGGACCGTTTCCGCAGATCCCGGGCGTGGTTCCCGCTGACCAGGCACCCGGTCCAGGCGTCGAAGCGATCGTGGAGGCCGAGCAGGTGGCGTTTGCGTATCCGGGACACGCACCGGTCTTGCACGACATCTCGTTCCGTCTGTACGCGGGCGAGGTGGTCGGGCTGACCGGCTGCAACGGAGTGGGCAAGACAACGCTGTTGAGGCTGCTGTGCGGCCTGTTGCAGCCGAGTCGCGGTCGGCTGACCATCGCGGGGCGCAAGCAGCCGTCGCTTCGGGAACTGGTCGGCGTCGCCGGCCTGCTGTTCCAGAATCCGGACGAGCAACTCTTCACGGACAGTGTGGTGGCAGAGGTCGAATTCGGGCCGAAAAACCTCGGCCGCACACTCGAAGTCGCTCCACTGCTGAACCGGATCGGCTTGTTTCAACACCGCGACGACCATCCGCGCAGCCTGTCACGAGGGCAAAGGCAGCGCCTGGCGGCGGCCGCGGTGTTGGCAACCAGGCCGCAACTTGTGCTGCTGGACGAACCGACCACGGGCTTGGATCAGGCGGCCTGGACGGCTTTGATGCAGACCGTGATGGAGCAAGCGCGCGAGGCCGGAGCTTGTGTGCTGTTCTCGACGCATCACGACGAGGTGCTGGAGGCGTTTGCCAATCGCCGACTGCGGCTTGCGGAGGGGAGGCTGATTGATGATCGCCTACCTTGAAGGCCCCTCGCCGATTCACCGTTTGGACCCGCGGACCAAGATCGCGTGGAGCGTCGCGGTCTCGCTGCTGGCCGTCATCTTCCGGCAGCCGTGGTACTTGGCCTGCCTCTTGGCCGTCACGCTCTGCCCTTGGTGCCTGATTCGGCCGCCGCTGACGCGGCTGCGGTTCCTGCTGGCGGCGGTCGGGGCCACGGTCTTCGGCACGGCCCTTTCCCAGGGATTCTTCTATACCCTGGAGCCGCGGACGGAACTGCTGAGGCTGCTGCCCGGCCTGTCCCTGTCCGTCGAGGGCCTCTGGTATGGAGGCGTGGTTTCCCTGCGTTTGCTCGCCGTCCTGGCCGCCGGCACGGTGGTCGTGTTCACCACGCATCCCGCCGACTTGATCCTGGCCCTAACGAAGTTGGGCCTGCCGCAGTGGTTCTCGTTCATGTTGACGCTGGCTCTCCGCTTCTTGCCGGAGACGATCGAGCAGGCCAAGCGCATCCTGGTCGCCCAGCAGCTGCGAGGCGCCGGCGGGCGCGGTCCACTGGCGGCCGCCCGCCGCTTCCGGCTGCTGGTCGTGCCGCTGGTGACATCGCTCCTGCGCAGCGCGCGCCAGATCGCGATGGCCGCAGAGGTGCGTGCTTATTCGGTTCGACACGTGCCGGCGCGGGAACTACGCCTATCCAAGTGGGACTGGGGCGTGTTGTTAGGTCTGACCCTCCTGACCGTGGCGGGCTGCGCGGCCGCCTGGCCGAGCGGGCCGCGCGAAATCGGAGCGACACCATGACGTTACGCGATGCTTACGTGGCTTCCGTGGTGGGCCTACTCGCGCTCGTCGCGGTCACGGTGCTGCTGGCATTTCGCCAGCGATCCATACGGCGTTTCAAGGCCGCTGAGCTGGCGACCCTCGCGCTGTTGATCTGCTTGCTGTACGTCGCGGCCATTCCCTGGCAGGTCGGCCTGGCCAAGGTGCCCGGCATCGATGCCCTGGTCTTTTCGATTCCGTACACCGCGGTCCTGCTGCTCGGCTTGCGATTGGTGCCGATGCCGGGCGCGGCGACGGTGCTGGTGTGCGGAGCGGGGCTCTTCGGTCAATTGCTCGGTCGCGGGTTGAACCCGGCTTGGTGGCCCTACTATCTCTGGTGCGGTGTCAGCCTGGACCTGTATCTGATGCTCGTCGGCCATGCGCTGCATTCGTTCCGCGCGATGCTCGGAGCAGCCGTGCTCCGCGGGCTCTTGGCCTACTCGTACATGTACCTGCTCCTGGCGCCTGTCCTGTGGAAACAGTTCTATGCTTGGTGGTATGTCGGTCTGAAGGTCTCGCTGGGGGTAGTCGGATGCGCGATCGGGGCGTGGCTGGCGTGGCGCTTGGCGCCGCCGATCGAGCGAGCCACGCGGTACGCCGCTCCGTAGCCAGTCAACCACCAGATCCCGCGTTGCATCGGTTCGGCGTCAAGACTGCCAACACTCGATTCCCCCCTTCGTGGAAAGACTCAGAGCCATCCAGCTTCATTGCGCTCGGGCGCTCCACACCTCAATCGCGTTCCTCAGCGTCGGTCCGCGATTCCGCGATTGGCCTTGTGAGCGGATCGCGAGAACATTTCACTGCGAGCCGTGACCTGTGCCAGCAAGTTCAGAATCGGTCGGCTTGAGCAAGCGGGATTTAACAGAAAGCACACCCACCGTGCACGGCAATCCGCAGCAGGCAGTCCCTTCCTGTCGCGAAGGTGTAGGTGACGTCGTACTCTTTCGGATCTCCTTCCTCGCCGGGCGCACTGAGGAACCGGTACCTGGGTGGTGCAAAGACCAACTTGCCGACTCCACCTTCCACGGCGGCGCTACCCGAATGCCCGCTTGCCGACCGTTGACTCGTACTCCGGGCCACGCCGGAAAGGGCAAGCGGCGCGCTCAGTCATTCGACCGGGACTTAGAAGACGTTATAATGGCTCCATGACTAGCTCGCATGGCGACGGCTTGCGATCCTTGTTGGGTAAACCGAGGCGATTCCAATTCCGCCTGATTCATCTCTTCTACGCCGTGACGGTGTTCAGCAGCGCCTTGGTGGTGTTCCAGCCCGAGCCCATCCTGGGCTGTCTGGCGGGCGCATCGACGGTCTGGATGTGGGCTGCGGTTCTCGCAAACCGACGACCACCGACCGTGGTGGAAACTCTGGTGATCGGCGGCATCACGATGTTTTTGATCGGTTTGGCGTTCCCTGCGGTGGGCACTTACCCACCGCCTTCTGTCGGAGGACGAATCTGTTCCGAGAATCTGAAGAGAATCGGAATTGCCCTGCAGAATTATCACGGCCGATACGGTTCATTTCCGCCCGCCTGTGTTACGGGAGACGACGGACGCCCCAAGCATAGTTGGCGCGTCCTGATTCTGCCTTTCCTGGGCGAGCAAGCCCTCTACGATGCCTACGATTTTCGTGAACCCTGGAACGGGCCACGGAACCGACAACTCGCGGCACGCATGCCCGCGGTCTTTCGCTGTCCGGGTGAAGACCGCGAAACCTGCCGAAGGCCTGGTGATCGCACCAGGTACTTGGCCGTTGTGGGACCGCATGCCGCTTGGCTTGGTTCTGCAGGCAGGAGGGCATCGGATTTCGTCGATCGGCCCTCAGAAACGGTGCTGGTGCTGGAGGCTGGCGTGCCTGGTGTGATTTGGCTGGAACCCTGCGATTTGACGGACGACCAAGCCCTGCATCTGCTCGGGGCTTATCATCCGGAAGTCGCGGGAGGCCATCAGGGCGAGGAATTCTTCTACACGCAGTTCATCGGCCGTTACGGGCTGACGGCCGATGGGAGTACGCTGCTCCTCGGATATGGTGTCCCTGAGGCGACGGCAACGGCCTTGCTGCAAATTGACGATGGCGCGCTAAGACCGTTTCGGCACATCCGAGGCGTGCACGACGCCCCGAAGCAGTACGAGTTCCGTTCTCTGGCTGGGCTGGTACTCTTCGTAGGCCTTGTCTTATTGCCCTTGCCGTTCGTCAGAAATGGGATCTAGCGCCATGCAGGTAGATTCAGTTGTCGACGGGCGCGTCGTCAAGTCTGCGCAGTTGCCGACGTTCCGGCGAGCGCATGCCCGAGGCCGCTGGAAAACGTACGGCTCCTCCCGCCAGATCGAGCCCTGCCGGCGATGGCCCGGCCGGCCCTGAATGTCCCGCGGCCAAGGCCACGCCCGGAAATGCCAGCCGCCCATCCGTCTTGCGGCACGATGACCGTCGGCCGACGGGGCGACGGACGCCCGCTCGCGGGCCCGCTGCAACCGTGCGGACGAAACCCAGGCACCCGTCCTCGATTTCGATCCCCAAGGGCCGAGCCATTAGACCAAGAACCTACTCAAGTGAAAGTTAAATGTCAGGACCTGACCCCAAATTCCCTAAAGGCCGATGTCGACAGGGCCGGTGTTGGGCTGCTTCCGGCCGGGTGTGCTGCGTCCCTCGGCGACCAGACGCTCCAGCAGGGCCGTCAATTCGCGGACTTGGGCGGGCTCGCGGTCCTGCAGATTGTGCTGTTCCCCGAGATCGTCGGCCAGGTTGTACAGCTGCACGCGCGGCAGGCCCGCCGTCTGCTTGTTGCCGGGCCGCGGGGCGCTCCAGCCGCCGGAGTCCGGGCAGAGGGCCAGTTTCCACGGCCCGCGGCGGATGGCGAACGAGCCGTTGATGGAATGCGAGACCAAGTGGTCACGGCCTCCTGCGACGCCCCGCAACGCGGGCAGAAAGCTGATGCTGTCCTCGCCCGCCTCGTCCGGCAGCGCGACGCCAAGGACTTCGGCGACGGTGGCCAGGACGTCGACCAGGCAGACCAGTTGCCGGCTCTCGGCGCCAGCGGCGACATGTCCCGGCCAGCGGACGACGAACGGGACGCGATGGCCGCCTTCGAAGATGTCCGCCTTGTGGCCCCGCAAGGGGCCGCTGGGATGATGGCCAAATGCCTCCAATTCCTCGAACTTGGCCTGCGGTGAGCAGCCGTTGTCGCTGGTCAGGAACACCAGTGTATTGGCCGCCAGCTGCCGACGGTCGAGCGTGGCGAGGACCTGGCCGATGGCGTCATCGGTCTGCATCACGAAATCGGCGTAGGGGTTCATGCCGCTCTGGCCCTGCCAGGGAACGGTTGGCAAGATCGGCGTATGCGGCGAAGCCAGCGGCAGGTACAGGAAGAACGGCTTGCCCGCCTGGGCATCCGCGGCGCAGCGGTCGATGAACTCGCACGACTTGCGGGCCAGCGTGGGCAGCACATCAGCGGCCTCGAAGCCCGGCGCGGCAGGTCCGGTGCGCGTCTTGCCACCCTGCTCGCGGCCAAGCATCATCAGGAAGTCCCGGTCCTCGGTCGGCAAGGCCGTCACTCGCTCGTTCTCGATGAACGTGTACGGCACCATGTCCAACGACGCGGCGATACCGAAGTACTCAGCGAACCCGACGCTGTTCGGCCCGTTGGCGATCGGCTGGGCGTAGTCCACGTTGAACACCTGCGCCCGCGGCTCGATGTTCAGTTCCGAGACCTCCGTCCCGGGCTTGACGGCCCAGTCCATGCCGAGGTGCCACTTGCCGAAGCACGCGGTGCGATAGCCTTGTCCCTGGAGCAGGGACGCCACGGTCATGCGTCCAGGTTCGATCAGTCGTGGGCTGAGGCCGCCCAGCACGCCCCGCTTGAGTTTCGACCGCCAGTTGTAGCGTCCCGTCAACAGGCCGTAGCGGGTCGGCGAGCAGACGGACGAACTGGTGTGCGCGTCGGTGAACCGCATCCCGTGGGCGGCCAGCCGATCGATGTGCGGAGTCGGGATCTTGCCGCCGTAGCACTGCACGTCCGCATAGCCGAGGTCGTCGGCCAGGATCAGGACGATATTGGGCGCCCCGGGCGAATCATCCGAAACGCCCTCCCGGGCCGAACCGATGGCCAAGACCAAGGCGGCCGCAGCCAGCACGAGTGGCGTTCGTCGGCGTCGCAGGGGACGAGGTGTACCGAGATCAGATGCGTAGCCAACTGCGCAGGATCGGCAAGTCATGATGGGGCCTCGATCAGGAAGGTCACGAGCGTTCGCTCAGACAGCAAACTCCGGGTGCCAGTATCGCACTTTTCGCGCAAGCGGGCAACTTGCGACGGTCGTGGGCTGTGTCGGGCGTGCGTTGCGACTCTGACGCCTGATTTCGCCGGCGGTTTACACCAAGACGGCGCGTTCGAGGAGCATCCGGATCACGGGCAGGGCCACCGCTACGGTCTGGTCCAGGTTGGCGCCCAGCCGCTGGCTTAAGTCTTCGACAAGTTCCCGCAAGGTGTGGCTGCCGTCGCAGCCGGCCAACAGGCGGGCGACGTTGGCGTGGATTGCCAAGGGATACCGGAGCCCGCCGGTCTTCTTCACCCGGACGTGCTCTAGCGTCAGCCCGTCGGCCGTCATCTGATACTCCTGCTCGAGGCGGATTCCCGGTGCCCAGCGCAGCCGCCGGTTCCAGAAATCCCCGATCCGTGCGGGATCGCTCAACGCCGTGCGCCACTCGAAGAACTGCAATAACTCGTCGCCGCACGGCCCGACGATTTGGCACGGCGGATCGTCGATCTGGATCCAACCGGTCCCGCCGGCCGACCGTCGGAGCGTGATCAGCAGGTAGCTGACGGCTTCGATCCCCTCCCGCTCGAGATACTCCGTCCAGACCCGGTAGCGTTGGCCTGCCAGCGCTTGATCCTTCGTCTCCGTTCCAAGGATCCAGTTCATTGCATAGTCGGAAGCGTCCTCCGTCCGTTCGACCAGGACCAGAACTTCACAGCCAAGCCCGTCGAACCAGGCTTCCAGGTCCGCCTTCCAAGAGCGGCCCGTCTGGTGCGTTACATTGGCTGTGCACTGCAGGAAACCGCCCGGCTCGAGATGCTCGACGGCAGCGGCGATCAGGCGGCGGCAGAATTCATCGCCGCGCTGTCCGCTGTCGCGGAACAGATAACGGCGGGTGGGGCTGATGACGAACGGGGGATTGCAGACAATCCACTGGAATTTCCGGTCCGCCACGGGGTCGAAGAGATCGCCGGCCAGGCACTGGACGTTTTCAATCTGATTCAGCCGGGCATTCAACTGCGTAAACGCAAGCGCCCGCGGATTGGTGTCCGTCGCCACCACGGTCCCGGCATCCGCCGCGGCCGCCAGCGCCAGCATGCCCGATCCCGTCCCCAGGTCCAGCATTCGCGCGCAAGGCCGGTGGAGCATGGCGTGAGCCAGTTGCACCGTCAGCGGCCCCGGCGGCACGACGAAGTCCTCGGCCGGCGCCGTCGGCTGGCGCCAGGGCAGATCGACCGCCATCAACAACCCGCACACCGGCCAGATCTGAACCTGCGGCGAGACTTGATCCTCACCGTCCGGCGGAGCGAGCAAGTGCGCCCGCACCCACAGCTCCAGGGGCATGGGATGCAAGGCCCGGCGAACGGCAGACTGGGGAACCGGCAGGCCCAGGAAGAGCAGCCGGACCAGCGCGTCCAACGGTGTCAGGGCACGCGTCCTCTGCACGATGCGCGGCACGTCTGACGACGGCATCGTCAGGATCTGCTCGCGGCCCAGCGTCCGGGCGATCCCCGCCTCGCTGTAGCCGACGCGCTGCAGGAGTTCGCGTGCTTGTCCGTAATGGGCGGCCTCGGAAAATCCGAACATCGCTGGCATCCAGGCTTGCTGCGCGCCGGCCTCGGGTCAGAGTGTCGGCGTCAGCCGGCTTAACGGACCGAAGTGGTGATTGACCATCAGGCGGAACTCGCCGTCAAAGGGTTGCTCGCTGCCGATGTCCAGAGGAACGGCGTAGCCGCAGGTTACGAACGTCTTTTCCCGCACGGCCAGATGGCACCCCAGCGTCAGATCGAGGGCGTTGATTTCGATGTCATCGATGCGCCCCGCGCCGCTATTGGCCGTCACTGCCCAGGGTCCCAGCACGACCGAATCGGGGTCCTGCAGCGAGCGCGTCCAATGCAGTTCCGCCGTCCAGGCCAGTCCTGTCAGGGTCTGCTGCCGGCATGAATTCCGCAGGGCCCAATAGCCGATCCCCCAGTCTAAGGTCAGCAGACTGACGTCGTTCAGGCGGCCCACTTCGGACAGGCCCCCGAGATTGCGGTTGACCAGAACGGCATTGCCCACGGAAGCGACGTCATACTGCAGGAACCCTTGCGAGAACAGGCGATCGTTGGGCGTCCACAACGCGCCCAAGAACGGTCCCAGGTGGACGGCGTCGTTCTGCAGCACCAGCAGCGGCGTCCCGTCCTCCAGCAGCACGCGACTGTCATCCGCGGTGGGCAGGCCGAGTTGGAGTCCGCCGGAAAATGCCCAGCTGTCCGTCTGGTGCAACAGGGTTTTCCAGGTCAGCGCCAAGTTGCCAAACTCGCCGGAGCCTTCGTTGGCGGGCAGGCCCTGCACGAACGTGCTGTCCACGGTCGACGCCAGCGGCGCCTTCAGCTCGAAGGACATCATGCCATCCAGCAACGTCTTCTCCAGCCCCAACGTCAGACGATTGACGTTGACGCCGCCGGGCGCCAGCGGCACGTTGTCGAAATAGCCGTAGTCGAAGATCAAGCGGTCGCGGGGCATGGGACTGGTGTTGTCCGCGATTTTCATTCGTCCCACGCCTCCACCCGTCCCAGGACTCGGGACGGCCAGCAGGTACTGCATGGCGAACTGCGACGTGTACAGCTCATTCGTGCCCTGGCCCTCGGTCGTGAACCCGCCCAACAACTCGCCTCCTGCGGGAACGGATTTCAGCGGTGGGCCGCCCAGCGCGCCGGACGCGTCATTGACGGCCTGAATCGGATACGGCCCCCCGCCGTTGGGTCCCGAATTATGGTAGGCGACCCGGGGCGAGTTTGTCTCGAGCGGCAAGACGGTGTAGAACGAACCATCCTGGGTGAAGTCGCCGACCAGATTCTCGAAGACGAAGGAGCGGACAATGGTCACTTGACTGGCGGACCCTCCGAAGAAGTCGCCGATCATGTAGGGCGCGGCCGATTGCGGACCGGCCGCCGCACCAAAGGTCCCTGCCAGATCGGTCTCCGCTAGTCCCGCCAACTCCTCCGGCGGCGCCGTATCCGGCAAGCCGTCCTCGGCGGCGCTTGGCTCGCTCGGCTCCGCAGCCTCTGGGGCAACGTCCGTCTCGGGCTTCTGCTGGGAGGCCGCCCCCGGTCGTTGGGGCTGGCAGGAGGAAGCCGGTCGTTTCGGCCGGCTGACGGCGATGGCCGCGACGTCGCTCGAACGACTCTCATGGCTCCCGGCGAAAGGGGCGGCGCGTTCGCCCGCCGGCCCCCCTTGCGATGACGCGGAGTCGGAGAGGTTCCGTCCGTCGGGTCTTGAATCACTGACGCTGATCGTCGGCGCTGTCCGGGAGGTGGATTCGCCGGCACCGGACTCCGGCCGATCCTGCGCGGGAGCCGCCTCCGGGACCGGCAACTCCCGCTCCTCCTCCGGAACCAGCGGTTCTGCGGGCGCGATCATCTCGCAAGCATTCAGCGCTCCTGCGGCGGCAGCCCGCACACGCGTCGAAGGCTCCTTCCAGCAGTCCTGATCATCCACGCCGCTGGCTAAATCGGCCAGCTTCTTCCGCACCTCGGGATCGCAGCACGAGCTGGAATTGCACACCGAACAGGGATTGCCGGCCGCTCGGCAGAAGGCCAGGGCCGCCTCGTAGCGGACCTCCTCGGTGCAATCGTCCAGCGCCGCCAGCAGCGCCGGTTTGACCTGGGGATAGCAGCCGCAGCCGATGGTGCTCAGATAGCGAATCGCCTTGATCTTCTGCGGAGCCAGATCCACTTCGGTCTTGATTTCCGCCGCTGCCTTGATCGCCGGGTTGGGTGATTCCAGATTGGCAGGGTCTGCCAACGGCACCAGCGGAGGCTTCTTCTTCAGAAGTTCGCACTTGGGACATCCGCAGGGACACAGCGGGCCGAACAGATGCTTGAGGCAGGCATGGCCCCCTTGCAGGGCCTGCTTCTCGGCCTTCTTTTCCTGGTGAACCGCGAGGTGCTTCTTGTACTTGTCGACGCCCTGCTTGACTCCCAGAAAGCTCCAGAGCGTCGGCGGCGCCGATGCCGCTGTTGGCGCCGCTGGAGGCTCGGCCGCAGACGCCGCGACGCAGGCCCAGAGCATCGGCAACCCCACCGCCCAACTGACTGTGAAACGAGATCTCATCCCTAAGTCCCCCCTGCAAGTGACGAGCATCGGCACGTAGGTTTCTTCGTCCCCGCACGGGGCCACCTTGAGTAAGGGGGGGTAATAAATCGGGCTAGCACCGCGCTCTGCGCGGCAGTGGGCTAGATGGGAAGCATGGCTAAACAGTTGATGGTCTGGGATGCAATGCTAGCGGCAACGCGATGGACTAAGACGCATCCGACCAATACTTCTTTCCCGCCCGGTAATGCTCCAGCCGCGACTCGTATTGGCTGCGACTGGAATCATCGGGAGCCAGGCGAACCGCCTCTTGTTCCCAGCGAACGGCTTTTTCAAACTCGCCCACTTCGGCGTACGCGGCGGCCAGGGAATCCAGACATGCGGCGTCGTTCCCTCCGGACGCCGTACAGGCCCGCTGGGCCAGCGTGACGGCGTGCGGTCCGCGGCGGATTTCGGGCAGGGGACAAGTCGCCAGCAACATCGCCGCGGCCCGCAGGGACGCCAGATCCGCGGGCTGCGCCCGGACGGCATCCAGCAAGTCGGCGATCTGCCGCTCGTACTGGGCTGCGGATTTCTTGCCCTGTGCCTCGTGGCATTCCGCCAGGATCCGGTAATCGTCCGCCGCCTGGTCTGGCTCCCGGAGTCCGATCGCCTGCGAAAAATCCGCGGCGGCCTGATCCAAGCGGTCCAGGGCCATGACGGCGGAGCCGCGAAACAGGTACGCGTCGGCCAGCGGAAAGTCGGCTTGCTGGTGCGAGCCCAGTTCAATCGACTTGCTGAAGTCGGTCACCGCCTCCTCCAGTCGTTCTTGACGCAGCAGCCCGTCCGCCCGATAGAAATAGGCGGCGGCGTACTGGGGATCCAACTGAATCGCTTGGCTGAAATCACGCTGGGCATCCTCGTACTGGCCCAGTTCCAGACAAGCCCGGCCGCGGGTGACGTGGTCGACGGCAGCCGGCTCGAGCGCAATGGCTTTCGAAAAGGCTTCGACGGCCTGATCGGGCTGGTCTTTCCGAAACCACGCGCTGCCCAAGCGGCTGAAGATCCGCGCATCGCCGGGGTTCTCCACCGCAGCCCGCTGCAGGGCGGCGACCGCCTCGTCGTAACGTCCCTCCGTCAGGTCAGCGGTTCCCTGCGTCAGATGCGGTTCCGCCCGCTCCGCGGGGCTCGGCTCCGGCGGCCGCGGGACCGGCGGCTGGGGAGGCGGCTTGTCGAGCACCGGCGGGACCGCGACCACGGGAGCCGGTTCCCCAACGCCGTCACGCCCGCGAGGCGGTTGGGGCGTCGGCGGGTGACTGGGCCA
>CAIYOB010001373.1 GCA_903927685.1 uncultured Planctomycetaceae bacterium
TCCCAGGGGCTGGCAGAGGTCGATGACTGCCGCCCGCACATCCCGCCGCAGGGCGGTCGCCTCGGGGGTGCCGTCCAGCAAAAACCGCCACTGGCAGTCCACGCCGGCGGGAGCTTTGGTGAAATACGTGCTGAACGTGACGTCCCAACGCTTTTCCTGCGGCAGGAGGCTCAGCGATTCGACGACCAACTCGAGCACGGGAGTCCCGGCCGGAAAAATGACCGACATCAGGCTGCCTTTGCGGAGTGCCGATTCAGCCAGAACCCCGCCCCATCCGGCGTCGCCGGTCAGTGTTTGCCAACGCCGGCACCCCCGCGTCGGTCGCTCGCTGGCTGGCGGTTCACGGCCGACGGGCCAAGTCTGCACCTGGCCATCCCACTGGTCCACGAAAAAGCCGGGCGTGGCCATGACCCAGGCCGGTCCGCCGGGAGCATTTTCCGTCTCGCTCGGTTCCAACGCCACGTGGTGCGCCAGCTTGTTGCTGCGCTGCGTGTAGTCCAGCCCCGCGTCGGCGACGCGGGACAGGATGTGGTATTTGCGGCCCCCGACCGTGGTGTGGTAGTGGGCATAGTTCACGGGATTCTGTGCCGCCTGGGCTTCGTGCGCCATGAAGGCATGCCGGTATCCGCTGAACGATTCCAGCCGTTCGAGCAGGTTCTTGGCGATGCTGGCGGTGCTGGCCACCGTGCAGAAGCCGCGGCTTCCGGGCTTCAATCCCTGGGGCGCCGAAGTGTACAGGATTTCCTGACTCATGTGCCCGTCCCCCTTCTCAGGCGAAGCACGGCGGGCTGGTCCTCGTCCATGTCTGGATCCGGCGGTTCGCCGTGGGGGTCTGATGCGCCTCGCTCCACCGCGTCGGACGGCGTTTCGCTCCGCGAGACGCCGACTTGGACCAGTCCTTTGGTACAGCGGTGCAAGGCGAACAGCAGCGGAATCTCCGCCCAGGCCGGCTGGATATTCTTCGGGCGAACCCCCAGCATCCCACTGCCGTCGATGACCTCCGGCGAGCAGCCCAAGGCGCTGACCGGGACGTACAGCACTTCCTCGGAAAAACTCTCGGCGGCATTGACCATCTCTCGAGCATGCTCGTTCAGAACTTGCCGGACGCGGTCCGAGATGGCGTGCAGAATGCGAGTGTCCAACGCGGACGCGTTGTTTCCCAAGCGGCGGACAACTCGACTCAGATCAAGGTCAAGATCGGGCGTCAGACTCCGCCAAGCATCGAACTTGGTGACCACGACCACCAGCGGCTGCTTCAGCTTGTCGCTTTGCGACGCCCCGCTGTGCATTCGGATGCGGTTGGCCGCTTCCAGCAGGACCTGATCCTGCCGATGGCTCCAGCCGTGGTCTCCCATTTGCGGATCGCTGCTTTGGCCTTTGCAGCGAGCGCGAAACCGGGGATGCTGCGTGGGGTCGAAAAGGAAGAACAGCACTTCCGACAGGGCCAAGTGCTTGGACGGGCTGTTTGGCGTTTCGCCGCCCGGCAGGAAATGCTCGCCCGCATTGTCATACAGGCACAGGCAGCGGGACAGCATGCGGCGTTTCCCGTACCCGGCATGGCCATCCAGCGGCTGCAGCGCGAACACGAACGGCCGCGGATACCACACCCGCCGCTCGCCGTACGCCACCGACTGGTACAACTGGCCCTCCAGTTCCGTTTTCGGCAGATAGACCAAATGGTCCTCGCGGGGATTCAGGAACAGCCGCTCCTCGTAATCGCTGAGCACCTGGTTGTGCAGCGGGTCCGCGTCGGCAAAGCTGACGGCAAAGCGGTCGCGGAGTGTCTGTCGAAGTTGCCACGTCATGGACGCCACAAAATAGGACTTGCCCGAGCCCGGAGCGCCCAGGATCGAGAGGAACAGCGGCTTCATCTCCAGCAGAGCCCAGGCGATGGAAAGATGGCAATGGGGGCAACCCAGCGCCGTACAGACCTCGCCGCGGACGTCGATCGCCTTGCCGTCGGCGGAGAACCGCGAGGGAAGGAACCGCTGTTGTTCATCCTGGCCCAGCAGAGGGTCGCCCCGCAGATCCGAGTGCGCGGCGATCCACAGCAAATCGTGGGGCGGGAATTCGGTCCAGCAGTGCGGACAGATGATCCGGGAACGCAGCTGGATTCCCATCGTCTTTCCCCGGCTTACCATCTTGTATTCCTCCCTCATTCGCTCCTACGATGTTCGCCAGATTAGCAGAAGTAGGGTTGCCGCGATACCCAGCAGTACGGATATCAACGCCGAACCGACGAACCACCAGACCCAGCCGCGGTTGGACCCAGTCGGCGGACTGGGTGAATCGCTCCGGTGCGGTGGAATCAGGGGCGGGGGCTGGAGTGGCGCCGGCGACGATTGCCGCTCCGTCTCGGCACCCGACGTTTTCGAGCGACCTGGTCGTTCCGCCGCCGGATGCGCGCTGCGGTTCGCGATGGCCTCGCGCGAGGGTTGGCGGCGAGACCGCACCACAGATGAGCCAACGGGAGCCGCTTTTTCGCCAGGGACAGGGGGCAGTGGGAAGGCCGTCGTGCGAAAACTGAGCTGTTTCTGCGTCGTAGACGGCGTCCTCTTGGCCTGGAAGCCGGACAGCACCTCGTCCAGTCGGGGGACCTTCCGCAGATCCTGCCGCTCCAGTTCGAACAGGCAGTGCGTCAGCTCTCGGACTTGACCGTCCGGCGACTGCAACAGGTCTTGATACAAGTGGGACTTCAGCGGCTCACGGAAGTCCTCCTCGCGGAACAGGATGCGATCGTAACCTGGCTGCGCGACATGCGTCTGCCACAGCTTCGGCGCGGCTGCCAACGCCCGCAGCGCCACGTAGATCAGCAGCGCGGAAAAATTGTCCAGCCCGGGAAACAGAACCGTGTCTCCGTTCCGCCCTGGATGCTGGTAGGGAGGCAGTCCCGTTTCCAGATTCCGGCGGCCGAGCAGCGCCGGCACGGCCATGCAGTCGTAATCCACCAACTTCAGTTGACCGCTGGGCGAGA
>CAIYOB010001374.1 GCA_903927685.1 uncultured Planctomycetaceae bacterium
CCGCGGAGCCGCGGTGCTTCGCGTCCAGGTCTACCGCTGGGACTTGCCCGCAGACATCGGCCCGCTGGCGCAGAACGTCCGCGATCTGGCCGCCGGCCGGCTGGATGTGCTCCTTTTCACGTCCGCGCACCAGGTCGTCAACTTGTTGCGAGTCGCCGACGATTTGGGGCTGACCGACCGTGTCCGGCAGCGACTGGCCCAGACCGTGGTAGCGTCCGTGGGACCGACGACCAGCGAGATGCTGCGGGAACGCGAGTTGCCGGTGGATATCGAGCCCGAGCATCCCAAGTTGGCGCCGCTGGTATTGGCCGCAGCGGCTCAGTGCCACGACAAACTGGCGCGCAAGCGGCGGATTTCTGTCGCCGTCGCGGCGGCCGCGGCTGCATCGCCGCTCGATCCCCAAGCCCCCTGGTACAATAGCCCGTTCATGCAGGCCTGCCGCCGCGAGCCTGTCGAGTACACGCCCGTCTGGCTGATGCGGCAAGCGGGCCGGTACATGGCCGAGTACCGCCAGGTGCGGGCTCAGACCACGTTTCTGGAGCTGTGCAAGAACCCGGCGTTGTGCAGCGAGGTGATGTGCACCGCGGTGGCCCGCTTGGGCGTCGATGCCGCGATCATCTTTTCGGACCTGCTGCCGATCCTGGAGCCGATGGGTGTGGATCTGGAATTCGCCCAGGGCGAAGGCCCCGTGATCCACAATCCGGTGCGGGAAGCGGCGGACGTCGATCGCGTCCTGGAATTGGAGAGCGTCGATTCGCTGGACTTCGTGATGGAGACGGTGCGCCAGACGCGCCGCGATCTCCCGGCCCACCTGCCGTTGATCGGGTTCGCCGGTGCGCCCTTCACGCTGGCCAGCTACGTGATCGAAGGCGGTTCCAGCCGCAACTACTTGCACACCAAGACCCTGATGTATCGCGACGTCGGCGCGTGGCGCGAGTTGATGCAGCGACTGGCCCGCTCGATCACGCGCTACCTGAACGCCCAGATCGCCGCCGGCGCCCAGTGCGTCCAACTGTTCGATTCTTGGGTCGGCTGCCTGGGCCCGGACGACTATCGAACTTACGTCTTGCCCTACGTCCGGCAGATCATCGCCGGGATCACGCCGGGGGTGCCGGTCATCAATTTTGCAACCGGCAATCCGGCCTTGGTGCCGCTGCTGGCCGAGGGCGGCAGCAGCGTCGTGGGCGTGGATTGGCGGTTGCGACTGGACGACGCCTGGCAGACCGTCGGCTATGACCGCACGCTCCAGGGCAACCTGGATCCGACGGTTCTGCTGGCCGACGTTGGCGAGATCCGCCGCCGCGTCCAAGACGTCTTGGATCAGGCCGCCGGCCGGCCCGGACACATCTTCAACCTGGGGCACGGCGTACTGCAGCAGACCCCCGTGGAAAACGCGATCGCGGTGGTCGATGCCGTGCACGAGTTATCGAGGCGCTGATTCCATGCTCAGCCGAGTGCAGAACTTTTCGGAAGACGGCCGCCAGATGGTCCTGTGGCAGGAGTTGGGCGAAGGCGCCCCGACCGTGGTCGCTTTCGCCCGCCTGTGCAGCGACGCGCTGGTCGCCAATCGATCCGTCCCACCGGAGTCGCTGGACCAGGAAGCCCGCGCGATCCTGTACCTGGCCCGTCACCGCGGGACGCTGGAAGTCAAGAGCGTGAACCACGCCTTTGAGTCCTCGGAACGGTTCCTGACCGTGTGCGTCGAACTCGATCTGGAGCGGACGTTCATTCTCAAGCGGCGGGACGACCCGGAACTGACCATCCGCTTCCTGGACGGCTTTCGCCAACTGTGCGCGGCGGGACTGGTCATGCACCACTTGTTCCGCGACTTTTCCCTGACGCGACTGGGCTTCGAGGTCGCTCGAGGGATTCGGCGGGAAGAGGTTCCGATCCTGATTCCGTTGGCCGAGGAGCAACTGCTCGGCGATTTCTGAGGCCCGCCGGCGAGCGATCGCCGTCTCGTTGCGGGGCAGTGGCCCAGAGTGGCCACTGCGGAATGTCGTCCGGAACAGCGTCTGCAGAATGCGGAACGGAGAGCGGAGCAGACGCTCCGCTCGTCCCGTATCCGTACTCGGGGATCACCCGCCCGACGCAGCCGACAAGCCGGCCGCGGTTTGAGCCGCTTGACCGGCGGCCGAGATCAGCAGGCCCAAGAAGGTCTGAATCGCCGGGTTGCCGGCCTGAATGTCCAGCGTGCCGTTGAGCGCCGAGCCTTGGGGGCCCTGGGTAGCGGCCGACGTAATGTTCAAGCCGGAGTTCTCGTCGCTGCCGCGCGAGCCGTTAGCGTCCGTGAGCACCAGGAAATTGCCGGGGTTGCGGGGATCGGACATCTGGCCGGCCGACAGGCTCGCGCCGAACGCGCCCGCGTTCGAACTCATGCCGCGGACTTGCAGTCCTTCGGCGTCCGACATGATTTCCATCTGCCCCAGTCCCAACGCGGACAGGGTCGACTTGGACACCGTGCGGTCTTCGGCGGATACCGTCGAGACCAACAAGGCCACAACAGCAAAA
>CAIYOB010001375.1 GCA_903927685.1 uncultured Planctomycetaceae bacterium
CCTGGGACAAACCACCGACGCCGCGGTCGCCCGCGCCCTCGAGGCCCGGCGGTTATTGGCTCCCGCGAGCCAAGCCTCGGGCCACGCCCCTCGCCTTTGAACCTCAGGCCGCGGTGGTCACTGGCGGTCTCCCGTGACAAACCACTGGGCGTTCGCCCGGGCCGCTTGCCGTCCCCGGAATGGCTGCCGATAATGCCTCGTGCAAGATTCAAAACTCGGAGCGATACCTGACCTTAAACCTGTACCAGCGAAGTGGTGTGTCCGCGAGAATGGTACCTTGAGAATGGGCAACGTTGATGCCCGGGAGTCGGCTATGCTGGCGTTCATTCGTGTCACGTGCTGCATCGCCGGATGCCTGATGGTCGCCGGTGGAGTTGCTGCCGCCCAGGAAGTCCAGATCGATCCGGGGCCGGGCGGGAATATCGTCGCTCAACGCGTGGACGGCCGGACGGTGTACGTGGCTCCGGACCAGCGCGACATCCAGCCGGGCCAGTGGTGGTTCTACTGGAGTCTGCGGCTGCGGGCGGCGGCCGAAACGCCCGTCAAGATCGTATTCACGAACCAGAATCCGCTGGGCATGCGCGGCCCGGCGACCAGTCGAGACGGCGGCCTGACCTGGCAGTGGCTGGGCGCCGACCGTGTGCAGGCGTTTCGGCACGAGGGCCGGCCCGCGTGGTCGTTCGAGGTCTGCGTCCCCGCGGACCAGCACGAAATGCTGGTCGCGTACTGTCCGCACTACCGCGAGTGCCATCTGCGCGCCTGGCTGGCCCGTCAGTCGGCGGACGCCCCGTTGCGGGTCGAGGAACTGTGCCGCAGCCGCCAAGGCCGCTCGGTCGAGTTGCTGCGCGCCGGCTGTCTGGATCGCGAGCGCTGCCGCGGCATGGTCCTGCTGACGTCGCGGCATCATGCTTGCGAAGCGATGGCGACTTATGCCATGGAAGGCTTCCTGTCCGCCGTGCTGGCCGACGACGCGTTGGGGCGGCGGTGGCGGGAGAATTGGGAGGTCGTCGCCGTTCCGTTCATGGACAAGGACGGAGTGGAGAACGGCGATTCCGGCAAGAACCGCGCGCCCCACGATCACAACCGGGACTACAACGACCAGCCGCTGTACCCCGAGGTCGCGGCCTGGATGAAGTTGGGTAGCACGCTTCAGGACCGCGTCGTCGCGACCATGGACCTGCACTGTCCGTCGATTCGGGGACAGTGGAACGACCTCGCCTACTTCGTCGGCCCGCGGGACGAGGGCTTCTGGAACAAGGAGCAGCGGTACGCGGCGACCTTGGCGCGAGTCCGCTCCGGCCCGATTCCGTTCCGCGCGCAGGATTGCCTGGCCTTCGGCACGGCCTGGAACACGGGCGGAAACTTTGCGCAGGGCAGATCTTGTTCGGCCTGGTCCATTTCCGCCTTTCCCAAGGCCGCCCTGGTCGGCAGCTTGGAACTGCCGTACGCGGAATCACTGGGGGTCGAAGTGACCGCCGACAGCGCCCGAGCCTTCGGCCGCGATCTGGCCCACGCCTTGGCCGAACACCTGGACGCAAGGTAGCCGATCAGCCCCTGCACGGCGCCAACCTCGTTGGCGTTCACGCCTGAGCGTGTGATCTGCAGCGAGTTCAGCCCACCACTCGCCGTACCGTGCTCAACGCCTTTCGGCATCCAAGGAATCCGCACCGCCGTTGGCCGCCTGGGCGACTCCGGGCAGAGTCAGTGCTCAACGCCTTTCGGCATCCAAGGAATCCGCACAGCAGTCGAACCTACGATCCTGCGAAGCCGTGATCGGTGCTCAACG
>CAIYOB010001376.1 GCA_903927685.1 uncultured Planctomycetaceae bacterium
CCCGTGGCATAGGGGCTGCCGTCCTTGGTCACCGCCCACGTGAAAGTGAACGTGTCGGCGGTGGACGGATCGGTCACGTCGGCCGACAGAGGGAGCGGAGTTCCCTTCGGACTGCTTGCCGGCGCCTCGCCGATGCACACGGCCGGGGCGACGTTTTGGACCGTGATCGTCTTGCTGGCCGCGGCCGGGTGCGTGCCGTCCTCGTCCGCCAGATCCACGGTGATCGTATACGGATCGGACGGCGTCGCGGTCGGATTGTCGTCGGCGTAGATGTGCGTCCTGTCGCCGCCACTGGCGTACGTGTTGCTCGAGCCGTCGCCCCAGTGAACGATCCACTGGCTGACCGTATCGCTGCCGGGATCCGTGACGGCGCCCAGCGTCAGGGTGTACGCGGCCCCTTCGTCCACCGCGTTGGCACCGCCAAGGACGATGACCGGGGAGACGTTCGTGATCTCGATCGCCACCTCGTGGACAGCGCTTTCCAGCCCGTTGTTGTCTCGGACTCGCAGGCGGACGGTCCAAGTTCCGGGCCCGTCCAGTCCGGCGGCCGAAAAGTTGGGACGGACGGCCGTCTCATCGCCCCGGCTCGCCGCCGCGCCGGTTTCGCCCCAGAGACCGTCTCCGTCCAGGTCCCACTGGTACGCCACAAGGCTGTCCGCGGGATCGGAATCCAGCGAATCCGAGCCGTCCAGCGTCACCGTGCCGCCTTCGGCAACGGCATAGGGCCCGCCCGCGTCGGCGATCGGACGCTGGTTGACTCGGATCGTGCCGTCCTCGATGGTCGCCGCGAGCCCGGCGAAGTCCGTGGGGCCATTGAGCGTGTCGCTCATCAGGATGTCCCAGGTTCCGCTGGGGCAACCCACGGTATTGATCGTCAGATATCCGATCACCCCATCGGCAAAGACGGTCTCGCCTGGGTCCGCTTCGGTCCAATCCCAGGCGATCCAGTCGGCAATTGTATTGTCCCAAGACCCGGTGTTCTTGCCGTCGAAGATCGTCCCGTGCAGAATGTCCAAAGCCGTGAGCACCGGGCCGGCTTCCCCCACCGGCCTGCTGCCGTCCTCGATCTGGACGTTGAAGTTCAGCCCGTCGACACTGACGCCGCCGACCACCGCGACCGGAATCCGCCAAGCCGTCTCGCCGGCCGGAATCAGCCAGTCGCCAACAAGGATGCTCAGGACTGACGAATCGTCGTCGGCCACCTGCACCGTATCGCTGCCGCTGGCGAAGCCTGCGGCTGAGGCCGTGATCGTGACGATTTGGCTGCCGTCGACGATCGCGTCGTCCACCGCCGTCAGGGTCACCGTCGCGGAGGACTGGCCCGCCGGAATCGTGACCGTGGCCGGGACGGTCGCTTCGCTGGCGTCGCTGCTGGCCAAGTTCACGGTCAAGGCGGCGATGGTGTCCGTGTTACGGCTGATGGTCACCGTGGTGGCCTCCGCACCGGCTTGCTCGGCGACTGAAGCGGCTGCGACGTCGACCGCCAGCGTCGGTGCAGGGATGGAAAAGGAGTAGCTGACGGCCCCGTTCACTTGCTGACTCGTCTGGTCCGCAGTCGCGTAAGCGCGAACGTATTCGACGGTAGCGGACGTCGCCGAGACGGTGACGCGAATATGCCCTGAGCCGCCTTGCAAGCCGCTGTTGCCGGCGTTGTCGGAGGCATAGTTGACGTATCCGTAGGCTGTCGCCGCACTCGTGCTATCGTACATCGGGCTGGCGGGCTGCGGGCATTCCAGGTAGATCAGGTCGGCCGTCCCGTCCGCATTCGCGTCGAGGTCTTGCTTGACGAACAAATGGTCATGGCCGTGGAACACGACGTCCACGCCGTAGTTCAGCAGCAGGTTCTGAATCGGCATGGCCCAGCCCGGCCGGTGCGCGTCGAAGCCCCACGTGCCGTCCTGGTTGTAGCCGCCCCACTCGGTGAACCGCGAGAACTCGACACCGCCTCGCGCCTCGCCGTCGTAGTCGCCGCCGACCAGGTGATGGATGAATACAAACTTGAACGGCGACGGGCTGGAGGCAAGCGTCTGCTGGAGCCAATGGTACTGCGCCTCGCCCAATGTCCACCCCCAGCCGCCGTCGTTGACGCCTGGTTTGGAGCTGGTGTACCAGAACGGATCGAGCACGAGGAACTGGGCGTCTCCCCAGCTGAACGCGTAGTAGCTGTTCCGCGGCTCTTGCACGTAAGGATCGCTGGTCGTGCTGCCGGAGTAGAAGTCGCCGGGGACCGGGGCGGGGAAGTAGGCCTCGCGGGCCTCGGTAGCCCAGACCGCCGGATTCTCCGTCGGCTGGGCGCTGTCGATCAACCATCCCAGTTCCGATTCATGGTTGCCTGTGGCCAGCAGCAAGGGAGTCGAATCGCCGACCAGGCTCAGTTCGTTGGCGCGCGCAGCCTGGACGGCCGCCCAAATCCCGGCCTCGCTGGTCACGCCGTACTTCTCGGTCATGAACGTGTCGCCGAGATCGATCAGGAAGTCCGCTTCGTCGGCGGCGATGTTCGCCGCTGCGGCACGGTACACGGCCAGGCTGTTGGTGTCGGGGTCGCTGTAGTGACTGTCGGCCTGGACGTCAAACGTGAACGTCGCGCCGGCCGCACGCTGCGTATGGAAAGTCTGCTCCGGCCCGGCCTTGAATTCCGTGCCGCCCGCGAGCCTGTAGTACACTCGGTAGTAGTATTGCGTGTTGGGCTGCAGGGACGAAATCGCCAACGTCGCCACGCTGCCCGCGGTGATGATCTGAGCCGCCGTTTGGTGGCCGGAGCCCCCGGGCTCCGTCGCGTACGCCACGTAGCAGGTCAGATTCTCGGCCGACCGGGACATGACGCTCACCGCCACCGAGTTGTTCGTGGGCCGTCCCAAGACGACGTCGTAGGGATAGCCGACGGTGTAGGAATAGAAGTCGCTCGGCGCCGCGGCCGGATCACGGGTGGTGTTCCCTGCGCCGTCCGTCGCGGCGACATGGTAATCGACCGTCGTCCCTAGCGGCAGTCCGGGAACCTGTGCGCCGTAGACGCCATCGCCGTACGCTCCGTCGCCGTGGGCGCCGTCGTCGGTCATGAAGACGACCGTCGCCGGCTTCACGACCAGGGAGAGGTGGTCGACGCGCACCTGGTCATCGGCGTCTCCTCCCTGAAACTGAAGACGCATCTTCAGCCCGTCAACCAACTCGCTGGGGTCCAGCGTGTACGTATAGGCGGCCCAGTTGTGAACGCTGCCAGTCAACTCGCTCAGACGCGTGACGTATCCGGCGCCAGCGTCCACTTGAAACAGCCAACCATCGGCGCCTTCCAGATCGGTTGTCTTGACGTAGAACTGCACCGTGGCCGACAGGCCGCGGGTGTCGATGCCGGCTGCGGTGGCGAGCATGGTCTGCAGCGGGTCGGTCGTGCCGCCCAGGAAGCGGACTCCGCAGCCGCCGTCCGCATCGACGGCGTCGTGGTTGGCGCCGGTCGTCAGCGCGACGTTTGCCGCGCTGGCGGCCGTCACGGTCCAGGCGTTCGCCACGCCGCCGCCCGTCCACGGCGACACGTTGCCCGCCGGGGGCGGCCCGAACGTTTCGAGGAAGACCGTGTTCTCGATCCCCGGGTTGTATTGCAACTGGACGGCCGTCGGCGCGCCGGTGACCGTGCTGACGACCCAGGCGGGGTCGCCGGGCGTCGGCTGGCTCGGCACCGTTCGCGTGCCAGAGATCGTCAGCCCCGGCTGATCCGACACCGTGTAGGTGTACGTGTCGCTGGCCGCAGTGGCAGGATCGGTGGCACTGACGCCATTGCCGTCCAGCGCCGTCACGTAGTAACGGACGATCGTGCCGTCGGCTGTGGCCGGGATCTGGGCACCGAAGACATGGTCGCCCGCCGCGCCGTCGCCGTGGGCGCCGTCGTCGTACATCGTTGCGGTGACCGCCGTCGCCGTGCCGACTTGATAGGTGAGCGTCACGCGGCCCAAGGCGACATGGTCGGTCACGGTCGACGTCAACCACACCGAGTCGCGTGACGTAGGCCGACTGGGCGTCGCCGTCGTGTTGCTGATAGACGGGGCGACGGTGTAGGACATGCTGCTGGTCGCCTGGTTTCCCTCGTTGTCCACGACCGTGATGGCGTATTGAACCATCGTTCCAGCGGCCTGAGCGGGAATTTGGGCCCCGTAGACGTGATCGCCGGCGGCTCCGTCGCCGTGCCGGCCGTCATCGGACATCGTCACGCTGACGGTTCCGGCCCCGGCGTTGTACGCCAGGGTCGCACCGGTCACGCTGCCGTCGTCGGTGATCAGGGAAGTCACCGATACCGGGTCTGCAGGGCGAGGAGCGTAGGGCGTCGGCATCCGGCCGGTGATGACGGGCAGACCGGCAGCCGGTGCCAACGTGAAGCTGGCAGCCACCATGCCGCTGGTCCGTCCGAACACTTGGTCGGCCGGCAGGAATTCTCGGATGTAATCGACCTTCACTCCGTCGGGCGCCACGGTGAATCGTGCATAGCCCGAGTTCGATGCCTTGGCCTGCACGTTCAGCCCAAAGGCGTCCGAATTGTAGAGGTAGTAGTTCGGATCGGCCGGCTCGGGCAGCGTGATGTAGTGGACGCCGTCGAGTTCCTGGTTGACGAAGATGTGGTCGTGTCCCTGGATGAACGCCGTCACACCGTTGGCGGCCATCAATGGATGGATGGGCAGTTCCCAGGTCGGCCGATTGGCGTCGAAGCCCCAGGTGCCGTTGGCATTGTAGCCGCCCCATTCGTACCCGTCGGCGATGTCGGCGCCACCCCGGTTGGTGCCCAAGACATGATGAGCGAACACGAATTTGTATTTGGCGGTACTCTGTTCCAGGGTCGTTTTCAGCCAATCGTATTGGGCGTCGCCGTGCTCGATGTCCCATAGGTTGGACCGTTTGGGGCTGCCATCGATCGGATCGTCGACGCAGGTGGGCGAGGACCAGTAGGGATCGATCGTTACAAACAACGCATCGCCCCACTGCCACGCGAAATAGTTCCGCAATTTGTCGCCCGCGATGAACGCGACGTCCTCCGTATTGCCCGTGTAGAACCCCGAGTTGAACGTGTTGTCGGGGCTGGGGGCCGGCTCGGAGTAATACAGGTTGCGAGCGTTCTGTGCCCAGACGGCGACGTTGTCCGGCGTGCCGTCGAGCAGATAGCGGGCCGCCTGCTCGTGATTGCCGTTGACCAGGAACAGCGGCGCCGAATTGCCGACCAGCGACAGGTAGGGCCGCTGCAGCGTATAACGCTCGACGACCTGAGCTTGCGTCATCGTCGGGTAATTGAGTTGATCGACGCTGAAATCGTCGCCGATGGTGAGATAGAAATCGGGGTTGTCCGACCGGGCGGCCAGCAACGTCTGGGCGTACAACGCCGCGTCGAACTGCGAATTGACCCGTTCCGGGTGCGAGTCGCCCTGGATCGCGAAGACAAAGGTGCTGCCCGCGGCGCGTTGCGTGTGGAACGTGAATTCGGCGGTGCTCGTATACCGCGCGTCGCTCGTCCCCGCGGGCTTCGAGTACATGCGGTAGTAGTACTGCGTGTCGGTCGTGAGCGCTGCGAGGGTGACGAGCGTGGGCGTTCCGGCGGCCAGGGAGTGCGGCGCCGTCTGCTGGGGATAGCTGTCCGGAGACGTGCCGTAGACGATATAGAAGTCGCGGTCTTGATCGGGCGCGTACACGTTGACCTGGATCGAGGAAGCGGTCGGATTGCCCAGTACGAGATTGCCGGCGAATGGCTCCGCTGCGACGACCGTGTAGGAATACTGCGTGCCGGGAGCCCCGGCCGGGTCAACGAGCTGCGTATTCTGAGCATCCGTCGCCGAGAGGTAGTAGCTGACCCGCGTGCCGCTCGCCATCGCGGGGATCTGCGCGCCGTACACGCCGTCGGCCACCGCCCCGTCGCCGTGGGCGCCGTCGTCGAGCAGCGCGACTTGCACCGGCGACGGCCGCGTGGTCACCGTGACCGTGACTTGGTCCACGCCGATGCGGTCGTCCGAGTCGCCGACCCCTCCGCCGGTGAATTGGAACCGCAGTTGCAGCCCGTCGACCAACTCGCTGCTCACCAGGTCGTAGTGGTACTTCTGCGTGGCATGACTGCTGCCCGTCAACTCGCTCAGTCGCGTGACGAATCCGCTGCCGGAATCCACTTGAAAAGCCCAGCCGTCGGTGCCCTCGAGTGTTTGGGTCCTGATGTAGAACTCGACATAGCCCGACCCGCCAGTGGCGTTGATGCCGCTGGAGGTGGCCGCCATGGCACTGTCCAGTGGGTTGAGCGCCGTCTTGCCCTTGTAAAACAACCCGCACTCGGTCGCGCTGGTCTCGTAGTTGGCCGAGTTGTCCAGGCTGAGGTAGCTGCTGCCGGTGACCGTCCAGCCCTGATCGCTGCCGTCGGTGCCCGTCCACGGTTTGACGGTGGTCACGCCGAACGTCTCCGTGAACGGCGTACTGGCGACCGGTATCGGGGACTCGGCCAAGTACGTGAGCACGGCGGATATCGGGCTCGCGCCGCCGATCCGGCTGGTCACCCACACGGCGTCCCCATCCGACGGCACGGCTGGATCGCGGGCCGTGTCGGTGAGATATCCATCCGTCTGTGGAGCGATCCCACCGTTGGACCAGGCAGCTCCCCCGCAAATCGCCTCTTCGGCGTTGATCGCGTCCCAGCACGGCACTGTCGGAGACGGAATCAGTGCCGAATCGCCATCCAGCATCCAGCGAGGCTCGAGCGGTTCCAATCGCAGGTGGCGGCAAGGCAAGCGTCCTCGCGAGTTTCCCGCTGACAACCGGCCTGGCTGGCGTCGCCGGGCTTGCGTGCGAGGTTGACCAGCCGTGCTCCGAGACTTGCCAATCATGTGTTTTTCCCCCAACCTACCCTGCCGCTGTCAGCCAACCGGAATTGACCTGTCCTAAAACCGTGCCCGACCAGCGATCGTTTACCGGCCGGCGTCGTGGTTCCGAAGTTCGAGCGGTAAACGATTGACTGTGGTGGACGGTTCTTGAAGTAGGCACAAGACATGCGGAGGTGGACGTGCTTCGACAGTGGATCCAGGCAGCTTGGAAGAGACGATTCCGGATCAAACAGCGGGGGCGGAGACGATCGTCCGTCCGACGCTGGCCGATCAACCGACTGGGCTTCGAGGCGCTAGAGCCACGGTTGGCGCTGGACGGCGCTTCCGCCGCGCTGAGCATCGTCGTTGGCGACTGGCTGGTCCCGGCTGGCCAGACCGCCTGGACAATCCCGATTTCGGTAACCGGCGGGGCCCGCATCGATGGGATGAACTTCTGATTAGGACTTTCTGCTGATCACGGCGGCCACGCTGGCGGCCGGGCTGCCGAGCGACTGGAGCGTCATCAATCCGCCCGATACCAGCACGCCCGGTGTGGCCCGGATTCGGGCTGCGGGGACGACGCCGCTGTCGGGGGCGAACCTCGATATTGTGCGGGTCGCGGCGGAGGTGCCGGCCACCGCGTCGTACGGAGCGTCGCAGGCGATCCGACTGGAGAACATCTTCCTGAACGGCGGAGGGATTGCGGCTAGCGGAGACGTGGCCGTCCACAAGGCGGCCTATCTGGGCGACACGGACGGCAGCGGGATCCACAGTGCGGCGGACGCATTCTTGACCGTCCAGGCGGCCCTCGGACTGGCCAGCGGCTTCTCCGCCCACGCCTGGACTGATCCACGGATCGTGGGGGACGCCGACGGTTCCGGCCTGCTCTCCGCGGCCGACGCCTTCCTGATCGTTCAGGAAGGCCTGGGACTGGCCGAGCCCTTCGTGCCGGACAATCCGCATCTGGGCGTCGCGCCGTTCGGCGCCGGAATCGACCCGCAATTCCAGATCGGGACCGACCTGTCGGCCCGCGTTGGCGAACTGGTCTCCGTGCCGGTGATGTTAGACATCGAGCCGGCGGCGACCAACGTCGGCGGGCTCGATTTCGATCTCTTCTTCGACCCGCGTCAGCTATCTGTAGACGTGCCCGCCGGCGTCGGGACGGGCGCGGACACCGCCGACGGCTGGGCCGTCACGGCGACGCTGGTCGGCATGGGACATCTGCGGGTGGGGATGCTCAG
Organism: uncultured Planctomycetaceae bacterium; assembly: GCA_903927685.1. The sequence goes on from CAIYOB010001376.1 coordinate 8,054, forward strand.
CTCGCTCGGCTCGGGGCTCGAGCCGGGACGGCGGGAGATCGCCCGCGTGGTGTTCCGCGCGGCAGATCCCTGCGCCGATGTCGACGCGTCGCTCCGCGAGGCGATTTCGTCCTGGGCAGGACCGGTCTTCATAGCCAAGTTGGATATCGAGCCGGCGGATCCGCACGCAGGCGGCTACGTTTGGACCGCGCTCGACGGCAGCTTGGCGATCACTTGCTTGCCGCCATTGAGATAATTGATCACCGCCAACACATCGATCGGCAAGATGAAATTGTCGGCGTAGACGTCGAAGAAGTAGAACGGCTCCGCGGTGACCTCAGACCACGAGTCGGGCACGGGCCCGGAACCGTGGGCGTTGATCCAGTTGATCACGATCAGCGCGTCCTGAGGCTCTACGCCGCCATCGCCGTCCACGTCCTGGGGCAAGTCCACGTTGTGATACGGAAACGGCTGAGGTGTCACGGTGAGGCTGAACTCGTCCCAGGCACTCAGGCCCGGCGACCCGGAATCGGTGGCCGTGACGCGCACCCGGAACTGGCCGGCGTCGCGAACCAGCGGCCGTCCGGAGAAAGACCGCGTCGCCGCATCGAAGACCAGCCACGCAGGCAGCGGCGTGCCGTCCGCCTGTGTGGCGGCATAGGTCAACGTCTGACCCCGATCGAGATCTACGAACGTGTCGGAGCCGAAGGTGTAGCGGAACCAACGGTTCGCCGGAGCGGTTTGGTCCGGGATCGGCGCCGCGAGTTCGGGCGCCTGGTTCGTGTCCGCGACGGTCACCCAGGACGCTTGTGGGACGCTTTCCAGTCCGTGGTCGTCCCGGACTCGCAGGCGGACCGTCCACACGCCCGGCTCTCCAAGCCGCGCGGAGAAAGTCGGGGCGACGCCCAACTCGTCGCCGCGGGCGGCGGCGCCCCCTGTCTCGCCGTAGTCGCCATCCCCGTCCAGGTCCCATTCGTATGCGACCAGGGAATCCCCTCCGTCCGGATCCGCGGATTGCGAGCCGTCCAACGTCACGGTGGCGCCTTCGTCGACTGCATACGGGCCGCCCGCGTCGGCAATCGGCCGCTGGCTGACCGTGATGGTCCCATTCACGATGGCGGCTCGCATTCCGGCAAAGTCGGTGGGGCCGTTCAGCGTCTCACTCATCACCAGGTCCCACGTGCCGCTGGGACAGTCTACCGTGTTGACCGTCACGTACCCGATCACCCCGTCCGCGTAGACGGTCTCGGCGGGATTGATGTCGGTCCAGTCCCAGGCGAGCCAGTCCAGCACGTGATGGTCCCACGATCCGGTGTTCTTGCCCGCGAAGATCGTGCCCTGCACGATGTCCAAGCCGGTGAACACGGGGCCGGCTTCGCCCGGAGATTTCAGCCCATCCTCGATCTGGATGTTGAAGTTGATCCCGTCCACACGGTCTCCGCCTGTCGCCCGAATCGGGATCGTCCAAGCGGTCTCACCGGCGGGAACCAGCCAGTCGCCGACCGCGATGGCCGCCAGCAGCTGCCGGCTGTCCAGGCTCTCGTACCGCAGCACACGGCGCGTCGTCCGCTTGGCTTCGCGCCGCACGACGCGTCCTCCCCAGGCTACGAACCGTCGCCGGAGTGCTTTGATTGACAACATCGAATTTCCCCTTCTATTCCTGAGCCCACTCGTACTGCTAGTGTCCGATTTGTTGTTCTCGTGCGCGCCGAGAAGCACGAGCACCACGGATCACACGGATTCCAC
>CAIYOB010001377.1 GCA_903927685.1 uncultured Planctomycetaceae bacterium
ACGTATCCCAGCTCCCGCACCACGGTCTGGCCTTCCTCCGACAGGATCCAATCCAGGTAGTCTTTCAAAGGGCCCGTTGGCTCCCCGGCGGTGTAGATCAGCAACGGTCGCGTGATCGGATAGGAACCGTTAGCCGCGTTGGCCGAGGTCGGCGCCACCCCGGCCTGGCCCTTCTGCTTCGCCACCGGCAGCATCTTGACGTCGGGCGTCTGGTATCCCATCCCGCTGTAGCCGATCGCACTGGGCGTCCCCGACACCAACGCGACGACCGCCTTGGACCCGCTCTGGTCAACGGAGCCCAGCTTGTAATCCCGCTTCTTTCCCAGCACGGCCTCACGGAAATAAGAATACGTCCCGCAGCCGGCCTGGCGGCTGACGCGAACGATCTTGTCGCGGCGACCCCAGCGGTGGGCACGGTCGACCTGCGACCAACGGGTAAGGCTCCCGTCCCAGCCGTAGATTTCCGCCAGCTGGTCGAGCGAAATGGACTGGATCGGATTCGACTTGTGGACATAGATCGCCAGCGCGTCATAGCCCACCACGGTCTCGACGGGTTTGGCCCCGTGGGCCGCTTCGACTTTCTGGCTCTCGTCGGCTTTGATCGTGCGACTGCTGTTGGCAATATCGCAATTGCCGTCGATCAAGCTGGCGATGCCGACGCCGGAACCGCCGCCCAGAACCTGGATGCTGACATCCGGGTGCCTCAAGTTGTATGTCTCCGCCCAGGCTTGGGCGAGATTGACCATCGTATCCGAACCCTCGACCCGAATCACGGTCGCCACACCGCCGGCGGCGCCAGCGGCGGAAGACGAGCGAGCGCAGCCGGCGCCCAGGGCCAGCAGGCAACCGGCGATCAGGGTGGCCAGAGCGGAAGCGGCCCCCCGAGTCATCGCCGACGCCGCCCGTTCGACCTGTGGCGGATCGTTCCCGATCGGTCTGTTGGTCACGCTGCGTTCTCGCTGCTAATGGGATTCGGATTCTCAGCCACGTTCGTTGGTTTTATTAAGAAACCGGTTGCGTGTCATTAAGGCAGCGAGCTTTTTTGGGCAATTCGCGGCGGTTTGATTGTTAAGTTTTTGTTAAGGCACCGCATGGCGGTACGAGCCGAAACGCGGTCACAGCCCTTTCGCCTCCGCCGCGGGCAGTTCCGACCTTGGGATCGGCCTCTCCGCCCGCAAAATCCCGCACCGACTCTGGTGGACCGCCTGTCCGGGCAGTATCTTAGAGGTACTTGACCAAACGGTCTGAAAGGGCCATTGGCGCAAGGTGGAAGGGAAAGGTCATGATCTTGAGTGGACAACCGCCGGCGATTCCTGCGACCGGTTCCAAGCCGCGCCCGCCGAAGCTGGTGGCGGTGATCGACATCGGAGCGACTTCGATCCGGATGGCCATCGCCGAGATCAGCGAAGGCGGTCAGTTCCGTACCTTGGAGTCGCTCGCCCAGGCCGTGAGCTTGGGCAAAGACACGTTCAGTACGGGCTCGATCGATCCGGCGACCACGGAAGAGTGCGTCCGGGTCTTGAAAAGCTATCGTCAGAAGCTGATCGAGTACGGGATCACCCGCTCCGACGAAATCCACGTCGTGGCGACCAGCGCCGTGCGCGAGGCGCTCAATCGGCTGGTGTTTCTCAAGCGGATCTACATCGCGACCGGGTTCAACGTCGAGCCCTTTGATGAAGCGGCGGTGAACCGCGTTACCTATTTGGGAGTGCTGCCCCTGTTGGCTTCGGAGCCGCGCTTGGCCGAAGGAAAGACGTTGATCGTCGAGGTGGGCGGCGGCAGCACCGAGGTGTTGCTGATCGATCAGGGCGATGTGGCTTTCGCGCACACGTTCCGGCTGGGCTCGCTGCGGCTCCGCAAGACCCTGGAGGCCTTTCACGCTCCGGTCGGTAAAGTGCGGACGATCATGGAGAGTCAGATCACGCGGATTGTGGACCAGGTCCGCAAGCATGTCCCGGCCGACCATTCGCTGATCATGATCGCCCTGGGCGGTGATATCCGCTTTGCGACTTCCGAGTTGTTGCCGTCGTGGGATGGTCATTCGCTGGCCACGGTGGCGGTGGACGAACTGCGGAAGCTGACGGAGCACACGGTCGCTCGTTCCGTCGATGAACTGCTCCATAACTTCCCGCTGGCGCTCCCGGACGCGGAAGGTCTGGGTCCGGCGCTGCTGACCTACGTCCGGTTGGCGCGGGCGCTAAAAGTCGACGAGATCCTGGTCTCGCCCCTGAACCTGCGCGATGGCCTGATCCGCGAGATGGCGTCGCGGGAGGAGTGGACGGAGAATTTCACGCACCAGATCATCCGCTCGGCCCTCGATTTCGGCCGCCGCTTCGGCATCGACGAGCCGCATGGCCGCCATGTGGCCGAGTTGAGCCGGATGTTGTTCCGCGCCCTGCAGGCGGAGCACCAATTGGGCTACCGCTATGAGGTGATCCTATACGTGGCGGCTCTGCTGCATGACATCGGGTATGCGGTCAGCGCCCGCAGCCACCATAAGCACAGTATGTACCTGATCGGCAACGGCGATCTGTTCGGGCTAAGCCAGAAGGATGTGCTGCTGGCGGCGCTGACAGCCCGTTATCACCGCCGCTCGTCGCCCAAACCGATCCACGAGGGCTACGCCACCCTGGACTGGGAGGGGCGGACCATCGTTGCCAAGATGGCCGCCATGCTGCGGTTGGCCGATGCCCTGGACCGCACGAACACCCAGCGGGTCCGGAACATCCAATGCGAGCGCGAGGACAACCGCTGGGTGATTTCGGTCCCGGGGGCGGATGATCTGTCGGTCGAACAACTCGCCGTCCAGCAAAAGTCGGCCCTGTTCAAAGAAGTCTTCGGCGTGCCGGTGCTGGTGCGCAACGCCCCGGACGTGCTGACGACGAAGTGAGTGACCTGAGCTATGCCTGAATCTGCCTCCGCATCCAAATTCCTGAACCGCGAACTGAGCTGGCTCGAATTCAACCAGCGCGTCCTGGACGAGGCGACAGACGAGGGCCTGCCGCTGTTGGAACGGCTCAAATTCCTGGCGATCACCAGCTCGAACATGGACGAGTTCTTCATGGTCCGCGTGGGCGGCCTGCGGATGCTGCGCGGCCGGCGGTCCACCAAACGCGATCCCGCCGGTATGACGCCCACTCAGCAATTGAAGGCTGTCAGCCAGCGGGCGCGGCAGATGGTCGCCGATCAATACCGCTGTCTGCTGGATCAACTGGAACCGGGACTGGCCCAGGCCGGCATCGAACGCGTCGCTCCCGAAAACCTGACAGAACACCAGCTCGCCGTTGTCCAGAAGATCTTCGATAGCGAGGTCTTCCCGGTCTATACGCCGATGGCCGTGCATGCGGACGACGAGTTCCCGCTGCTGATCAACAAATCGTTGACCATGTGCGTCCGGTTGGCGCCGGCCGAGGGCGAGGAAACGCCCCGGTTTGCCCTCCTGCCTTTTGGCGCCTCACCGCTCCGGATTTTTCGGCTGCCCGCCGACGAGGGTTATCGCTACATCCTGCTCGAAGACGTCGTCAGGCTGTTCATCCGACAGTTCTTCCCCGGCGAAACGGTGCTGGACGCGGTCCCGTTCCGCCTGACCCGCAACGCCGACATGAGCGTCCGCGAGGACAAAGCGGCGGACCTGCTGCTCGAAATGGAGGAGGTTCTGGACGCCCGCAAGGAAAGCGATTGCGTCCGCCTCGAGGTCGCCGAGTCGTGCAGCAAGCCGACCCTGGATTTCCTCACCTCGGCCTTGGGAGTGGACAAGGACTTCGTCTTTCCGGCCCGCGGACCGCTGGATTTGTCGGCGTGGATGTCGCTGAGTGCCATCGCAAACTTCGACGAACTGAAGTACGCGTCCTGGCTGCCGCGCAAGTCGCCTGACGTCGATCCGACGGAGAGCATGTTCGACCTGATCCAACGCAAGGACATCCTGCTGTCGATGCCGTACGAGAGTTTCGAGCCCGTGGTCCGGTTGATCGAACAGGCCGCCGAGGATCCCAGCGTCCTGGCGATCAAGATCATCCTGTACCGGACCAGCCGGAACAGTCCGATCGTGGCCGCGCTGCAGCGAGCCTCGGAGTCGGGCAAGCACGTGACGGCTCTGGTCGAATTGAAAGCCCGCTTCGATGAAGCCCGCAATATCGGCTGGGCCAAGAGCCTGGAACAGGCGGGAGTCCAGGTGATCTACGGAGTCAAGGGGCTGAAGACGCATGCCAAGGTTTGCATTATCATTCGTCGCGAGACCCACGGCATCCAGCGGTACGTGCATTTTGCCACCGGCAACTACAACGAGGTCACCGCCAAGCTGTACTGCGACGTCGGCCTGCTGACCTGCGACGACGAACTGGCTGCCGACGCCACCAGCTTTTTCAACGCCATCACCGGTTATTCCGTGCCCCAGCAGTACCGCAAGATCGCGGCGGCCCCGTACAGCCTGCGGGACAAACTGCTGGAACTGATCGATGGGGAAATCGATCGCCGCAAACGGGGCCAGCGGGCGCACATCATGGCCCAAGTCAATTCGCTGTCGGATCCCAAGCTGATTCAGGCCCTCTATCGCGCCTCCAAGGCCGGGGTCCGCGTCGATTTGAACGTCCGCGGCATCTGCTGCCTCCGGCCGGGAGTGCCGGAGTTGAGCGAGCACATCCGGGTCGTCAGCATCCTGGACCGCTACCTGGAGCACAGCCGAATCATCTATTTCTACCACGGCGGCGCCGAATTGGTTTTCATTTCGAGTGCCGACTGGATGCTGCGGAACCTCGACAAACGAGTCGAACTGCTGGTGCCGATCGAGGATCTGGCCAGCCGCCAGCGGCTGATCGCCGTGTTGAAGTCCTATGCACGCGACAATGTGAAGGGCCGCAAACTGCTGGCCGACGGGACGTACCAGCGGCGGCGGGCCGGCAAGGAGGGCAGCAAGCATCGCCATCAGGAGCACCTATACCGTTTGGCGCGGGAAGCCGAAAAGGCGCTCGATCAATCCCACCGGACCTTGCTTCAGCCTCATCGAGCCGCCGGAAAGGAAGAGTAGTCTGTATGGCCAAGTTCAACAAATGGATGGAAGCCAGCCCCGACGAACTGCTCGAAGACGTCGCGGTCCGCAGCCTGGATTCCCGCCTGCAGCCGGTGATGCATTTCGTGCCGTTGGCGGCCAGGCATCCGGAGAAGGACATCGAGTACGTGCATCAAATGCGCGTTTGGGCGCGGCGCGCTTCGGCCGCCGTGTCCCTGTATCAGGCCGTATTGCCCAAACGGCGCCGGAAGTGGATCAGTGTCCAGCTGAAATCGATCCGCCGCGCGGCCAACGACGCGCGCGATTGCGACGTGTTCGCGCTGCGGCTGGCCGCCGACAAGCAGCAGCCTGGCGTGGTTCACCTCCTGGAACTGGTCCGCAAGCATCGCCGCGAAGCGCAGCAGCCCGTGGTCCAAGTCTGGAAGGAGCTGTTTGAACTGGGCCGGTTCCCGCGGCGGGCCGCCAAGTTGTTGCGGAAAGTCCGCTGGCGAGAGCAAGTGCCCCCCGCCGAACCGATCCGCTTTGGGCCCTGGGCCCGGAGCCAGATCCAGCCGGCCCTGGACCAGTTCTTCGCGGCCGCCGCGGGAGACATGGCTCAGGTCGAAGCCTTGCATCGGTTTCGTATTGCGGGCAAGAAAGTCCGTTATGCGATTGAGTTGCTCGCGCCAGCCTTTGGGGAAGGACTGCGAACGCAAGCGTACCCTTGCATCCAGGAAATGCAGGAAAAACTCGGCAAGATCAACGACGTGGCAACCGCTCAGGCTCGGATCAGCCGCTGGTTGGAACTTGCGACCGGCGCGGATGAAAAAGCCTATCTACAGGGGATGCTGGTCCAGGAACAGCACTGCCTGGAAGACCTGCGCAGCGACTTCCTCTTCTGGTGGAACGGCGGTCGACAAGCCGAGTTGCAGCAGCTGCTGAAGTCGCTCGTTCCGCCCCTCAGCGGCGCGGCGTAGGTGTCCAGCGACATTCTTGAAGTGCCTGACCGCTGATAAGTTCAACGCCGCCGACTGGAATCGTGCCTCTATCCCATTTTTCAAGAGCACGGAGCTTCGAGCATGATCAAACGGTATAACAACCTCAGCCTTGCCTTGGGGGTGCCCGGGATCATCCTTCAAATTGTTGGGAACGTCGTTGCCCAGGCCAACGCTGGAACAGGCATCGGGCTCTTGGGCCTGCCGATTTCACTGGTCGGCACGGCCCTGCTCGTGGCGGGCCTTGCGTACTACGCCATCGCCAAGGGACGTAGCGGCTGGTGGGGCCTGTGTGGCTTCCTATCGTGTATCGGACTGCTAATCCTCGCCCTGCTGGAGGATCGCGCCCCACAGGGATGACCCGGCCCAGCCGGAGCGGAAGTTTTCCGCGATTGGTTGCGATCTTGGGCCGCCGAGCGATAATATAGGGTTGAGCGATCAAGCAATCCGCCTACCTCATATCTTCGGACGGCAAAAGGACTCTATGAACGCGCGCGACTGGACCTATCTGGGTCCACTAGTCCTGTGTGCGGTTGCAGCGCTGTGGGATACTCCCGCGGATGCGCAAATGGCGATTGCCGCACCTGCGTCCGGACAGACGGTCGTTGTACAGACTCCGGGCGGACCTCCGCAGGTAATCACAGTGGACGGTCCGGTTCCGCCGGGTGTGAAACCGGAACCGTCCCCTGAGGACGAATCCGAGGAGAAGAAGGGCGGGAAGAAGGAGGGCGACGCCAAGGAATCCCCGCCGGGAGAGAAAAAGGCAGACAAGAAGGATGACAAGCCGGCGGTCGTCAAACGGCCGGCGACGCCGCCGGCTGCCGCGGACCCCACGGAGTTGGACATCCGCCCCGATGCCGCCGGCCGCGTGCGATTCAATTTTCGCGGCCAGGCTTGGCCTGACGTGCTGGATTGGCTGGCCACGGTCTCGAACATGAGCCTGGATTGGCAGGAACTGCCGGGCGACTATCTCAACCTCGTCACCCAGCGCAGCTACACGGTGGACGAAGCCCGCGACCTGATCAATCGCCATCTGTTGGCCCGCGGCTACACCCTGCTGGTCGTGAACGAAGTCCTCACAGCGGCCAAGACCGAGAACATCAATGCGGCCCTGGTGCCGCGAGTCGAACCCGAACAGCTGGCCAGTCGCTTGCCTCACGAGTATGTCAAGGTCTCGTTCCCGTTGGACTGGATGATGGCCGAGACGGCTGTCGAAGAACTCAAGCCCATGCTCAGCCCCAACGGCAAGCTGACGGCCTTGAAGACCACCAATCGCCTGGAGGCTCTGGACTCGGTGGCCAACTTGCGTGAGCTGCACGAGGTCCTGACCCGCGAGCAGTCGACGACCAGCCAGGAACGCCTGGTCAAGGAATTCGTGCTGGAGTACGCGCGCGCCACCGACGTCAGCGAACAGCTCAGAGGCTTGCTGGGCATCGACTCCAAGTCTCGCGGGCCGCAAATGCCCATGTCGCCGCAGCAGATGGAGATGATGCAGCAGCAACAGCAGATGATGATGCAGATGCAGCAGGAGCAGCAGCAGCGCGGCGGCAAACCGGGACCGACGGGGCCCAAGGCTCAAGGGGACGTGAATCTGGTCGTCAACGCCCGTCGCAACAGCATCCTGGTCAACGCTCCGCCGGACAAGATGGCCGTGATCGCCAAAGCGGTCGAAGTCATCGATGTGCCGCTGGACCGCGACCAGTCGCTGTTGCTGAACGTGAATCGGATGCAGGTTTACCGGCTGGCCGCACTCGATCCGGAGACACTGATCCGAACACTGCAAGAAAGCGGCGATTTGGATCCGACGACGCGTCTGGAAGCCGATCGCAAGAACAACGCGATCATCGCCTATGCGCCGCTGACGGACCAAATGACGATCCGCACGCTGGTCGAAAAGTTGGACGGCAGCGGCCGCCAGTTCGAGGTCATCCGCTTGAAGCGGTTGCAGGCCGACTACGTCGCCGGCACGATCATGTTCATGATGGGCCAGGAGGAGAAAAAGGAAGAGGAACGGCCGCGGTATTATGGGTTCTGGGATGGCGGCGATCGCCGTTCGTCCGAAGACCAGAAACAGGGCAAGTTCCGCGTCGATGCGGATATCGAGGGCAACCGGCTCCTGCTGTGGGCCAATGACATCGAGATGGAAGAGGTCCACAACCTGCTGGTCAAACTGGGCGAAGTGCCCGCCGCCGGCGCTAATTCGGAACGGATGCGCGTGCTGGACGTGGACGTTGGCGACGGCACGGAGCAGCTGCTCGAACAGATCCGCCGCGTCTGGCCGACGCTGGCACCCAATCCGATTCAGCTGCCGCCGCCCGAGGCGTTGCCGAAACCCGTCGGGACCAAAGCCGAGAGCGGGAACAGCCGTTCGGAACCGGCCCCGGCGCCGCCAGGAGATCCGCCTGGCAAGCCGCCCGTGGAACCGAAGTCGCCGTCGACGGGGAGTCCCGTCGAGGCCCAATCCAGCCCCAACACGCCACCCGCGTCCCTGGTTCGCTTTGCCCAGTTGACATCTGCCCAGCCGGCCAGCGAACCGCGTCCGGCCGATCCGCCGGCGGCCCAACCGGGAGTTCCCGAGGCCACCAATCCCGAAGCCCCGGCAACCGCGCCTCCACCTGCGGCGTCTTCGCCCGAGTCGGCGCCTGGCGACACCGCCAAGTCGGCCGGCTCCCAGGAGAATCCACCAGCGGCCTCGCCGCCGGTCCAGATCGCCGTCAGTCCGGATGGGCGGCTGGTCATCTCGTCGCAGGACACGGCCGCCCTCGACCTGCTCGAAGACCTGCTGTCGCAATTGGTGCCGCGGCAGCCGGACTTCAAAGTCTTCCCGCTGAAATACGCCTCGTCCCTGTGGGTCAAGTTGAACCTGGAGGACTACTTCGAGGAGGAGCCGGAGGACAAGAGCAAGCGGCGGAATTACTACTATTTCGACTATGCCCCGCCCCAGGAGCAGGAGAAGAGCTTTCGGCTATCGCAGCGCAAACCGCTGAAGTTCATCGACGACGTCGACACGAATACGATCCTGGTGGTCGGCGCCAACGCCGAGCAACTGAAGACGATCGGAGAGTTGATCCGCCTGTGGGACACGCCGCCGCCGACCGACAGCCAGTCCGCGCGGATCACCGCCGTATTTCAGATCCGCTATTCCAAAGCGGAAACGGTCGCCGAGACAGTCAAGGAAGTGTACTTGGATCTGTTGAGTTCCAACGACAAGGCCCTGCAGAAGGGCCGCGACGACAAGCGTCCGGCCAGCCAGACGACCTACATCTTCGGCGAGTCGGGCGGCGGCGAACCGGATCGCCGGACCCAAGTCTCGTTCAAGGGGAAACTGTCGATCGGCGTCGATGCCGTTTCCAATACGCTGCTGGTCTCGACCGAAGGCCAGACGCTGATGGAAAACGTCAGCAAGATGATCGAAGCACTCGACGAGGCGGCCAAGCCGGCGTCCGAGGTCGAGGTCGTAACGCTGCGCGGCGACGTGAACGCCGAACAGGTGCGCAAACTGCTGGCCGATATGCTGGGTGAAAAGGCGGTGCAGGCCGGCCAGGGTGGACCACCCAACCAGCCCCCCGGCGGTCCGCAGCCCGGCCAGCCCGGCTGGCAGCCCCCCGGCCCCGGCCGCTGATCCCGGCAACGCGGCCTCCTTGGTGCGGCCGCTCCGGACCGTTCCCGTTTCAGCGTTGCGGTCTTGCCGTCTCCAGGCGTCTCTCGCCCGGCCCAATCGCCTGCGCGCCCGACAGCCGCCCCTGCCGCCCCACTTGGTTGTCGCTTCCGGCTGCGTTACGCTGGGCCGCAGGAGGAACCGTTCATGCGAAACCTGACAAGCTGTCCCATGTTGTGTACCCTGGCCGTCATGTTCGCCTGCGCCGCCGCCAGCGGCGCGCGGGCTGCGGACCCGGAACTGTTGATCGGCGCCGCCACCGCCAGCATCACGCCCGAGCAGCCGATTGCCCTGGACGGGCAATTCAACACGCGGATTTCTCGAGGCGTGGACAATCCGATCACCGCGACCGCCGTCGCGATCGAGGCTCGGCAGGACGGCCGGAGCGTGGACCAAGCGGTCCTGGTCTCGTGCGATCTGGTGGCGATTCGCCCACCTTTGCTGGCCGCCGTCCGACAACGCCTGGCGGAGAAACTGCCCGAGGTGGAGGCCCGCAAGGTGATCTTCACGGCCACGCACACGCACACGTCGGGAGTGACCGAGGAAGGCAAGTACGAGTTGCCTGAGGAAGGCGTGATGCGGCCGAGCCAATTCGTCGCGTTCGTCGCCGAGCGTCTGGAGCAGATGATCGGTGCCGCCTGGCAGCAGCGTCGCCCCGGCGGCGTCAGTTGGGGGCTGGGACATGCCGTCGTCGGTTACAACCGTCGCGCTGTCTACGCCAACGGCACAGCGACGATGTACGGCAAAACCGACGGTTCGGACTTTCGCGGCATCGAAGGCTACGAAGACCACAGCCTGGGCCTGCTCTTCTTCTGGAACGACGCTCAGCAGCCGCCGCGGGCGGTGGCCGTGAACCTGGCCTGCCCTGCGCAGGAGGTCGAGTCCGGAAACAAGATCAACGCCGACTTCTGGCACGATGTCCGCCAGCAATACCAGACCGGGGACTATCAAGACGTGCTCGTGCTGGGCTGGCCGGCCGCTGCCGGCGACCAGTCGCCCCATCGGATGATTCGCAAGGCCGCCGAGGAGCGGATGCTCAAGCTCCGTGGCTTGTCGTACACCCAAGAGATTGGCCGGCGCATTGCCCGCGAAATCCACGACATCGGCCCGCTGGCCCGCCGCGAGATTCGCACCGCCGCCCCATTCGCGCACCGGGTCGAAGACCTGGCCCTGCCCGTGCGGAAAGTCACCGAACAGGAGGCGGCGGCGGCTCAGGCCGAGATCGACGCCTTGATCAAGCAAGGCGACACCACGCGCCGGCGGTTGTGGCACCAGAAGGTCGTCGATCGCTTCCATTCGCAAGACCAGGCGCCGACGCTGGCGGTCGAAGTCCACGCCCTGCGGATCGGCGACGTGGCGATCGTCACCAATCCGTTCGAGTTGTTCCTCGATTACGGGATTCAGATACAGGCCCGCTGCCAGGCCCAGCAGACCTTTGTGCTGCAGCTGACCTGCGGCTCGGCCGGCTATCTGCCCACCCCGCGAGCCGTCCAAGGCGGCAGCTACAGCGCCGTGGTCGCCAGCAACCAGGTCGGCCCCGAGGGCGGACAGATCCTGGTCGACCGGTCCGTCGAACTGCTGAACAGTATGTGGTGATTGACAGTGTCGTATGACAGTGTTATACTTGGAGCATGAACGAACGCTGGCGACTGGATGAACTGGTGCAACTGGTCGGTCGGGCGCTGGATGCGGCGGCGTACGAGGGCCAGACGTCGGGACGAGTTCGGGACGTACCGGACGCGCGGACGATCCGCTACTACACGAGCCTGGGAGTTCTGGACCGGCCGCTGGAGATGCGGGGCCGGACGGCCTATTACGGACGCCGCCATCTGCTGCAGATCGTGGCGATCAAACGCTTGCAGGCCCACGGCATGCCGTTGGTCGACATTCAGAAGAACGTCACCGGCGCGGACCACGGCAGCTTGAACCGGTGGGCGGCGCTACCCGCGGGATTCTGGGAAGCGGTGGTCGGCGGGCAGGAATCCCCGGCCGCTCCGGCGACGCCGGACGACGTGTTGGCCTCCGGCACGCGGGCTTCGCCAACGGGCGATCGCGCCCGGTTTTGGGAGGCGGAACCGGCAGTTGCAGGCAGCGCCGAAGCTGTCAGCGGCAGTGGAAACAGGGTCGTGGTCCGGCCCGGCGTGGTCCTGACGTTCGGGCCGGGTGTGTCTCTGGTCATCGAGGGCGAGCGCGTGCCGCAGTTGGATCCGAACTCGCTCGACGCGATTCAACCCGCACTGAACGAACTCTTGGCGGCCTTGACGCGGGCGGGAGTCCTCGACCGGGACGCGTGCGAAGGCCGCAGTGCAACCCAAGCAACTCGAGGAGACCATCATGGATCGTGAAGTCGCAGTGTTGGATGGCGGTTTCGGGGCAGACACGGTGGACCCGCAGGCCGGCTGGGGCGCGTTGGAGACGGCGCGCGGCCGCTTGCCGCTGACCGCGATGGAGGTCGGAGCTCGGATCGTCGGCCTGATCGCCGAAACGCGGATCCGGCAGACGTTCCGCAATTCGCTCGACGAACCCCTGGAGGCAACCTACATCTTCCCCTTGCCGGATCGGGCCGCAGTCACCAGCTTTCGCCTGCACGTCGCGGGCCGGACGGTGGAGGGGGAACTGAAGGAACGCGGTCAGGCCCGGGAGGAATACGACGCGGCCATTGCCAGCGGCCATCGCGCGGCGATTGCGGAAGAAGACCGCAGCGGCGTCTTCCAGTTGCGAGTAGGCAACCTGCCGCCGCGCGAACAGGCGGTCGTCGAGCTGGCGCTGGTGGGGCCGGTGCCCGTCGCGGACGGCGAAGCGACCTTCCGCTTTCCCCTGGTCGTCGCTCCCCGATACACGCCCGGGATCCCCTTGGACGGTCCCTCCGTCGGCGCGGCCACAACGCCGGACACCGACCAGGTGCCGGATGCTTCGCGAGTCACGCCGCCGGTCTTGCTGCCGGGTTTTCCCAACCCGGTGGCGTTGTCGCTGAGGGTCGAACTGGATCCGCCGAGCGTCGCGGCCGGCGATGCGGAATGGCCGCGGCGGATTCGCAGCAGCCTGCACAGCGTCGTGACCGCGGAAGGCCCGCCCTGGACGGTCTCGTTGCGTCCCGGCGAGCGGCTGAACCGCGACTTCATCCTGCGGTATCCGGTGGCTCAGCCGGCGTTGGGCACGTCGCTGTACGCCTGTCCTGCCACGCGGGACGAGCCGGGGACATTCGCACTGACCTTGTTTCCGCCCACGGGGCAAAGTCTGCCGAAACCGCCGCCGCGTCGCATCGTGTTCCTGCTGGATCGCTCAGGCAGCATGCACGGCTGGAAGATGGTGGCGGCTCGCCGAGCGTTGGGCCGCATGATCGACACACTGCTCGATCAAGACCAGTTTACCGTGGTGGCGTTTGATTCCGTCGTCGAGCCGCCGCCGCACGCGGCCGGGGGCTTGGTCGCCGGCAGCGACCGCGAGCGTTGGAAGATGCTGCAGTGGCTGGGAACGGTGGACGCTCGAGGCGGCACCGAGATGGGACCTGCCCTGCAGGCCGCGCTGGGGCTGATGCCTGAAGACGCTGCTTCCCAAAATTCCATCCTGGTGTTGATCACCGACGGCCAGGTGACCGGCGAAGATACCATTCTGCGGAGCCTGGGCCGGCTGGGACCGCAGGCCCTGCCACGGATCTTTACCGTCGGCAGAGTCCAGCGCCGGCGAACTGGTCGACGAGAGCCTTGCCCCCGAGCGCGTTTCGGACTTGTATGTCGACCGCCCGCTGACCATCTTCGGCAGGCACCGCAGCCCTGGCGATTTGCTCCGTGTGCGGGTTCAGGCCCTGGACGCGACGGGCCGCCCGTGGCTGCAGGATCTGACAAGCCAGACGG
>CAIYOB010001378.1 GCA_903927685.1 uncultured Planctomycetaceae bacterium
GCCTGGGGTCGAGTGCAGCGAGCCCCCAGTGGCAAGAACTGGGGGCTCGCCACTCGTACCTCGTGGCTCGACCCCAGCCACCCAACCCCAATTCTTAGCTTGGACAACGCACTAGGGCCCGGCCCGCTCGGCGGCCACTGGCTTTCCTCGCTCCCGGACATGAAATGACAAAATCGGGACCACCGTTAACCGAGACGAGTCATGCAAAACGCGTGAGAACGTCCCGGCCAGCTTATCAAGACGCGTGACGCGAACCATTGACAGCCATTCACTGAGGAGAGATTCAAATGAGAGGAAACGGGAAGAATCTGTTGGCACGTGAGCGACGCAAGGAACTCGAAACCAAGAGGACTGTGGAAAGCCCGGAAAGAAGGGGCAAGAGGCGAACCAAGACCAAGGAGCTTGCAGAGGGAATTCAGCACAGCCCCGCAGGAAAGAAAGCGGCGGAGATTCAGAGGGCGAAGAGGGGGATCGCGCAGAAGCTGGAGCAGGCAAATTTCCGCAGGGCTACGAGTCGCGTGGCAACGCGAGCAGGGGGCAGAAGAGAACAACTCGAGGCCGATCGGCAGGGGCAATTGAGGGAGTCAAGCGAGTTTCTTGGGACGCTGAGCGGGCGAAAGCAGCGGACGCTGCCTCAGTCCCTGGACAAGGAAGGTGAGTAACATGATCGCGATGCGAATCAATGACTCGTTTGGGTTTCGTCTCCACGACCCAAGCCCCAAGGAGATTCGGCGCGCCTGTGACGAGATTCAGGCGACCTGGTCGCCGCAACAGCGGGCCGATCGGCAACGGAGGCCACGTGCGACGTGGTGGACTGTGCCGATGATTAGACTGGCGGACGTTCAGGAAGCGTTAAACGGAGAACGCTCAGACAGTCGGCCGTAGGCGGGCGGACCGGGGAGCGAGTTGGAACACTGACCGCCAGCCGCTGGTCGTGGTCCATCGCTTCAACTTGGTCCCAGTTGTACCAGTTGGAGCGGGACCTGGAAAACGTCAACGCTCGTGCCATGGGCGTCGACGGCCCTTCTGTGGCAGGTCCTGGAACGTGGTTGCCGGATCTGGCTTTCGCCCCCGCCGTTCGATCACAGCAAACTGGTGCTGGTCGACGGAATCTGGACACTCCTGGGTTCGGCCAACTGGGACCCCCGCAGCCTGCGGCTCAGCTTCGAGTTCAACGGGGAGTGTTGTGACCGCGAACTGGCGGCATGGCTGACCGCTTTGGTCCGCGCCAAGATCCAGCAGGCGCAGCCGCTCCGTTTGGCGGATGTTGACGGACGCGGGCTACCCCGCAAACTCCGCGACAGGGCCGCTCGCCGGTTCTCGCCTTATCTCTGACCCGCAACCCTATTTTCGCTTGGCTTCACGGACCGGCGGCGCTTCGGCCAAGGTGAAGATCACGACTTCCTCGCCGATGACAGTACTGATGTCGTGGTGCAGGGTCAACACCTTGACGCCGGTAACCTGTTCGACCATCGCTTCCATCAGCGGCCGCGCCGTTTCGATCAGGTGCGTGCGGACTTGCTTGAGCAGGTCCCGCCCCTTTTCGGCCGGCAGCGACTTGGCCAGATGCTGTTCGGCGGCGGTCAACACGCCTTGCAGCCGGACCACCAGGAGATCACCCAGCAAGTGGGCGCGAATGTCCTTGGGGCCCCGGCCCATATAGTCCTGCTCAAAGCGGGTCACGCCTTCACAGATGGCGGATTCGATTTCGCCCAGTGTCTTCATCATGGCCTCGACGTGCTTGTCGTATCTCGAACGTGTCCCCGGATGCGGTTGGATGACGTCAGGGGCGAAACCCGCTCTCGGGACCAAAGCACCTAGAACCGCACCTCCGGTCCATTCACCCGGAGAACGTACCAAACGCGGCGACATCCGTCCACTTGCCTTCCCGCCGCCTAGAACGTCAACGCGGGTATCGGATCCGTGACGAGGCGGGCGGCCAAGTGTTGGTAGGCCAGCGCCTCGATGCTCTCGGGCATGGCGAGCACCAAGGGTTCGCCGGACTTGATCGCCACCAGGCAGAAGTCGGGAGCGGGGGGAATCACGCTGACGATTCGGCAATTCAACCTAGTCCGCGCCAACTGGACCGTGTTGGGCGCATCGGTCGCCGATTGATGGAAGACCAACACCGCTCCCACGGAGTTGCCGCCCACGCCCCAGGAGGCGAGTGAGGCCAGCATGACCGGCGCCAAAGCCAAAGAACTGGGCTCCAGCGCGATCGTCAACCCCACGAAATCGCAACGCTGCAGCGCGACTCGGGTCGCCCGCGAGGGCTGGCAGGGCAAGTCGACAACGACGACGTCGGCCAAGGCGGCCAGAGAGTCCAGGATGTCGTGAATTTGCTGAGGCGGCAGTTCGCGTTCGTCGTCCATCGTCGGCGGAGCCAACAGCACTTGCAGGCCGGACCGGTGAGGCGTCAGGCACTTCCTCAGTGATTCCGCGTTATCCGCGGCGGTGCGTCCCTGGTCCAGCAGCGGCTGGATATTCCGCGCGGAAGTAAGGCCCAACTGCTGGGCGACGGTGCCCGCGTAAGGCCGGAGTTCGGCGACAATGACAGACCGCTCCGACGCCTGCAAGGCCAGGGCGGCATTGACCGCGACGGTGGTCGTGCCGACTCCTCCCTTGGCGCCGACGAAGCCGATCAGCTTGCCGCGACGGGGGACCCAAGGCCCGGCTGACGGGCGATTGCGCAGGGCCGCCCGCACGCGAGCCCGCACCACGGACTCGATAAACGGCTTGGCGACGTGATCGACGGCCCCCGCATCCAGGCACTCGGTAACGTCCGCGGCCTCGGCCAGGGCCGTGACCATGACCACCGGAATGTGACGGGTGCGGTCGTGATCCTTGAGCTTGCGAAGCACGGCCAGCCCGTCCTGCGCCGGCATCCTCACGTCCAGCAGGATCAGGTCGGGCAACTCCTGGCGGACGATTTCCAACGCCGCCTGCCCATCGCCCGCCTCCCGCAGCCGGTACGGCTCGTGGCCGAGCAAATCCGCCAGCAAGAGACGGCAGCCGGGGTCATCATCCACGATCAGCACGGTGGGGTGGTCCATCCCTCGTCCTCGCAGGCAATGAATCGGGTGGCCATGAACTCAGGATTCCGGGATGATACAGCACGGGCCAGCGGGTAGCAAGCTCGGCGAAGCACGCGTCCGGGCGTTGCCAGAAAGACGGGGCCGAGTACACTTAGGCAAATGTTGCCGGTTGTTCTTCCGGGGTTGGGTATCCTGGCGGATGGGGAATCTGGCTTGACCCGGATGGCAGGGAACTTCAAAGGATTAGGAGGTCCGTCGTGGCCGAGATAGCGTTTATTGTCGATCTCAGCAGGTTGCCGTCCCACGCAATCGTGGCCTACGCAGCGCGGTGCGCCATGCGGGTCCAGTCGCTGTTCCTCCGCGCGGGCGGTTCCGCCGAACTGACGGCCAGCGTCGAGCGGGCCATCGGCGTCGCCCAGCGGATTGCCTCCGGTCACGTTCTGTCCGCCGCGGACACGTCCGCGGCCGAGGGAGCGGAAGCGGCGGCGGCGGCGGTCGCCCACGTTCCAGCCGCCACCCATGCCGCGCGAGCGGCCGCCTATGCCGCGCGGGCCGCCTGTGCCGCCGACCAGGCTCCGTACGCCGCCGAAGCGTTTGGCGGAGACGCCGCTCGCGCGGCCCATGCGGCGGCCATCGCCGCAGTCGAGCAGGAAGCCGCTGACGACGCCGCCCATTACGCCGAATACGCGGCTCGAGCCGACTACGAACGGCTGGTCCTGTACAACCGCGGCGCGCCCGCCGCCGGCCAACCGCTGCACTGCAGCGAGGATGGCCCGCTGGGGCCGCTCTGGCCGGAAGGCAAGCCCGGCTGGCTGTGATGTCAGAGCGCGGCCAAGTCCGCGGCGGTCAGACGACCGTCGTGCAAAGCCGAAGCGACCAGCACGGCGTCGCAACCACTGGCCGCTAACCGCTGCAGATCGGCGCGGCCGCGCACGCCGCCGCCGGACACCAGTTCCAACTCTGGGTACGCCCCGCGCAGCTCGCGGCACAGCTCCACGCTCGCCGGGCCCTGGTTCACGCCGACGGCCGCCAGGTCCAGGACGAGCAACCGGCGGAAGCCCGCCGCCACCGCCGTATCGGCAATCTGCCTCGGGGCCGCCTGCTGCCAGGCCGGGGAACTGGTCAACGGTCCGCCGCAGTGCAGGTCCAGACTGAACAGAATATCCACGTCGCCCAGGGCGGCCTGGAGCGAAGGCAGCAACTGGGGATCCGGGACGGACTCGAGGCCCACGATCAGGCCCGCCGCGGGCACGCACGTCGCCGCCCAACGAGCCAACTGCCGGGCCCGGTTGACGTCGCCCAGCCCCGCGTCCACCCACAGCCGCAGGCCGGCCCCGGCGATCTGCTCGTACGCGGCCCAAGCCGGTTCTCCGCCCGCGATGGCATCCAAGTCGGCGACGTAGGCTTCGCTCAGGCCCAAAGTCTCGGCAAACGCGCTGGCGACGCTGCGCGGGCAAGGATCGGCCGCCAGTACGCTGACGACCGGCTGATAGCGGCTGCGCTGGCCCGCGATGCCGCGGACGACAAGGCCGCCTTTCAAGTCGATCACGGGAATCACACGCATGGCCTGCGAACGCCTACGGCTGGCCGACCAAGCGCCGAATTGCCGCCTGGATGACTTGTTCGGATTCCGGAACGATCGCCGACGCCGACGGCTCGTAGCCCCCTTCGGTGAAGGCCTGCGCTGGACAGATATAGCCCGTCGTCGCCAGACCGTAGCCGGCGACGGCCAGGAATCGGTCGGGCTGCAGGCCAGAGGCAAAGTGTTGGAAGGCGATCAGCGGTTCGCCGGGCAAGTGCAGGACGCGGGCCGGACCGAGTTCGACCAGGCTCAGCACAATGGGCTCCTGCAAACGCGTCTGACAGGCCAGGCATCCGGCCGCCGAGATCCGCTCTTGAGGCTTTGCAGACGGATCCGCCAGCGTGCGACGATTCCGCTCGGGATCGCGCTCCCCGTCGGTGCGCGGTGTCAGAGTCACGGCTTGCGTGCGCCAGCTGATCTGCTGAATGGGGCTGGTGCGAGTGGCCGCGATCGAGGCTTTCATGCCTTCGTACAGTCGCTGGGCCAACGCGGCACGGTCCTCGGGCGTTCCGGCGTTGTACTTGCCCGCCGTCACGTCGCCCGCACAGCCGGTGAAGTAGATCTGAAAGACGCCTTCCTCCTCCTGCAATCGCTGACGCGCCAGCCCCGGAAAATCGTAGCTGGCACGGCCGTCCAGATAATACGTTTGCGGATGTGTGGCGTAGTAGTGAATCCGCACCAGCGGCCGGTCGCCGTCCAGCAGCGTGATCGTCCGCAGCACCGGGTCGATGCCGCCTTCGGGCATCGCCCGTAGCTCCGGATCGCGACAGGAACTCCACCGCGTCAGTAGCTTTCCGTCCGGAGTAAAGACGCGCCGGATCGAGGCCACGCGGTCCACTGTGGCCTGGCCCGTGCCGACGGCGCTGAACGGCTGCAACCGGTCCAGCGATTGGCGGACGGCCGCGGCCAACCGATCCGTGATTTCCTCCAGGGATTTCAAGTTGCGGTGCGGCGGCGGCTCGGGCTGTCGCTGCAGCAACTGTTCGGCACTGGCATCGAACGTCGGAGCCGTGTGCTGGTGGACACAGTGCACGGCAACCAGGTCGGGCTCCGTGCCCACTGCCGCCGCAATCTTGGTTTGAAACAGGGCGTGCGTGGCATTCCGCATGGTGCACCAGTCCACGGCGCACAGCACGTATCGCCGCTGCCCGTCGTCCAATACGACGCCCTTGGCCAGCAGCGGATGTTCAATCGTCTTGAGCGTTTCCGAGTACAGGATGTCCCCCAGCGGCAGCGTGACGTCGCTCTCGAACGTCGCCAGCCGCAACGGCCCCGCCTCGGCTGCCGAGGCGTCAATCCCGCACGCCAACCCGATGACGAGTGACAGAGCACTCGTCCAAGCCAACACTCGCGACATGAGGCACTCCTCCCGAGTCAAGAGAATTCTGCCGGTTCACGCCTTTGCGCAAGCCGCGTCTTCGTACCCGCAGTTGGCCCGTTTGCTCGTCAATTGGCCACGCACATCCCGGCCTGCCCCACGCCGCTGTCCCCCTCCGCAACCGTCCAGCAACTCGGCGCTGCCGGGTCGCGCACGACCAGCCGGTACAACGTGTCACGCTCGACCGGCTCGCGTCCTGCGGCGGCGATCAAGCGGCGGATCTCATCGACGGACAACGCCTCCGGCGTCGTCGCCCCGGCGTCATGATAGATCAGCTCGTGGCGCACGGTGCCGTCGAGGTCATCCGCGCCATACGACAAGGCGACTTGGGCCGTGCCCAAGCCGAGCATAATCCAGTACGCTTTGATGTGCGGCACGTTGTCCAGCATCAGCCGGCTGACGGCCACGGTCCGCAGGTCCAGCAACGACGAGGGCTTGGGCAGGTGCGACAAGCCGGTATGGTCGGGATGGAAAGCCAGCGGGATGAACGTCTGAAAGCCGCCGGTCTCGTCCTGCAGTTGACGCAGGCGAACCAGGTGGTCGATGCGGTGGTACGGCTGCTCGACGTGGCCGTACAACATTGTACAGTTGGTCCGCAAACCCAGGCGATGGGCCGTGCGGTGGATGTCCAGCCACTTGTCCGCGTCCGCCTTGTGCTCGCAGATCTGGTCCCGCACCGAGGCGTGAAAGATCTCGGCCCCGCCGCCGGGCAGACTGCCCAAGCCGGCGTCGATCAGCTCCTGCAGCACGGCCGCCACGGACCGCTTGGTGAGAAACTCGAACCAGTTGATCTCCACGGCCGTCCAGGCTTTCAAGTGCAGGGCCGGGTACGCTTGATGCAGGATGCGGACGATGTTCAAGTACCACTCGAACGGCTTCTGGTGGTGCAGTCCGCCCACGATGTGCATCTCGGTGCAGCCGTGACTCACGGCCTCGTGCCCGCGTTCCAGGATCTGCTGGTCCGACATCACGTAGCCTTTCGGATCCCGCAGGTCGGCCCGGAACGCGCAGAAATTGCAGCGGTAGATGCAAACGTTGGTCGGATTCAGGTGCGTGTTGATGTTATAGAACGCGACCTGGCCGTTCAGGCGTTCGCGGACCAGGTTGGCCAGTTGGCCGATCTCCTGCAGCGGCATGTCCGGCTCGTACAGCAGCAGCCCGTCTTCGAAGGAAAGCCGCTGGCCGGCTTCGACTTTGTCGCGAATCGGCTTCAGCTTGGGATGCGTTGTCAAGAGCATGAGGGGGGCTCCAAATTCGGCACGGGGCAGTCGTCCTTGATGTTGCGTGATTTCACGGTCCCCACCAGCCCCCGTGCCGAATAGTACGATGTTAATGCCTGATGGTTGCCCGGGTGGCTGTGGTCGAGTACAGCGAGCCCATAGTCATAGTTCGCGGGGGTTCCGGGGGCTCGCTGCGCTCGACCCCGGCCACCCCTTGCCGGGCTGCCTCGCTTAGCCCAGCGAAAGCCAAAGGATGCCCTTGATAGGATATCCGATTCAGAATCGTTGTCGAGGCGATGGCACGTCGCGGCGATGGCAGTTCTGCCTGCGGGGGGACTTGTCGCCGCGTTCTTCTCGCGTCATTCTTCCGATCTCCCTCTCGATTTCCCCATACTTTGACGGCTCCGGCCCAGAGTGAGCGACGACGAATATGGACCAGTCCGACGGAACGAAACGGGATTCCTGGAATGATGCGTTGGCGATCGAGTCGGTCTGCGATCGTTTCGAGGAAGCTTGTCGCGATCCGTCGCGTCCCGGTTTTCCTCCGCGGATCGAGGACTACCTGGGAACGCAGCCCGAACCGGTGCGGAGCCAACTGCTGGGCCGGTTGCTGGGCATCGAACTGGAACGTCGACGGCAGGCCCGCGAGTCGCCCGGCCTGGACGAATACCTGGCGCGTTTTCCCGGCGCCGGCGAGGCGGTGCGGGCGGCGTTTCGCAAGACGACGGAACCACTGCCCGCCCCCACGCTGGCGGCCGGAGAACGGCTGGGCGAGTACACGATCCGCGCGGTCCTGGGCCAGGGCGGCATGGGCGCGGTCTACCGGGCCTGGGACGAAGGCCGGCAGCAGGAGGTCGCCCTCAAAGTCATCCGCGGCGACCGGCTGGCAGACGCGCCACCTCAGGTCCGCCAGCGCTGGGCGGAACAGTTCTCGCGTGAGGCCCGGGCCGCGCGCGGCTTCCAGCATCCCGCAATCGTTCCCCTGTTGGACTTTGGCGAGGTGGACGGCCAGCCGTATCTGGCCATGCAGTTGATCGAAGGCCGCAACCTGCGCGATCTGCAGGCGGAACAGCGGCTGCCGATCCGCCGCGCCGTCGAACTCGTGCTGGCCGTCGCCCAGGCCCTGGACTGCCTCCACCAGCACGAGATCTACCACTGCGACGTCAAGCCGTCCAACATCCTGATCGACGCCGCCGGCCGTGCGTACTTGTCGGACTTCGGCTTGGCTCTGACCGAAGACCAGATTCCCGCCCAACCCGGACTGGCGGGTACCGCCGCCTATATGAGTCCGGAGCAGGCCCGTGGCGAAGGGCATCTGATCGACGGCCGGACCGATATCTTCAGCCTGGGCGTGGTGCTGTACGAGCTGTTGGGCGGCGAGCACCCGTTCGAGCATCGGGACCGACAGCGGACCTTGGAGTTGGTCCGAAACGCCCGCGTGGTCCCACTGCGTCAACACCACCCCGAGATTCCCGACGAGCTGGACCGCGTCTGCCTGCGAGCCCTATCCCGGCTGGCCGACGACCGCTACTGGACCGCTCGCGACCTGGCCCGCGACCTGCAGGCGTTTCTGGACGAGGGCGAAGCCTCCGCGGTCCAAGAGCCGGCCGCCGAGGCATCCTCGCCGCGGATCGACGAACAGGGCTGCGCTCCGTTTGGCCCCGAGGATGCCCGCTCGTACCTGCCGTTGGTCCCCGGCCCGCGGACCCGTCGCGGACTGCCGCTGGGCATCGCCGCCTGGCTCGACGGCATCGCCGCCACCGTCCGCGGCCGGGCATTCCGCGTGGGCTTGATCTACGGGCCCAGCGGCGCAGGCAAGTCGTCGCTGGTCCGAGCCGGCATCCTGCCCCGCCTGCCGGCGCACGTCGCCGCCGAGTACATCGACGGCAGCCGTGACGCCGAAACTGCCTTGCGGCAGTGCCTGCAAGCCCGGCTCGACGCGGCACACGCCGGACGCGGGGCTCCCCGCGCTGTGCGCGTTGTGCGCGGGTCTCCCGACCCCGCACTGGACGGAACCGATCGGTCTCTCGAAGCCCGGAGACCTGCGGTCGACGATTTCGGCGAGGTCGGGAGCCCTGCGCCGAACGAGGTCGGGAGCCGTGAGCCGAACGAGGCGCCTGCGCCGGACGATCCGTCGAGCCCCGAGTCCCTCGCCGACCTGATGTCGGCGCTCCGCCGCACGCACGCTCTCCCGGACGGCGACAGCGGGCAGAAATTGCTGCTGGTGATCGACCATTTCGAACACTGGCTGCACGCGCATCCCGAGCCTGGCGAGGCCGAGTTGACGGCGGCCTTGCGGCAATGCGACGGATTGGGCCTGCAATGCCTGCTGCTGGTCCGCGAAGAGTTCCGCACGCCGGCGACGCGCTTCTTGAAAGAGCTGGACCTCGAATCCTCGGCGGCCCGGCGGGAAGCTCTCGTCGACCTGTTCACCCCGGAGCATGCGCGGCGAGTCCTGACGGCGATGGGCCGCAGCAGTGGGGCCCTGCCCGCGGAGGACGAACCGCTGGGCGACGAACAACGCCGTTTCCTGGACCAGGCCGTGCGACTGCTGGAGCACGATGGCCGTGTGATCCCCGGCCAGTTGGCGATGTTCGTCCAGTACCTGCGTGACAAGTCGTGGACGGCCGAGTCGCTGGCCGCCTTGGGTGACGCCGATTCCGTGGCCGCGGCGTTTTTTGACGACCTGCTGCGCCGCGCTGTCGGCGCCGCGCAGTCCCGCCGCACGCTGGACACGGCGGCTGCAATCCTGCAGTCGCTGCTGCCTCAGCAGGACGCAGAGTATCGACGGACGGTGCGGACTGAGCAGGAATTGATGGCCGGGACAAGGAGCCGGTGTCCAGGCGAATTCCACGTGGTTCTCGGAGCCCTCTGCCGCCAGGCCCGCGTGCTAAGCCTGGTCGAATCGCCCGCCCACGCATCCTCCGGTGGCTACCAACTGGCCCACGACTCGCTCCTGCCGTTGGTCCGCGCCTGGCTGCAGCTCAGGCAACAAGAGCACTGGTGGGGTCGGCACAGCCAGCGACTGACCGAGCACGCCGTGACCTGGTCCCGGCGCCCGCTTCCCGCCTTCCTGCCGGGGCCGGCCGATTGGGGTCTGCAACTGCTGGCCGACGCCATCGCCAGACTCCGCCCGCCGTCCCCACCGCCGTCCCCACCGCCGTCCCCACCGCCATCGCCGCCGGTCCGCCGCCTGATGCGCGCCGCGACGGGGTACTACCTGCGCCGCGCCGTCGGATTGGCGCTGCTGTTGGCGAGCACGATCACGCCCCTGGTCTGGTATGTCGACCAGCGCCAGCAGATCACCCAGCGGACGGCGACGGAGATCCTGCTGACCGACGCCGACCGCCTGCCCAACATCCTGGGTGCCTCCGCTCAAGCATCCCCCGCCGTCCTGCGGCGTTTGAGCCAAGAGCTGGACGCCGCGGTCCCTGCGGACGCCAGCGACTTGGCCAAGGACGCGGCCGCGGGTCGCCGGGCGAACGCCGCCGCCGCCCTGTGCCGCGCCGATCCGCAACAGGCGGCCCGCGTCTGGCCGCTGTTGGCCGCCGCCCCGGACCCGCGCATCCGCACCGCTTTGATTCACCGTCTGGCCCCCGCCGGCGTTGATCCTCAGCTGCTGAGCGACGCCTACGGGCAGCAAGTGGACCCGGGCGTGCGGCAGGCGGTGTTGCTGGCTCTGGGCCAGTACGCGGCAGAGCAGGTTCCCCAGCCACTCCGCGATTCGCTGCTGCCGCGCCTGCTGGCCGACTATCCCGCCGATCCGGACGCCGGCGTCCACGCCGCGATCTCGTGGCTGCTGCGGCATTGGGGCCGCGGCCCGGACGTCGACCGGCTGAATCGCCGGCTGGAAACCGCCGGCTGGAACTCGGCCCACGCCTGGTATCACACGCCCTCCGGCCACTTGATGATCGTCTTCCGCGGCCCCGTGGAATTCGAGAGCGGCTCCCCGGCCCGGGAGTACGGCCGGCAGGCGGACGAGGAGCGCCGCCGGATCCGCATCGAGTGGACGTTCGCGATCAGTGCCGCCGAGGTCACCGAACGCCAGTTCCGCCTGACCGTCGCTCCGGACGCCGATCCCGCGGCTCCGGCGACCCCCACCGACGACTGTCCGAAGCGGGACAACCTCTTCTGGAATGAAGCCGCCAGGTACTGTCACGACTTGACGGAACGCGAGGGCCTGTCCGCGGGGGGCGCGCAACTCGTGTACCAGCCCAAGCCCGAAAAAGACAACCGCTACCGGCCCGGTCCGGACTCGCTGCAGCGCACCGGGTACCGCTTGCCGACTGAGGCCGAATGGGAATACGCCTGCCGCGCCGGGACCGTCACCTGCCGGTTCTTCGGCGAGACGACTTTGTACATGGACAGCTATGCCTGGTCCTACGACAACGGGCAGGAAAAGGCCCACCCCGTGGCGTCGTTGATGCCGAACCGTTTTGGCCTGTTCGACATGCTGGGCAACGTCGCCGAGTGGTCCCACGACGTCTACAAGCGAGAAGGCGACAGATGGTTCCCGTCGGTTCGCGGCGGCTCCGCCTGGAGTGCGCCCGTCAAGCTGCGGGCCGCCGCCCGCTATAACTTCGTTTACACGCACGCCGACGCCCGCGTCGGCTTCCGCATCGCCCGCACGCTGCCGGAGCCGTGAGAAAAAAGGGGGACGCCCCCGCGGCCGAATGTCCCTTGTGAACCCGGAGGGTTCGCAGGGGTTAGCCGGTGGTTGAACGCAGCGACACCACCGGGACACGGCGGCCCTCAGCGGTATCCGCACGCCGGAGGCGTGCCAGAGGATCAACCTCCGGCGCGTGCCCGTCGTCGAGTGCGGTCCGCATCCTCGGCATCGCGTCGCCTCTGGCATCCCTCTGGGATGCACGCACTGGTCATCTCCGCGTACCGGTGGTCGGCGCTGCGCTGGACCACCGGCTACCCTCTGAGACCGCTCCGCGGTCGGCTCGGGATTCCCACCGGCTCGTGCTTTGCCTGCCGCCCCAGGGGCTGCAATCATGCCTTTTATTAGCGCAGCGGCGCGAGTCGCCCGGTTTTCTTTAGCCGCCTAGTCGTTATCATGCTGCTGGTTTGACAGGAACGGTACTCGCTCGTAAACTGAGTCGGCGAAATGGGAGTCTGACATTTCGTCATTTTGCGCGAAGATCGCGGAGGGAGGGCAGGCCTTGACGCAGTTAATGGAACAAGCAATGGATCGCGCATCGCAACTGCCTGAAGCAGAGCAGGATGCGCTGGCAGCGATTCTGCTGCGCGAGATCGAGTCAGAGCGACGCTGGGACGAGTTGTTCTCACGCCCCGCTTCGGGCGATCTGTTGGCAAGAATGGCGAATGAGGCATTGGCCGAGGCCGATGCCGGACGCTGTCGACAACTCGACTTGGACGAACTGTGAATTCCTTTCTGACGTCGCAGTTCCTGACACTCTACCGCAAGTTGCCGGCTAACGTTCGCGAGCAGGCACGGGCTGCCTACGCCTTGTTCCGGCAGGACCCGCATCATCCGAGCCTGCGTTTTCGGCGTGTCCATCCGACACGTCCCATCTTTTCGGCCCGCGTAGGCATGGACTATCGCGCGGTGGGAATTCGTCGCGGGACCGACATCTTCTGGTTCTGGATTGGGTCGCACTCCGACTACGACGCCCTGCTGCGGCAGCTGTAAGCAGTGCCACACGCCCGGCACGCCCGCCTTTGCCTCCGCGACCATCGCCGTCGGCTGTCGATTTGGACCTGTCCCGTTTAGCTGCCTGTCCCGTTTAGCTGCCCTCATCCGGCCGAAAACCACCTGACCTCCGGACGTCGCGGTGCCTCCACGTAGGCCGGTCTCTCCGAGACCGGCAAATCGCGTCTCGGCGAGACGCGGCTACGTGAGCTGCCGGGTCCCCACAGCCCCATCCCTTGCTGGCCGGCGACACCCAGGCGATAATGCCGCCTCGGAACCGACACCAAGGCGAGGCCCCTATGCACGACAGCGACGTACACGGCTCGGTCACCGCCTGGCTGACCACGATCACCGCCTCGCCGGGCGCGGCGGACACGGCTTGGGGGAATCTGTGGGAGCGGTATGCGCCCGCCATGCAGGCCCAGGCCCGGCGGCAGTTGGCCGGCGGGCGAAAGCCGCTGGCGGATGAAGATGACGTCGTCGTGGAAGCCTTTCGGGACTTGTTCCAAGGCATCCAGGCCGGCCGCTTTGCCCAGCTGACCGATCGCGACGATCTGCAGCAGATCCTGATCACCATCACCCGGCGCCGAGCGGTCGACGCGGCCCGGCGAAACGCGTTCCGAACGGCCCATGAAGCGGGCGAATCCGCGCTGCCGTTGGGCTTGGGCGGCGACGGCAGTCCCCAGGGACTGGACAGCGTGCCCGGCCCGGAGAACCCGCCGGAACTTCCGCTGTTGGCCCGCGAAGAACTAACGCGTTTGCTCGACGCCCTGCAGAACGACAAACTGCGTCAAGTCGCTGTGATGCGCGTATTCTCGGCGACCAACGAAGAGATTGCGGCCGCACTGGGCGTGGGCGTCCGCAGTGTGCAGTTCAAGATCCAGCTGATCGCCCGGCGGTGGCAGAAAATCAGCGGCGGCGAGTGAAGGAGCCGCACCGGCCAGCCAGCGGCGGGCGCACGGCTCGCCGTCCGCCTGGAC
>CAIYOB010001379.1 GCA_903927685.1 uncultured Planctomycetaceae bacterium
AGGGCGTTGCCGCTGGGCTGTTGTGTTGCGCCCCTTCGGGGCAGAGGACGTAGCGGATCGCAACTCGCAGGGCCATTCGCGGTCCACGCGGCAAAGTGGCGATATCCAACTACGAGGGCGCAATCAACCCGTGACGGATCGCGCACTTGACGAGATCGGCCGTCGAGGTCGCTCCGAGCAGCCGCATGATCTGGGCCTTGTGATTCTCGGCCGTACGCACGGAGATATGCAGCTTACCCGCGACCATCTTCGCCGAATGACCTTCGCAGAACAATTGCAGGACTTCGCGCTGTCGGGGGGTCAGCAGGCGTTCATCAGGGGCTTGATCGGGCTCGGAAGCGAGTGCCCGTGCGACGGCGTCCGCCAGCGCAGGAGCAAGGTAGGTGCGTCCCGCGAGTGCTTCGCCTATGGCGATCAACAATTCCGCGCTGGCGGACTGCTTCAGCACGTAGGCGGACGCACCTGCCCGGATAGCACGAACGGCATACAAGGCGTCGCAGTGCATGGTCAGGAAGACGATCTTGGCGTGGCAGCCGCCGGTTCGGATTTGGGCGATGGCATCCAGCCCATTGAGCTGGGGCATCGAGATATCCGCGACGATCACGTCGGGCTGAAGTCGCAGAGCCGCTTCGACCAGTTGCCGGCCATCCTCCACGATTTCGCTCAATTCATAGGCCGGTTCCAGGATGCTGCGCAGCCCCTCGGCGACCATCCGGTGGTCATCGGCCATCACAATTCTGGCGCGGCTCATGAATCCCCCTCAGCATTGTGTTGTTCGTGGTGGGACGGATTGCCAATCCGTCCTACACGTCCTCCGGCAGCGGCAACGATACGACGATCGCGGTGCCTTGCCCCGGGGCGGACTCGATCTGGATGTCACCGCCGACGAAACGGGCTCGTTCCTGCATACTGGCAAGCCCCAGACCCGGCCGGCCTCGAGTCCGGGCCGGATCAAACCCGCAACCGTAATCCTGCACCTTCAGGCGGATGCACTCGGCGTCGGCAGTCAAGACCAGCTCGATCCGCTCGGTCTGCGAGTGTCTGGCGGCATTGCGCAACGCCTCCTGGGTAATCCGAAACAAGCAGAGGGCGACGTCTTTCGGAATGCCGGCGGGCAGTTCCCCACAGCGGAAGTCGACCGCGATTTGCGACTGACTTTCCCAGCGTTGGCATTCCGAGCGGACCGCGTCCGCCAAGCCGAGGTCTTCCAGGATGGAAGGATGCAGCTGGCGGGAAATGCGATGCACGTCCTGCGACAAATCGCTCAGCTGCTCCTGGACAACGGCGAGCGCGGGGCGTGCCGGGTCCGCAGCCGGCAACTGCTGCTCGATCTGGCCGACCTGAATCGCGTTGGCGGCCAGCCGCTGCGAGACGTCGTCGTGCATCTCCCGCGCCAGCCGCTTGCGTTCCTCCTCCTGAGCGGTCAGCAAGCGGCCGGCCAATTGCCGCGTTTCGTTGCGGCTGGCTGCCAACGCCTCATCGGCCCCGAGATGAGCGAGCGCGTTGCCGATCACTTCGGAAATGAGTCGGATGCGTTGCAGAATCCGCGTGTCCCACGGTTGCTCGTGCGTTCGCAAACCGAACGTGAGCAGGCCGCACATCTGGCCGCCTTCCTGCAGGGCAACTGCGGCGACGGCCTTGACTCCCAGCCGATCCGCCAGTTCTCGCTCATGGAACGCCTCGGCCGGCAAGTCCGACGTAGCGGAGACGTGGAAGACGTCCCCTCGAATCAGTTGGGCCCACATCCACGGGATCGAATCCAAGGGGATCACCGCCGGCGGTTGCACCTCACCCGGGCGGACGGACGTGACGTTCGCAATCAATTCCCGTCCGTCGTTGGAGAGTCGAAACAGCGCGCCGCGATCCAGCCTCAAGTGCTCCACGACGCACGCCAAGGCGCGTTCGATTTCGGCGCTGATCGCGTCGGGTGTGATGCCGACGAAGCGCGATGAGACGTCCGACAACATGGTCTCGAACTGCAGCTGATCTGCCAAAGCTCGTTCCGCGCGCCGCCGTCTGCGGCGACTTACCAGGAGGGCCCCGATCAGAATGGCCTGCAGGGCGATGGCGGTGACCGCGGCGGTGATATAAGCCCAGTAGGTCTCCCAAACCGTGGGTTCGCGGAAGAGCACCAGCGAATCGTCCGGCAAATCATCCTCGTCGATGCCCCAGCGGCGCAGCAGCCGCCAGTCGAACATCGGGCGGTTCATTTCGGTTCCGGAGATGGGGATGGCGTAAGGACTCGCGCCTCGGATCACGCGGGCCGCGATGGCGCCTGCCCGCTCTCCCTGCCGTTTTACGGGCGCCAGACTGCCGCCCACGATGCCCGTCCCCAGGATCGTATCGTAGAGGCCAAACACCGGCACCTTTGCCGCTTCGGCGATGCGTTGGGCAATCTCGGTCGTTGCGACAGAGGTAAATCCATCTCGATCCCGCACATGGGAGAGGAGGACGATCACGGTTCCAGCGGGGACCTGCGACGCTTTCGCGCACAGTTCAGCGACAGGCAGTCCTGACCAGTAGGTGAACTGAACCTGCGTCTCTTGAGCGTACGCGGCTCGGGCCACCTGCTGGACGGCCAGATCTTCGGGGCTGGCGCCGCCGACGACAATCACGCTGCGTGTTGCTGGAAACAGGCGGCAGGCAATCTGCAGCGTGCCCTGGAAATCGAAGCGATACGCCACGCCGGTCATTCTGTTCGTCATGGGGAAACGCGACAGCGTCTGCGCACTGACGGAGCAGAAGACGACGGCGGCCTGGGGGAACAGGTCGGGATGATCCACGGCCAGGCAAGCGGCGGCACTGTCGGCCACCGGGATGACAATATCCGGCGCAGAGTCCGCGTACTTCATGCGGAGCAAATCCACCCACTTGTCACGGCCCTCCCGGTCCGGCAGTTGCTCGACCTCGAGGAATTCCACATCGATGTCCACCGGCTCGTGCAGATTGGCCTCCAGGCCCAGGCGAATCCCCCGGTCCCAATCCAGGTTGATGGGCCTCCCGTAGGAGAAGCTGTAGAGAACGAGAACCTGCCTGGGCCGCGCGGGCGCAGCGCCGAAAGCGACGGAGCCGCCCGGTACGATCAGCAGGGCTGCGGCCAGGCATATTCTGCTTACCCGTATCATGAACGTCGCTCCTCGTGCATCCGTTGACAGTCCACCCGAGCGTCGGCCAGTGCGCATGATGGCGGCGTCCGCTCTCCGTTGCCCGTCGGGCAGGTAGTGCCGACTATGCCGTTCAATCCATGCGTCCTGCTCCGCATTTTGCCTCGTCACCCGCAGAAGTGCTAGTGGTAGCGGGCCCCGATATCCGATCGAACCGAGAGAACCCCGACATAAATTCCCAGGCAGGACGGTTTGCCGGACCGTCCGGGACGGAATGCCATTCCGTCCTACGCTTGTGGGACGGAATGCCATTCCGTCCTCCGAGGACCTCACGACGATTGCCTGCCTTCCAGCGAACGGAGTCGCTGCCATGTTCAAGCCTGTTGGCAAGGCCTATCTTCTCTTGGCCGCCGTGATGATTTCGGCCTTCTCGGGCCGTGCGTGGGCCCAGGAGGAAACGGAGGCCATGGACGCTGCGGACGAGGCCGTGGCCGAGTTCGAGACATTAGCCCTCGGCGAGGGTGGCGCGGCCAGCGGTTCCGCAGCCTGCGATTGCCTTGGTGCGCGTCCCACCCTGACCGGCGACTGGCACGGCTATCGGACTTGCCTGCAGCAATCCGGAGTCACTTTCGCGGGGCGGTCCACGCACTTCGCCTTTGGGGTCGACGGCGGCGTCGATTCTCCGCTGGCCGCCGCCCTGCTGCCCCTCGGGCAGGGTGATACGTTCAAGTACACCGGGCGCGGCGAATACGACCTGATCTTCGACCTGGAGAAGTTCGGCGGTCTGCCGCACGGCAAGCTGCTGGTCCGGGCCGAGCACTGGTACGGCGAGTTCGGCAACGTCTCGCTGCACACCGGGGCGCTGACGCCCGCCGTGTTTCCGGCGCTGTTGCCGCCGGTCATGGACGGTGAGGGCGTGCCCTACATTACGAACTTCCTGTTCACCCAACCGCTGTCAGAAAAGCTGATCGTCTTCGCCGGCAAGAAGGACGTGTTGGGGGCCGCCGACCAGGATATCTTCGCCGGGGGCGACGGCACGTCGCAGTTCGTGAATCAAGCCTTCATCGCCAACCCGGCGTTCTTGTTGGCCATGCCTTACACCGGGTTCACGGCGGGCGCCATCATGCCGCAGTCGTGGGGCGCGGTCTCGACGTTCGTCTACGATCCGAAGAACCGCACGCAGGACTTCTTCAACCTGGACGATCTGTTTGCCCAAGGAGTCATCGTCGGCGGCCAAGTCAATCTGAACACCAACTTTTTCTGCCTGCCCGGCGAGCACCACGTCGGCGGCATCTGGAAGCACCTGGACATGACCGATCTGGCCTTCGCCGAGCCGCCGCCGGGTGAGTATCCGTACGAGCCGGTCCCCGGATTTGCCACGCTTCCCGATTCGTACACGATCTACTACGGTTTCGACCAGTACTTTGTCACGTTTGCCGGCGAGCGGCCGGGCATCGGACCCAAGAAGAATCCGCGGGGTTGGGGGATGTTCGGCCGGGCCTCGCTCAGCGATGGCAACCCGACGCCTCTCCGCTACTTCTTGAGCCTCGGCGTGGGTGGCAACAGCCCGCTGCGCGAGCATCAAGACAACTGGGGCCTCGCCTGGTATTACGTCGGCGCCAGCAACGAATTCGGCCCGCTTCCGCGAGCCCTGTTCGATCCCCAGGACGGCACCGGCGTCGAGCTGTTCTACAACTTCCAAGTCACGCCGTGGCTGAATGTCAGTCCCGACGTGCAGTACATTCTGCCGGGCAATCGCGCCATCGCCGACGACGCCTTTGTCTATGGACTGCGCGTCAACATGGCGCTCTAGTACCCGAGCGCACACCCATGGCGCCGCAGATCGGCGGCGCCGTGCCGCTGGTTGGTTTCCGGATCGATCCAGATCGAATGGGCGTCCCCTTGGAACCCGGCGGGCTTGCCGATCGTATGCCCCAGCGTGCCGAGTTCTCGGATCAAGTCCGGGTAGTCGGCTTCCAGGCGGCGTTCGACGACCAGCTGGTCGGGCAGCCACTGATGGTGAATCCGCGGCGCATCGACGGCGTTCGTGACCGGCAGGTCGAACTCGATCACGTTCAGGACGACTTGCAGGACCGTATTGACGATCGTGCGCCCGCCGGGGCTGCCGGTGACCAGGACGACGCGGCCGTCCTTGGTCACGATCGTGGGCGTTTGCGAACTGAGCATTCGCTTGCCGGGTTCGATCCGGTTCGGCTCCGTGCCGATCGTGCCCTCGCGGTCCGTGTGACCGGGCTTCCAGTTGAAATCCCCCATCTCGTTGTTCAACAGGAATCCGCCGCCGCGAACGACGACGCGCGAGCCGTAGCTCTGTTCCAGCGTGTACGTGTTGGCGACCGCCAGACCCGCTTCATCGACGACCGAGAAGTGCGTCGTGTGCTCGCTCTCCGGCGGCAGTGAAATCTGCCGCGACGCGGCCAGCGCCGCGCTGTTGCCCGCCCGGCGGGGATCGATCTGCTGTGACAGTCGCCGGGCATAGTCTTTGCTGACCAGGTGTTCCGGGATGTCGACAAACGCCGGGTCGGCCAGATAGCAGGCGCGGTCGAAGTAGGCCAGCCGCATGGACTCAACCATGCAGTGGATGGTCTGCGGCGACCAGCGGCCCCAGGCACGCAATTCAAAATTCTCCAGGATGTTCAGCATTTCGACCAGCACCACGCCACCGCTGGGCGCTGGCGGAACCAGGATTTCGTATCCGCGAAACGTGCCTCGCAGCGCAGGCTTGACCTGGGCTGCGTAGGCGGCCAGATCTTCCCGGGTGATCAGCCCCTGGCCATCCTGCATCTCGCGCACGATCAATTCTGCCAGGTGGCCGCGGTAGAACGCGTCGGGGCCTTGGTCGGCGATCTCCCGCAGTGAGTTGGCCAGATCGGGCTGCACCAGCCGGTCGCCGGCGGCCCAGGCGGACCGGCCGCCGTCTTTGCCGTACACGCGGCAGAACTCTGGAAACGTCGGCGACTCGCTCACAATCCGATTCAGTGACGAGGCCAGCTCGGCGTCCAGCGTCACCCCTTCGGCGGCGATTCGAACTGCCGGCGCGAGCACTTCGTTCCAGGGCAAGCGGCCGAATCGCTGGTGGGCGGTCGCCAAACCACGGACCGTGCCAGGCACGCCGACGGCTGGATGGCCCAGGCGACTTTCCAGCTTGGCGAACTGGTCCTGCGTCGCCGCGCGCGGGGCGAGTTCGCGATAGTCGATGACCCGTGGCTCGCGTCCGTCCCCGGGACGCACCACCATGAACCCGCCGCCCCCGAGATTGCCGGCTTCGGGGAATGTGACGGACAGGGCCAAGGCGACGGCCACGGCGGCGTCGACCGCGTTGCCGCCACGCTGCAGGATCTGCAGACCGGCGTCCGTCGCCGGCGCACTGACGGAGACCACCATGCCACGCTGCGCCGTCACCGGCTCGCGCGCCGTGGAATCGGATGTTACCGCCCCGCCCACGATCCACCCCGCCAAAACGGCACAGCCGGCGTATCTCGCCCCGCATAATCGGTGCATTTGCTATCGCTCCTTCCACTGCTTCAGCCAGCACGACCGACACTGCCGCTGCAACTGAAAGAAATGAGCTAAGTCCTCGTTGGTGTAGCCTTTAAGCTGTAGCGTCAGTTCAAGAAACGGCGGACGAATCGTTACCCCTGGCCGAAATCAATACTATGCACACAGACCAGCCAACTGCTATCCAGTGCGCCCCTCTCGCTCCCGCCATAACCGTACGGACACTCCCATGGCAAGTATTCCTCGCATTCTGCACACCGCGGCTCGCGTGAGCACCCTTCGGGCCGTGATCTCGCTTGCCTTGTGCGTGGCGCCCGCATCTGCCGGCGCCCAGGACGCTTGGCAGCCGTCATTCTTGGACACCTCCTGCGCAGCGGCCGACGCACCGTCTGGATATCCGACCACCGGCGGACAACAGGGCGAACTGCTCCGCTTGCCGGCGGTCCACGACGCCGATTCGGGGCAGTCCGCCTACCTGGATCCGTCGGTGCGTCCTGCCGACTATGTGCCGGACACCTATGACGCGACGGCCGAGGCTCCGGCCGACGCCCAATTCTACACAATGGACGAGCTCCGCAGCGAGATGAAGAAACTCGCTTGGACGAAAGGAGATTTCACGATCGTCCCCTACGGTCAATTGTGGGGCAGCGCGTTCTACGGCTCGTCGCGTTGGGCGCCGGGACAGTTCATCCTGTACGTTCCATCGCCTGAAGGGCTCACCGGCGAAGGCGAAGACAGCTTCGTGATCGACACGCGACGGACAAGGTTGGGCATGAACATCACTGGCCCCGACGTGCCCCTGTTCGGCTGTGCCAAGAGCGGCGCCCAGGTCGAGGTGGACTTCATGGGATTCGCCGGCAACGTCGTTGGAGGCAGCGTTGTGCCCAACAGCGAGAACTTCGCCGGCGTCTTGATGCGGCACGCATTTGCCGAGCTCAAGACCGACAATTGGCGGCTGTTGGCGGGACAGACCTGGGACGTCATCTCGCCTCTGAACCCGGGCATGCTGACGTACGCGGTCGGTTGGGCTGGCGGCAATATCGGCTTTCGCCGCATGCAGATTCGCGGCGAGCGGTATCTGCACTTCAGCGACAGCTGCCTGGTCACCGTCCAGGGGGCCATGCTGCAAGACGTCGTTGCCGATCTGCCCAACCTGGCCGAGAACAGCAACTGGCCCGTTCTCGCCGGACGTGTCGCTCTTTCTTTAGGCCAAGCGAACAACGGCGTTCGTCCGTTTACAATCGGACTGTCATCGCACGTGGGCGAACAGGGCTGGGATTTCCCCGACGCGGATGATTATCGATTGCCGACCTGGTCGGTGTGTGCGGACGCCAAGTACATCGTCACGCCTCGATTGGGGATTCAAGGGGAGTTCTTCACGGGAGAGAATCTCGCCACGTTCCTGGGCGGCATCAACCAGGGCATCAATCCCCTGACACGACGCACGATCCAATCCACCGGCGGTTGGATCGACTTGTGGTACGACTGGACGCCCCGCCTGCACAGTCACCTGGGCTGCGGAATCGATAATCCGCTGAATACCGACGTCCAGACGCGAGGACGCACCGAAAACTCGTTTCTGTTCGGCAACGTATCGTTCGACGTGACCAAGAAACTGGTTCTCGGCTTGGAGGTCAGCCACTGGAAGACCGAGTACCAGGATCTGGCGCCTGGCGAAACGGTGCTTTTTGAGTTCATCGGAAGTTACGGCTTCTGATTCCCGCCGTCGTCACGGTCGTCGGACGAATGGCCACAAACCGTCCGTGGTGTGACATTGCCAGGAACCAAGTCATGGACCGTCCGGCATCCACGACGACTGTAATCCGCGGCTGGCGGGCTGCTTCGTTCGTCCTGCTGGTCGCCGTCATCGGCTGCCGCTTGGCGGAGCGCGAAATGCAGGACCGCACGCCGCAGGGTTGTGCCAACTGCCACACGAACATCGCGGCCCAGTGGGAGCGGTCGGCGCATGCGATCGCTTGGACGGACCCGGAGTTCATCCGCGAGACCGAGGAACGCTCGGCGACGGATTGTCTGCCCTGCCATGCCTCGCGGCCGCTGCTCGAGCAGTCGCCCGGCGAGCCGGCTCAGCTGCGGGACCACGAGCGGCAGTTCGGCATCGAATGCCGCACCTGCCACCAACTGGGCGAAGCCTATGCCGGACCGCACGCCAGCCGGCTCGGTCCGCATCCGGTCGTCGAGGACGCGGTGCGATTGCCGTGCTCGGATTTCTGCGGGCTGTGCCACCAGACGGAGGCCGACGAGCACGCGGCGCTGTACCTGGCGTCAGCCGCAGGCGACCAGCGCAGTTGCGCCCAGTGCCACATGCCCAGCTACCGCGAGCGGTTGACCCAAGGCCATGTGCTGTCGTACATCCATCCTAAGCGGACCGTGCACAACCATGCGTTTCCCGTGTGGAGTCCCGTCGTCTCGGCGGGCGCTGTCGAGATCGACCGCCCCGCCGCGTCCCATGCCGCGGGCCAGCCGGTCGAAGTCGCCTTGACGCTGACCAATCGCGGCGCGGGACACCGCATCCCTTCCGGCGAATTCGGCTATCGGAAACTGCGCGTGGCCGTGGAACTGCTGGACCACGCTGGGCAGGTGATCGGACAGGCCGAACAGGCCGTGTTCCCCGGCGATCCGCTGAGCCTCGCGCCGGGGGTGCCAACCACCTTCCGGTTGCCCATCGCCGTCACGGCGGGCGCCCCCGCCGACCGGGTCCGCATTCTGGTCGAGCGGGTCAACCGCGACCGCTCGTTCCAGTACACGTTGGCCGAGGGCGAATGGCCGATCGCCGAATTGGATGCGCACGAGTGACTCGCGCGGCGATACTCAACGCGGCGCTACGCGTTTTCCGCGAGCCAACACAAAGCTGGTCAGCAGCAACGCCGCCGGGAGGAGAAACAGCGGAAACGCCCCGCCGGGCCACCGCCCGCTCGCCCAGTAATTCAGCAAGTAGAACGCCGCCAAGCCAGCCACGATCACGGCGGCCCCGACGCCGTCCCAGAACAAGCCGAGCAGCAGACCGGCCATGATCGCGAAAAACGCCGCGGAATGCACGGACAGCGGCGGCGGCCCCTCGCCGATCACGAACATCGCGACCAGCACCAACAACAGCAATGACACAAGCCGCGCGAGCCATTTCACGGCGACGGCAGCGGGAGGAATAAAGCCCACGGCGTTCATGGTTGATTCCCCTGGCGTGAGAGTGTCGGGCTCCAAGATCGGTGGAGCACTACGCGGGATTTCGCCGGGGATCGGCTAATCCCCCGTCACCTCGACGTCGCCGAGGACGTATCGCTTACAACCGTCGTCTCCCTCGATCCCCAGTTCGATGGCCGGCTCGCCCCGCTCGTTTTCGATCCCCACCGCCACGGCATAGCGGCCGGGCGGGATGCCGGCCGGCACGGCCAAGGTGAACGGCACGGACTGGTCCTGGCCGGCGAGCCAGGTGCGCGGATCGGCCTGGGCCTGCACGGCGTTCGCAACCGGCCGTCCTCCCTCGTGGTCCAGCAGGTAGACCGCCGGCCGCCAGGCGAATGGCAGGCAGGCGACGGCCGTGTTGCGCCAGACGGTGGAGACGCTTAACGTCTGACCCGGCTTCACGACCCGCGGCCACGAGGCCTCGCCGATCTCGAACCGGTAGCCCATCTGCCGGGAGACTTTTTGCACCAGGTCAGGCCGCTGCTGGACCAGAATCTCCCAGTCGCGGAGCCCCCAGCCCATGGGAAAGTAGCTGAGGTGGTGGGCCAGCATCTCGTCGATGACGCGGTCGATCGTCCAGCCCGGCACCTTGCCCGCCAGGTAATCGGCGTACGCCGCGCCGTTCTCGGCCACCAGCGGATGCCGGGGCCAGTGGGTGTCCAGCAGGCGAGTTTCCTTCTCGTCCAGGTAACCTCCAAAGCCGTCGCGGCGCATCCAGCAGCCTTTTTCCAGGGCATAGTCGATCGCCGTCGCGTCGGGATAGGGTTCCTCGCGGTCGCGGGCGGTCTGCACGACCAGCGGCGTCTTGCGGAACGCACCGACGTACATGTCGATGAACCGTTTCATCAGTTCCCGCTTGTCGACATCCGCCGGCCAGGGCTCCGTACCGCCAAACCGGTGCCCCTCGCCCCAGAATCCATAGTAGCGCATGTCGATGAACTCCAGTCCCGGTGCGCCGTCGAATCGCTGGCCATAGGCCCGCACGAATGCCGCGTGGGCGTCGCTGTACAGCGGATGCCACCACTGGGGCTCGAACAGGTCGTGCTGGCCAAAGTGGGCGAGCCATTTCGGGTCCGCCGGATACAGCGGGACGCCGGCCTCGACCAGCCACGCGGGAATCGGCTGTTTGTGGCCCTGAAAGCTGGGCATGATCCGGATCGCCCAGCGGCGCTGGTGCCGGGCCGCCAATTCGGCGACGCCGCGGATCTGCGGGATGTCCCAGTCGTATTGCCCCCGGGCCTGTTCCACTTGGCTCCACACCGGCACGCACGCAAACACGACGTCCGCCAGATCGGGCAGTTTCTCCCGGCCGACCGTGGAATAGAAAATGAACCCCATCCCCGGGTTTCGCAGGTGCGTGTCCCGAGTCTTGGGGCGGACCAGCGCGGGGCTGTCCGCTGTGTCCGGTGCCTCGCCCGCGAACAACGCGGAGCCGCCGAGCAACACGGTGATCCGGATCAGAAACACCATCGAGAGTCCTCCGATTTGTCGGGCCGCGGCCGTGCGGGTGGCCGGTTTGCGCCCGGCCGGTTTGCGCCCGTCGTCAGCCTGCGGCGTCGTCCTCGTCGCGGGGCAGCACGGGCAGTTCCACCCGGATCCGCGTGCCTTCGCCCGGCGCTGTCAGGATTTCGGCGTGCCCGCCGAGCATCCGGGCACGCTGGCGAATCCCCTCCAGGCCGAAATGGCTCTGGTCGGTCTCCTGGTACACAAACCCGCAGCCCCAATCCTGGATCGTGATCCACAGCCGGTCGCCGTCCTGCAACAGCTGGATACGGATCTTGTCGCTCTGACTGTGCCGGCGGGCATTGGCGACGCCTTCCTGGATGATGCGGTAGATGGAATTCTCTTCGATCGCTTGCAGCCGGTCGAATTCGACCGCGGTGTGGAATTCAATCTGCAGGCCGGGGGAGTCCTGGAAGCCATGCAGGAAATGGGCGATGGCCGCCACAACGCCCATTTCATCGAGCGTCAGCGGGCGGACCGAGCGAATCAGACCGCGCACCTCCCGATGGCTTTCCCGCAAGACGCGGAGTCCCTCCTGGAAAGCCTCGGTCGCGGTTGACGCTCCTGGCGCCTGAGCCGCCTCCGCCGCTTGAAACTGAAACAAGGCCCCCGCGATCAGCTGGGCCAGACTGTCGTGGATCTCGTAAGCCAGCATCTGCCGCTCGCTGTCGCTGGCCAACAGGGACCGCTTGAGCATTTCATTCTGTCTGCGAAGTTGCTCCTCCGCCTGTTTCCGGTCCGTGATGTCGATCATGGCTGTCAACAGCACAAGCCGCGTTTGCAACTGGATCAGTTGACCGGAGAACAGCCCGTGGAGAATCCGCCCCTGCTTGGTGCGAACCCGGATTTCAACCCCCCGCAAGATCCGGGACTTTTGCAGGATCTGCAGGGCTGCGTCACGCTGGCTGGGGTCGACGAACAGCCCCAAGTCCCGCGGCAAGACGCCAATCACCTCGCTCCGCTCATAGCCAAGCAGTTCCAGGAAGGCCGTGTTGACCTCCTCGAACCGCCCGTCCCAGACCCCGCTGATGGCCATGGGTGCAGGATTGCCGTGAAAGGCCGCGGCGAATTTCTCCTCGGACATGCGCAGCTGAGCGATGATGTGTCCCGCCGCCTCCGATTCGCTGGTCGCGGGTGGTCCTTGGCTTCCGTCCTCGGGTTTGTCCATCAGGGCAGGATTACCGAACAGGGCAGAAATGTCAACCCGACAGCCGGACATCGGCGGGGTTGTCGGACATCGGTGGGGTGGTTTTGGTCCGCCAGGGCTTGGAGTACACTGGTCAGCTCGGGGAACGGCGACGGGGGAGCTTGGCTACGGAGGAGAGATGCGGATGCCACGAGCAGTCCTACGTGTGTTCGCGGCCAGCGCGGCGGGTGCCTTGGTGTTCGCCGTTGCGGCTTCGCCGGTCCACGCGATCAAGCCGTTTTACGCGGAATTGAGGGCCAAGTATGTGAAGCCCGACAGCAAGGAGCCTGCCGACGTCACCCTGCTGATCGCCGTCGAGCAAGCCGGCTGTGCCATCTGCCACCCCGGCGACGACACACGCAAGTTCACGCGCTACGGCGGCCAGCTGGCGTTGCGGATCAGCAAATTCGACAAGGGGGACAAGCAGAAGATCCGGGAGGCCATGGACGAAGTGGGCGCGCTGCGGAGCGATCCCTACGACGCCAAGTCGCCCACGTTCAGCGAGTTGTTCCGGCAGGGCAAGCTGCCGCCGCCTCCGGCACGTTAGCAACGTTCGAGTTCGCAGCGAGAGTCCGCGCCCGACAGGATACGCTCAACTCAACTCGAACAGCGAAGTCCCCTCGTTTCCCCGATCCTTCTCGTACCACTTGGCCAACAGGACCACCGACCCATCGACGGCCGTGTACCGAGTAAGCTCGATCGTCCACTGCTCCTCGGGGCGAAACATCCCGTAGTTGCCCTGGTAGGTCAGCCCGCCATCCCGGGAGTGCGCCAGCAAGTGATATCGCACCCCCTGCTCGATCCAATCCAAGGCAATGCGTTCGGGGGTGACAACCGCCTCCGCCACCCGGTAGGTCGCCTGCCAATTTGGCCCGTCGTATCGTTTTCCGGATAGTCGCATTTCGGCGTTCCTGAGCCCCAACGTGCGGGCACTGCGGCAAATGTCGGATTTCGAACCGTATTCATCTCGGCCCGCGCCCGCTACGCTGCACGCGAATGAAGACAACTCATTCTGCAGTACCCTACTGTAGCCCGAAGCGCCAGCGAGTGGGAGCCTTACCTACTCTCGTTGGGGGTTCCGATTT
Organism: uncultured Planctomycetaceae bacterium; assembly: GCA_903927685.1. The sequence continues at coordinate 13,596 of CAIYOB010001379.1, forward strand.
TAGTCGGGGTCAACCGCGTGCAGCGCAGGACGCCCCGACTAGCCGCCGGCCAGGCGGGCGGCCAGGAGGACGGCTTGGACCAGGCTGCCGGCCTGCGCGCGGCCCGTCCAAGCGATATCCAGCGCCGTGCCGTGGTCGACCGACGTGCGGACAATCGGCAGCCCGAGGGTGATGTTCACGGCCGTGTCAAAGGCCAGGGCCTTGAGCGGGATCAGCCCCTGGTCGTGGTACATGCAGACAAAGGCGTCGGTGCTCTGCCGGCGCGGCGGCAGGAACGCCGTATCGGGCGGCAGGGGCCCCTGCACGTCGTAACCCTGTTGCCGAGCCGCCGCCACGGCCGGCGCAATGATCCGCTCCTCTTCCCCGGCGCCGAATAAGCCATGTTCTCCCGCGTGGGGATTCAGTCCGCAAACCGTCAGCCGCGCGGGCCGGCCTCGAATGCGTTGCATGGCCTCGGCGGTCAACTGAATCACCTCCAGAATCCGCTCGGCGCTCAGCTGCCCCGGCACGTCGCGGTACCCGATGTGCGTTGTCACCAGACTGCAGGTGATCGCGTCCGACGTGAGCATCATGCACGAGCGGGCCGCACGGGTCCGGTCGGCGAAAATCTCCGTGTGGCCGGGAAACGGAATTCCCGCGGCGTGCAACGCCTCCTTGTGGATCGGCCCCGTCGCCACTCCCGAGATCAGGCCCGACAGGGCGTCGGCAATGGCGGCCTCGATGTAGCGGTAGGAAGCCCGGCCGGTCGCCGCGTCGACTGCCCCGGGCCGAACCGCGTCCGCAGCGATCGCTTGCAGATCCAGGACCGTCGCCTGCCGCAGTTCCCGACCGTTCCGCCGCCACCACTGGGGCTCGACGACCAACGCCGGCTCCGGCAGACCGCACTGCCGGGCGACGCGCCGCAGGACGCTGGCGTCGCCGAAGACAACCGGCGTCGCGGACCGGGCCACCTGGTCGTCCTGCAACAGCCGCAGGCAGAGTTCCGGCCCGACGCCGGCCGGATCGCCCATCGTGACCGCGATTCGCGGCAGCTCGACGGCTTGGGATGGTGACCAGGTGCTCATGGATTGGAGTGGGTAGCTGCCGTTCCTGTACGTTGCCGGGGCGGGAAGGTGCGGCGCACATTGACCTGCGGCCGAGTCAACGTGGCGCCGGGCATTGTGCGACAGAGTCAGTATAGGCATCTGTCCCGACGAAGGCCACCCTCGTATCTTGGATCGTATCTTGGATCGTCATGACAGGCGGACCTGCCGCGCAGCCCAGCGGAACACCTCCCGCCGGTATTCCAGTCGCAACAAGTCTGAGTCCGGCCCGTGGCGCGACTCCGTGTGGGCCAGTTCGGCGTCGAGCGATGAGCCACCCGCGCCACGATCTGGTTTGCGGCGGGTCAAGGCGTCAAAAATGACATTGGGTGCAATTCCTTGGCGGTCTGCATTCTCGCGAGGAACAGTCGATGAGTTGCTCCATGACCATCGCGCCGCACTGATCGGCCGCGTCCTGACCGAGAGATACTGCTTGGATTTCGCCGGAACGAATTGGGCACCCGACGATCGAGTGGCCAGGCTACTTGAGCGCGGGCAAGGCGGGGACCGGTCCCAGGCCCAGGTCGGTTCCGCGGACGGGCTGGCCGTCAGCGGCGAGTTGTCCGCCATCGTCGTTCAAGTCCGCGCCCACCGAGTAAATCACCCAATGCTCCCCCAGTTTCTTGATGCACAGCGGCTGGCCGCTGAACGGATCGGCGGTTTCCGCGGGCGGCAGGCTCAGGTCGGCCAACCCTGTCACCGGGACGCCGCGCTGTTCGAGCCGCGTCACCGCGTTCAGCATGCGAAGGCAGCGATGCATCGCGATGGTCTGGCGGGTCGTATGGCCCGTCGCCTGGATGGTGGGCACGAGCAGGTCCGTCAAGGTCGTCCACGGGCTACGGGGGCGAGGCACGGTGGGATGACCGATCGCGGAGCGATCGGCGGCGGGCGATTGAACCAGCGAGATCTGCTCCGTCATGACATCCAAGCTACCAGATAGCCGACCAACACGGGCTGCTGATCCGCGTGACGAGCCAACCGCAGCATGGCCCTTGCGCAACCCGCCGCCTCGTCACATTTCCCCTGGGCCAGGAGAATCATCGTCCGCTGGTTCAGGAGCCGGACGGCGCTCCGAATGGGCGTGGCGTGCTCGATCCAGGCCGCGGTGAACTTGGACGCGCTCAAGGAATAGTCGAGTTGCGGGTCGTAGTGGGGGCACGCGGCCGCTTGTTCCGCGAGCCGGACCGCGTCGGCATGAGCGTCGAGCACCTCCTCCAAGGTCGTGATCTCGGCCGTGTCGAGCTGCCCGCGTTGATAGGATTCGCGTTCGGAGAGTGCCGCGAGGGCCTTCTCGATGGCAACGAAGTCCTGCCTAGCCCGCTCGAGATAGGTCGCAGCGTTGTCCTCTGGGCCCTGGTTCCCCGGCGGGCCGGCCAACGAGTACATCACGCTGTACATTACCACCGGCTTTGGCCGCCTGCGCCACCTGGGCGTGGACCTGGACGTGACATCGGCCATCCAGTCGTTG
>CAIYOB010001380.1 GCA_903927685.1 uncultured Planctomycetaceae bacterium
CGGTCGTAGTCCGCACCGCCACCCAGGCCTTCCGTCAAAAAATACGTGAACAGCCCCTGGCCCTTCGGCTCCCACTCGTACGACACCTCGTCCTTGCGGCAACTGGCCAGCGTCACGAGGCCCTGCGCCTGGGCGAACGCTTGGCTCAGCTCCTCGCCCGTCGAGCCGGTCGCTGCGCCCGAACGCACCGCGCCCGCGTGGCAGCAGTCCAGGATCAGCAACTTCTGCCGCGCCGCACAATCCCGCAGCATCTGATGCAGACGCGCCGTGGGAAAGGCCGTGCCCCGCAGGTCGGTCTTCAAACAGTCGGTCGGACCCAGGAACCCCTCGCCGGTCGCCTCGTCCACGAACCCGTGGCCCGAAAAGTGGATCACCACGGTGTCTTCCGCTCGCGCATGCTGTAGCCAGTCGCCGATCTGGGTCTGCAAGTTCATCCGCAACGGACGCTGGTGCGCCTTGGCCGCATCGTCCACGATCAGCAGCACGTGGTCCGGATCGAAACCGCTCTGCTGCGTCAGCGCATCGAACACCCGATGCGCGTCGGCCACACAGAATTTCAGCGGCGGGATCTTGGGGTCCAGGTACTCGTTCACCCCGATGATCACCGCCCATTTCCGGCCTTCCTCGGCGCCAATCGCCCAACGCGAGAGAACGAGGCACAGGAACACGGAACCGATCAGCAGAAGATGACGCATGGAAGATGCTCCTACACCTTAAGGTTCCGTGCCCGCATCCACATACCGGAGATGGATCACCGCTTGCAGCGGGCCGGGAATCCTGTCGCCGGTATACCGGTCCGTCTGCGTTTGGTACTCGTCGCCCAAGGCGGTGCCGAGCCCACCGCGTCCGCCTCCGGCCGGCTTGGGGATCGCCCGGTAGAACGCGGCCGTGATCAGCCCCGCCTGGTCGGCAAACCCCAGCCGGGCGGCTTGCGACTCGGGGGCGTCCACCACGCGGAACGCATTGTACTTGGCGTCCTGGCCCACTTGGGAAAAGAATCCGCGGACCTCGTACACCTGGGACTTCTGGTTCCCGGACGGCGGGTCCAGCCACCAGGCTTGGGCTTCGGCCAGGTTCACCGGCTGGGCCGCGGCCCAGCCGGTTCCCGGCGCGGCCTCGATGTTGATCCCCTTGGCCGCCAACCGCTCGGGCAGCGTGTTCAACCCGTCCACCAGCAGCCGCAGGAACACGCCTTGATCGGTTCCGTTCTCGATTTCGATCCGATACACCTCGCCCGGCCGCAGCGGCACCAGCAGGTCCCCGTCCCGGAACACGCCCTGCCGCTCGTCGTCGCCGACCATGACCCGGACTCGCAGCGGGAATTTCTGGTCCGCCAGCGGGTGGGCGGTTTGCGAACGCTGGTCCAGTTCGCCGACGTCGGACACTTGGGTCGGCACGGCGTTGGCCGGGGCGTCGGGGGGCGGGGCCAGATCGGCCGGCTCGACGTTCACACTCCGCCCCAGCATGGCCCATTCGGAATCGTTCAGCCGAGCCGTGCCGGACACTTCGCCCGCCACGCCGCTGCCGTCGGTTCGCAGCAGTTGGCAGCGCATCGTCAGCTGGCGATCCTCGCGGCCGGTCAAGGTGCCGACGGCCACGACCGGCAGCTGGCCGGCCTGCGCGCCAAGTTGCTTGAGCGCCGATTCGGAGCCGAGCTGGCTGGTGCCGAAATTCAGCTCCTTCAGGGCGGTCTCTATCCGCCGCTGGTCGGCCACCTCGAATTGGCCCGTGCCGCGGGCGGCCAGCTGCTGGTGCAGTTCCGTGCCGCAGTACCGGCCCAGCACGCCGAATTCGGACCCCAGGACCTCGCCGGCCGGCGTGGCAGTGGTGAACTCGAGCACGCCCAGCCGGTGGTGCTGGTCCAGTTGCATCCGGATCGCCAGGTGCTCGGCCAGGTCGGCCAGCAGTCGTTTGAGCGACTGGGGCTGGACGCGCACCACGGCGGCGGCCTGATCGTCCTCGGGGGGCAGGCCCAGTTGCTGGGGCTGCTGGTCCGCGGAGAATTGCTGCTTGGCGACCGCCGCCACGTTCCGCTGGACGTAGCCCGCCAGTTCCTCGCTGGTCACCAGGCCGTCCCGGTCGGCGTCGGCGTAGCCTTTCAACGCTTCGGCCAGCCAGAACGCGAACAGCGTTTGCTGTTGCTCAGGCCAGATCAGGCTTGGCTGGCCGGCGGCCGAGGCGGCCAGCACGGTCAGGCCCGGCAGGCTCTGCAACGATCCGGCCAGTTCGGCGGCCGAGACGCCAGGCGCTTCGTCGGCGGACTGGTCGGGTCGCCGCTGCCGCGTGTCGAGCAGCAACAGCTTGGCGCGGGCCGGACACGCGGCCAGTTGGTCGCGCAGCCAGGACACCTTCAGGCCGGTTCCGGGCAGGTCGGCCGGGTTCGTGTCCAGGGCCGCCAGGTAGCATTGTCCGTCGTCGGCCCGATACGCGTGGCCGCTGAAGGCGATCAGCACCTGGTCGCCCGCTCCGGCCTTGGACAGCCAGCGGGGCAGTTCCGCCTGTAGGCTGGCCCGCGTCGGATGAAACGCCGGATCGGCCGCCGCGTCGACCAGTTGCAGCACGTCCGCCGTGCGGTAGCCCGCGTAACGCCGCAGCGTCTGGGCAATCCGCAGCGAGCCGCTGACGGCAAACTGCAGCGGCGGGGCGTGGCGGTATTGGTCCACGCCGATCAGGATGGCCAGCTGGCCGCCCGGTTGGGAATAGGAAGGCTCCTGGGCCGGCGTTTGGGCCGCGGCGACGACCAAGAAAACGAGCAGCAAGACGGAGAAAGTTCTCATTGCCGGGACTCCATGCTCATCAGGACGGATTCTGTCACGCTGTCAGGAAGACGCAGCCGGCGGAACCGAATTGCGCGCGGGGGGCGAAGAAACTGAGGTAGCGAGGGGCGCCAGCCCCTGGACGTTTCGGAATCCCCGGCGATCGCCCGCCGAGTAGCCCCGGAGGGGCGGCCGGATGTAGCCAGGGGCGCCAGCCCCTGGCCGCGCGACGATCCGCCGCGGGTAAGCCCCGGAGGGGCGACAGGGGGAGGCAGGAGCGTCACCCCGTGCGCCCCGGTCGTTTGAGAGATCATCCCATTTCGCCGGTGCATCGATTGGTTCCTCGTTGAGCGTCATCATCTCGCGCCGTTTCGGTGCCCCCTGTCGCCCCTCCGGGGCTGGATTCCGTGTGCGGCCTGCAATCCAATCCAGGGGCTGGCGCCCCTGGCTACAGGCTGTCGCCCCTCCGGGGCTGGAATTCGTGTGCGGCCGGCAATCCAATCCAGGGGCTCGCGCCCCTGGCTACAGGCTGTCGCCCCTCCGGGGCTGGGTTCGTGCCGTGCATTCGTGTTCCTAACTCCTTGTGCCAGCGACTTTTCGGAAAAACGCACGGGCGGGACGTTCGCCTCGGCGGGCTACCAGCCCCGCCCGTGCTCTCGGATTCGCCCCGGTTCACGTAGCCCAGTCTCTCCGAGACGGGTTGGCGAGTCTCGGAGAGACTCGTCTACGTGTTGTCCGGGGACGGGACTTTGTCCTGTTCGGTGGATGCGTTCGCTGTCCAGCGAGCTTGAGGCCACGCGGAACCCGAGGTTATTGTTCCGGTTGCCAGGCGTGTCGTCTCCGCCTTGGCGTCCCCAAGCCCTTCGATGGCTCTTAGCTCGGAAATCGACGTTGGCCGCCGCTCGGCCATCGCGGCTAACTGCTCGTTCGTGCAGATGGCGTACACGGGAATCGCTTCCTCCACGGACATTTTCTTTCGCAAATCGCGCAATTGGACGAACAACGCGAAGTCCGGGCCGGAAAGCCGCTCTTTGTAGTCCACCCGACGGCGGCCTTCGCCCTTTTCGACCACAGTCCCTTGCGGGCCTTCGATGTACTCGACACAGAAGCACCAGTGGGCAGAACCACCGTTTTGCACAAGTTCCCGTTGCACGGACACGGCCCGGTGGCTCCGCAAGAACGTGTTGAACGCCGCTTCGGCTTCGACATCGCCTGCCGCAGGAAGCGAGAACACGCGGAACTGCATCGGCTCACCTCGATGGAAATGCGTTTAGTAAATACAGAAACTGCCTATCTTAACTCCTGTGCTTTCGAACTTCGCTGGGGCTACGCCCCAGACCCCACGGCGGCGTGCGCCGCCTACACGTAGACGAGTCTCTGCGAGACTCGAATCCGGTCTCTGAGAACCGGCTACGTGACCGCTACGCCTTCCGCTACGGCTCGAAACGCCTCTCGGCTCCGCTCCGCTGCGCACGATAGGCGTTTCGGCCTGCGCGGAAGGCTCCGCTCTTGCTGGACTGGCTCTACTTGCTCGCATCCACCGAACTTGAGGCCACGCGGAACCCGAGGGAGACGCTCCGGTAACCAGGCGTGGCGTAGATCCGATACGCCGACCGGCAGAACCCCGGCTCGTAGCTCCAGCTGCCGCCGCGACGCACGCGGAGCGAGCCCGCCGCAGCCCCCGGCGGATCGTCCACGGGCGACGCCGCGTAGTAACTGCCGTCCGACCAATCGTGACACCACTCGTTCACGTTCCCCAGCACATCATACAGCCCGAACGCGTTCGGCTTGAACCGTCCCACCGGCGATGTCGCCGCGTAACCGTCTTTGAAGTTGAACTTGTACGCCCAACTCCGGCCGTCAAGCGTGCCGGTCTCGTCGGCCCCGTTCAGATAGCCTTCGCCAGCATCCGGATCGTCACCCCAGAAGAAGATCGTTTCCGTCCCGGCTCGACAGGCGTACTCCCATTCCGCTTCCGTCGGCAGCCGGTAACTGCGGCCGTCCTCCCGGCTCAGCCATTGGCAGAACGCACTCGCATCCTCCCAACTGACACACGTCACCGGATGCGTGTCCTGCTGGTCAAAGCCCGGCTGCTGCCAGTTCAATCCCGCCACCTCTTCCCATTTCCCGTCCTTATAGCCCAGGGCGTTGCCTTCTTTCTCTGCCGTCGTCTTGTGGCCCGTCGCGGTCACGAAGCGGCGGAAATCGGCCACCGTCACTTCGTGCGTGCCAAGGTAGAACGGCCGCGTCAGACGGACCGCGTGGTGCGGGTGTTCATCGGCGTAGTACTCGGGCTTGCCTCCCGGAAGACGCCGGTCGATCTCCTCCGCCGACAGCGTCGAGCCCATCACGAACTCGCCCGGCGGGATCAGCGTCAGTTTCATTCCCTGAGTGTTCGTCAAGTCGATCGGCTGGCCCAGGTATTTCGCCCACGCCTGCTGATGGCCGCGGGCCGCCGTGGCCGAAAAAGGGGCCTGTGCCAGCGGCGGCGACGCCTTGCGCCCCAAGGGAAAATCTCCCGTGATCTTCCCCAGCAGCTCCGGCGTCTGCAGGTATCCCGGCTTGTTGCGCAATACCCAGCGTTTGGTCTGCAGTTCCGAATACGCGTACAACTCGAGCAGCGACACCGCGCCGTCGCGATTGCCCTGCACGTCCGCCTGGCCCGACAAGCCTTCCATCACGTAGTGCATGAACACCCCGTGCCCGAACTGTTCGTCCTCCCAGGAAATCTGGCCCGCCGCCGAACTGCTCAACGCCAAGATCCCGGCCGGCACCGCCGCCAGCTGGTCCGCCAAGCCTTTCAAGCTCCGTTGATGCGACGTGGCATCCCGACTGCCGGACGGACGCGGGTCGTTCCGGCAGGCGTCCACCAGCAGCAGCTTCTGCCGGGCCTTCGAAGCCTCCAACTGCTGGTAGATCAGCTCCAGCGGCACCATCGTGGTCTGCGGATCGTCCAGACTGGCCTCCGCCGGACAGAAGTAGCTCTTGCCGTCCAGGTGCACCCCGTGACCGCTGAAGCTGACCAGCACCAGATCGTCCTGGGCGGCCACGGCCAACACCGAACCGATCTGCCGCTGGATGTTTGCCCGATTGGGCTGGGATCGCGCATCCGGCCCGTCCGCCAGCAGGAACACGTTGTCCGCCGGAAAGCCAGCCGAAACCAACTGGTCCCGCAGCTTCCGCGCGTCGGCCACACAGAAGTTCAAATGGCTTAGCTGGACGTATTGGTTCACCCCCACGACCACTGCCCACCGCTGGCCGTCCGCCGCCTGGGCAGGAGCACTCGACCAGGCCAACG
>CAIYOB010001381.1 GCA_903927685.1 uncultured Planctomycetaceae bacterium
ATGCTGAGTGCGATCCCCAGCCCGAACAGGACCGCGCCCCCGACCGCCAGATACACGCCGGCGGCGACTTGCTGCTGCCAGCCCAGGGACACGATGATGATCATCAGATACAACACCAGCGACACGCCGCCGAAGAACGTCGTCGACTTGATCTGCCAGCTGTAGCCGGTGACCAGCATCAGCACCGTCACGGTGAACAAGGCGAATTCGTCGACCGGGGAAAAATGGACCGCCGGTGCGGCGACGAACCGGTAATAGATGACGGCGGTCACCAGGGGCACCGTCGCCAGCAGGCTGCCCAGCCACAGGCCCACGCTGACCAGGTCGCTGGTGGTCCCGCTCGCTTCCCGGAACCGGCCCACGTAGCCGGCCAGCATCAGGAGCAGACCGACGGCCACGCAGAAGATTTCCAGCTTTTGCCACATCGTCAAGTTGATCAGCACGTTGAGGGTCAGGAACGTGATCCCCGCCAGGGCGACCGTCGCGGTGACGTACAATCGCCGCCACAAGCCGTCGGGCGACAACGTCACGGCTCCGAAGGCCGCCAGCGTCGTGATCGTCAGCGCCCACAGATCACGCCACTGGTAGCTGCCGGCCGCGATGTGATTCAGGCCTTGCAGGACTGCCGCCAGCGAGGCGATCAGCAGGATGGCGTTGCCCATCTGAAACGGCGCCAGCCCGCGGCCGCGCGTAGCCAAGCCCTTGACTCCCGACGGACCGTGGTAGACTTGGACGCGTTCGATCCCCAGCACGCGGCTGAGGACCAAGCTGGCCGTCCCCAGCACGGCGTACAGCATGGTGTAGTACGGACCGGGGACACCGAAGTACCCCAGGAACTGCCACAGCGCGCCGCAAGCTGCCGCGGCGGCGAAGTAGACGTTGATGCTGCGGCGGCGAAAGATGCCCGCCAGCGTGTAGAACAACGCGGCTTCCGCAAATACCAGCCCCAGGATGAGATTGTCGGGCGATTCCCGCACGGGCTGGACCACCCGCTGGACGATCTCCAGGGCGGCGATCAGGACGTGGAACAGGATCACGGCCGCGGCCGTATGTGCCACCCACCCCAGCGGCCGTTCCACCGGGTGTCCGCGCCACAAGCGGGCGGCGACCAGGTACAGGATCGGCACCAGCATCAACCAGGGCGCTTGCTCGGTCCACAGCCGCATCTCCAGCACGCGCAACATCCCGGCCGCCGCGAGCAGCAACGCGCCAGCACTGCCGAACAGGTTCACCGCCGACCAGCGCGGCGAGGAAGTTTGGAACAGCCACGCCGACATCCGATTGCAGATCGCCACCAAGAGCATGACCACGACAAACGTCGCGCCGGTTTCGTGTCCCCACCGCAGTTCGGCCAGGATCGTGCTCGTGGCGCGGATGTGCAGCCACACGCCCATCAAGATCGGCAGCGTGCCCAGGACCATTGCCAAGGCCGGCAGAACGCGGCTGATTCGCTCGTCGGCCTTGGCCCAGAAGATCTGCACGAGATTGACGCCCAGTGCGGTCAGGGCCAGGACTGCGATCCAGCCCTCGGCCTGCAACCAGCGGCCGGCGATGGTGGCTTCCGCCATCACCAGGCAAAATGCGCCCAGGCAGGTGTAGACTCCCACGCGCCGCACGACCAGATCCGAGTACAGATAGGCGTAGACGCCGGCCAGCCACAAACCGCCGGCCAGCAGATAGTACTCCGTCAGCCAGTTCCCTTGCCACGTGATCCCCAGAAACGGCTCGCTCCCCGGCGGCTCGGCCAGCCAGCCGACGATTTGGGTCCCCAGCAGGACCAGCAGCCCGGCGCCGACTTGGGCATGCCCCGACCAGAAGAACGGCAGCCCGAACCGCTGGCGGGTGAAGGGCTCGCCGTCCGGGGCAAACGCCCGCTCGACGTGGATTGAGGCCAGCCCCAACGCCATCAGCGTCAGCGCCAGGAACGACGTGTCGCCCGCTCGGCCGAACACGGCCAGCAACAGCATCAGCGTAAGCGTCGCCCCGGCCTCGACCGCGTACACGAACAGCGGATCGCGCAGGACATAGACGGTCGCGATGTACAGCAGGCAGCAAACCAGGCCACCGATCCAC
>CAIYOB010001382.1 GCA_903927685.1 uncultured Planctomycetaceae bacterium
CAGATCCCGCTGTACCTGTTGCTGGATACGTCCGCGTCGATGTGCGTCAGTTCGCTGACGCTCAGCAAGTACGCCTGGGCCGTGCGGATCGCCGCGGGCGTTGCCCTGGCCGCCCAGTCGCGGCTGACCCCCGTGGGGCTGATCGCCTGCGGCGAGCGGGAGCTGCGCGTCTCGCCGACCTTGCGCCGCAACGACGTCATGCAATGGGCCCATCGTCTGCGTCGGCACGGCTTCCTAGAAGGCACCCTGCTGGGACGCCGAGTCCGGGAACTGCTGCCGACCTTAAACCGCCGCAGTGCCCTGCTGGTGCTCAGCGACCTGCACGACCCGGAGGCCATTCCCGCCCTGCGGCTGGTGGCCCAGGAGCACGAGTGCATTGTGTTGCACTTCCGCGATCCGGCCGAGACCGGAGTCCGGGGGGCCGGCCTGTTCCGCGGCCGGGAAGCCGAGACCGGCCACTCGTTCTTTGCCTCCGGCCTGCGCCGCTGGCTGCACGACCGGGACGAGAAGAAACAACTGACGCGCCACGGGATCGAATACCTGCTGTTGGAGACCCAGCGGCCGATCCTCGCGCCGCTCCGCGCGTTTCTGCGAGCCCGCCGACGGGGAACCGGTGGCCGATAAGAAGCGACGGGCCTGAGTGTCGGCAGGCGTGTCGGCACGCGGCCTCGCAGCCCGGGGAAATCTAGAATAGAATGTCCCCTTTGGTTTCCGGCGTTGTTGGGGGAAGACTTGCATGTAGGCGCAATCGGGGGCAATGTCGCAAGAACCCAGGTCACCGACGTCGAACCGGAGCGCCTCCGGGGACTGACGCAGCTCGAATGGCTGAACCTCGACAGCACCCAGGTCACGGACACGGGACTGGCGCGTCTTCGGGGGCTGACGAAACTCCGGTCACTGTGCCTCAGCAGCACGGAGGTCAGCGACGCCGGACTGGTACACCTAAGAGGTTTGGCGCAACTCCAAGCACTGGGCCTGTCGGACACCGAGGTCACGGACGCCGGACTGGTACATCTGCGGAGACCGTCGGGACTCCGGTGGCTGTCCCTGGACGAGACCCTGGTCAGCGACGCGGCCGTCGCCGAACTGCAGAAAGCGTTGCCGAATTGCGAGATCGTTCGATGACCACCGCCACGACCACCACCCCGAAGCCCTGCCGCCGCTGGCTGCAGTTCAGCCTGCGGACGCGGCTGGTGCTTATGTTGCTGGTCAGCGGCGGTTTTGGCTGGTGGCATCACCGTCAGCAAGTCGCCGAGCGTTCGTTGGAGATCGAACGATTGCGAAGGGAGGTGGCGCAGCTTCGAGTGAAGGCAATCCTCGCGGCGGGCGTTTCCGAAGAAACGAAGAGCCGCGCATTGGTACCTTACGTTAAGACGGGCGATACATGGGACGAAGTGTGCCGTCGGCTGGGACCCGGAGACGCCGTCTCTGCTCACGGACCGGGGTTCGGGCAACATGAATACCAGGGTCTCGGACTCGTTGTCGCCACTTACCCCGATGGCGAAGTCTGTGGGTTCGGCTGTTACGTCCGGGCGGAAGACAAGCCAGGCACGTGGACGCTGAAATGGCTTCGCCACGACGAACCCACCACATGGCCAAAGTCGGTCAAGCGGCAGCCACGGTCCGATGACATGAGTGGCGCCGAGACAGCCTACCTGCAATGCATCTGGGAGCAGGGTAGTTGAGCGGCAAGTCGCTGTCACATTGCGTGGACTAGACGATCGATGATCACCGCACCGACCAGCACCTCGAAGCCGGCCGCCTCCGGCTGTAGTTCGGCCGGTGAAATCGAGCCGGCTCACCGTTGGAGGCCGAGCAGCAGCCGGCGACACGTACCCCACGCCAACCACAGGGCCAGCTGATCGGCGGACGCGACGGGGTTTCCGTGTCGGGGTTTCCGTGGTGTGGCAGTCCCTTGCCGGGTGGTACAATGCGGCGAGCGGTCGTGGAAATTCAGCCGGGGGCTCAAAGGTGACGTGGCGGGGGAGTTCGTTGGATGCTTCGCAGCGGGCCGATGGGGCAGCGAGGGTGGGGGTCGCCAAATGGAAAGTCTATCCCAGAACGCTCGACCTTGTTTAGCAGGCTGCCTGTTAGTCGGCCTGACGGCCCTTGCGATCCTGCTTACGCTTGGCTCGTTATTGAGCCGTCCTGACAGCGAAGATGAGTTCCTCGAGGGACGTGTTGTGGAACTGGCGATTGTGGCCCCAGTTTGGGCCGCCGTCACATTTGTCAATTCACGTTGCCGAGGGAAATCCAATCTGCGTGCTTCGATCCTTGCCGCCGTGACATACATCCTGTTGGCTTCCTTACTCTTGGCCCTGAACAACGCAAAGCACAGCGTGCGGAACGCCGCATGGGACCGGTTGAGAAGAAACGTCATCGAGGCGCCGGCCGCCGCTGC
>CAIYOB010001383.1 GCA_903927685.1 uncultured Planctomycetaceae bacterium
AGATCCTCAGCCAACGCCTCCCGCGTCCTCCTGCGTAATTCCGACCCTGCCGTTTCCGCCCACGCGGTTTGACTCTAAAATGGGGTGCGAAATATGGGGTTAAACGATCCACCGCCACGCGTGCACGGTATACAACGATTTCCCCGCCCCAGCCGTCCGGGCTTCTTGAAAGCCCCTTCGGGCCATCCCTGCGACGCTGCAGCCGGTCCCGGATGTCCGTCCCGGATGTCGGTCCCGCACCTTTACGCGGAACGCGCGGGCCGTTATCTTGTTGGTTTCCAAGTCGAGGCCTCGCCCCAGGCAAAGGCCCGTCGCGTGGGACCAACGAGACAGCCCGCACCACCGAGTGGTCGCCGGCAACCTGCCTGCTCCCCCAGCGCAGACTGCCGCCCGTCAAGCGTTGTCCGTTCGGCCTCCGGGGCGGGGCGTGCGAGGCCTCGATGCAGGGTCCGGCACAGGATGGTGGTTCCATCGGGCGGCTGCCTGCTCTGCAACAAGCGACGAACGACTCGGAACGAGGTATTCGGTTTCATGGACAAGTTTGAACGATGGGCGTCGGCCTGGGGAACGCTGGCGCGGGCGAGCTGTTTGTTGTTGGGAATCTTGCTGCCGCAAACCGCGTGGGCCGACCCTGTTGAAACGCCCACACTGGACGTGGTCAGTCACAAGGCGGACGCCGCGGCCTTGGCGGGGCATAACGCGTGGATGCTGACGAGTTCGGCCCTCGTGCTGTTCATGACCGCGCCCGGCTTAGCCTTGTTCTACAGCGGCTTGGTCCGCAAGAAAAACGTCCTGGGCGTGATGATGCAGTGCATCTTCTTGATGGCCCTGATGACCGTGATCTGGGCCCTTTGGGGATACTCGCTGGCTTTCGGCGGCAGCCATCCGCTGCTCGGCAATGGCGAATTCCTGTTCATGCAGAACGTCGCCCGGAGTTGGGATCCGGTTGCCAACGCCGCGGTCACGCCGATGGAAGGCGCGATCCCGCGGCTGACGCACATGCTGTTTCAAGGCATGTTCTTTATCATCACGCCAGCCCTGATTTGCGGGGCCTTTGCGGAACGGATGAAGTTCAGCACGCTGGTCGTGTTCATGATCCTGTGGGGCACATTCGTTTATTGCCCGCTGTGCCACTGGGTCTGGGACGGCGGCCTGCTGGCGTTCGTCAAGACCGGCGCCGAGGGCTCCGGCCTGGCAGGCGGCGCGCTGGATTACGCAGGCGGAACGGTGGTTCATATCAGCTCGGGCGTTTCGGCCCTGGTCGCAGCGTTGCTGATCGGCCGGCGGCTGGGTTACGGCCGCGAGCCGATGCCGCCGCACAACTTGACCTATACCGCCTTGGGCGCCGCCATGCTGTGGGTGGGCTGGTTCGGCTTCAATGCCGGCAGCGCCCTGATGTCGGACGAAATGGCCGCCAGCGCCTTTGCCGCCACGCATTTCTCGGCTGCGGCGGGAGCGCTCAGCTGGGCTGGCGCCGAGTGGTTTTCGCGCGGCAAGCCGACGATTCTGGGAACCTGTTCCGGCGCCGTGGCCGGATTGGTCTGCATCACACCGGCCGCAGGCTTCGTGAACCCGATGCCCGCCCTGGTGATCGGCGCGGCGGCGGGCGTGGTCTGCTTCCTGGCCTGTACGACGATCAAGGCCAAGTTCGGGTACGACGATTCGCTGGATGCCTTCGGCGTGCACGGCGTCGGCGGCACGCTGGGCGCCCTCCTGACCGGCGTGTTTGCCACGCGGGCCTGCACCGACATGGACGCCGGCCAGCCGCTGGGCTTGTTGGAAGGCGGCAGCCGGTTGCTGGTCGGCCAGATCGTCGCTACCTTGGTCACCTACGTCGTGGCGGCGGTGGCCACGTTGATACTGCTCAAACTGCTCGACGCCGTGATGGGACTGCGCGTGTCGCAAGAGCAGGAGACGCAGGGCCTGGATCTGAGCCAACATGGCGAAGAAGGCTACATCTACATCTAAGAGGAACAGGCGATGAAAAAAGTCGAGGCCATCATTCGCAGCTTCAAGTTGGACGACGTCAAAGAGGCGCTGACCAGCACGGGCATTCACGGGATGACGGTCCTGGAAGTCCGCGGATTCGGCCGCCAGAAAGGCCAGACCGAGCGGTATCGCGGGAACGAGTACACCGTGGATTTCGTTCCCAAGGTCAAGATCGAGATCACCTGTTCGGACGACAACCTGCAGAAAGTCGTCGACACGATCCTGCAGGCCGCTCCGACCGGCGAAATCGGCGATGGCAAGATCTTCGTGTCCGACCTGCAAAACGTGATCCGGATCCGCACCGGCGAAACGGGCGAAGACGCCCTATGAGTTGGCGTTTTCGTCCGTTCACTTCGTCGCCGCGGCGTTGCCCTTGACGCGTCTCGCCACCCGCGCCACGCGTTCGCCCAGTCGCCGCGCCGCGTCGACTTCCCCGTCACCGACTCCGGGGTCCAACGGTCCGGTCATCGCCGTGGCGCCGATTTCGCCCCAGCTGTCTTCGCCTTCCGCATCCTGGTACAGCGGCCCCGCCACGATCATGCGGTTGTTCAGCATGAACAGCAGCAGCGAAATGACGGTATGCTCCTTGCCGCCCGTCTGGCCGCCGCCGGTGGCGAAGGCCCCGCCCACCTTGTCCGTGAAATCGACTTTCCATTTCCAGTTCCAGTCATCGATGACCACCTTCATTTCGCCCGCGATGTCGGCAAAATAGGTCGGCGAGCCGAGCACGAGGCCGTCGGCTGCTTGCAGATCTGCCTGCGTCGCATCCTGGACCCGCTTGACCGTCACGGAAACGCCAGGCACGCGCCGAACTCCCTCGGCGACAGCGGCCGCCATCGCCTCGGTGTTCCCGCGGCGGGAGTGATAAGCGACCAGCACGCGGACCGTGGGCCCCTCGGGCGCTGCCTGGCCGGCGGAATCGGCGGCCGCACAACTGGCCGCCCCCGCCAGGACCGCCAACACGACCGCCAAGGACCGTTGACGCGTCATCACTTCCCAAGGACCAGTGACGAATGACCAATCACCAGTGACAAATGACGAATGACGAACGGGTTCCAAACTCATCATGCTGCAAGTCTCCTTTCGGGGCCCCCAAGAATGGAATTTGCCTGCCTCTGGCATGTTTTTGGACACCAGACTATGTTACTTTATGTCCGGGGCTCAGACCAATTCGGAACGAGGGTGTCGACGAGAGAATTCGATGTTGATGCGACGAAGCAAACGGCAGCAAGCCGAGCGGGAAAAGCGATCTGGCATGCGGGAAGCAGGACGGTTCAATGCCCAAGTCATGGACTTCATCCGGCCGTACATTCAAGCTGGCATCACGACCGGCGAGATCGACCGGCGGGTGCATGAGTACACGCTGGACCACGGGCACATCCCGGCCTCGCTGAATTACCAGGGGTACCCGAAGAGTTGCTGCACCAGTGTGAACGAAGTCATTTGCCACGGCATCCCCGGCGACTACGTGCTGCGGGACGGCGATATCGTCAACGTCGACATCACGACCATCGTCGACGGCTGGCATGGCGACCAATCCGAGACCTTCCTGATCGGCAATGTCTCGGAGGAAGCTCGCCGCGTCACCCAGTGCGCGTTCGATTGCCTGTGGATCGCAATCGACACCATCAAGCCGAATTGCCGCGTGTCGGACATTGGCTCGGCCATCGTGCGTCTGGCCCACGCTCGCGGCTTCACGGTCGTCAAGGACTACGTCGGGCACGGGCTGGGCCGCAAGTTCCATCAGGACCCCACCATATCGCACGTCCCGACCCCGGAAGGCCGACGCCAGCGGTTGCCCCAGGGCGTCGCGTTTACGATCGAGCCGATGATCAACGTCGGCGGTCCGGACGGCCACCAGGACGAAAAAGACGGCTGGACGGTACGGACCAAGGACGGCAAGCTGTCGGCCCAGTTCGAGCACACCGTGATCATGGGGCACGAGGGCCCGGAGGTCCTCACGCTGACCAAGAACGGCCCCCAGCGAGGACACAAGTTCTAGTCGTTCGCCAAGGCCGAGAATGGGGTTGGGGTGGCTGGGGTCAAGCCGCGGGGTACGAGCGGCCAGCCCCCAATCTTTGCCTCGGGAGGCGCGCCGCACTCGCCCCCAAGTACTCCGATCCCGCGTCTCGATTCGCTCCCTCGGCTCCCCTCCGTTGCGTGCCGTTCGTTACAGATCCCGTGCTCCGTCCAGGTGATCCGCCGGGCTCGGACTTGTTGCAGCTTCCGCCGGTTCGCCTGGACTTGCTCCGCCGATGCGTAGGCTCGGGGATGGCCAAGGTGAACGCAGACCAGCGAGTACTTCAGCCGTTGGGACCGGACCCCGTGGTTCGTCATGCGGACCCCCAGGTCTTTGTCGTCCGAGCCGTAGGAGTATGACTCGTCAAACCCGTTCACCGCCAGCACGTCGTGCTTCCAAGCCGACGCGTTCGCGCCGACCAGCACGCCGGGACGCGGCGTGAGCCAATCCAGCAGCCGGGCCAGCAGCCGGTTGCGGGTCAGTCGGTAGCGGAATCTCCCGGCCGGCAGCCCGCGAGCCGCCAGCCAAGCGACTTGAAAGACCCGCTGGGCCTCGATGTCCTCGGGTCCTAATCCCGCATGCAGCTCGGGGGGCAGATCCAGGTGGCTGCCACCGGCGATGTAGTAATTGGGCCGGGCCAGTCGGCAGTGGGCCGCCACAAAGTCATCGCGGGGAATAATGTCGCCGTCGGTGAAGATCAGGTAGTCGCCGGCGGCGCGGACAATCGTCTCATTCAGAATCCGGCCTTTGCGGAACCCTCGATCCTCGTGCCACACGTGCCGGATGTTCAGCTGCGATTCCGCTCGAAATCGCGCGACCAGTTCTCGCGTCGGGATCCCGCTCCCGTCGTCGGCGACCAACACCTCGAAGTCTCGCCTCGTCTGGCAACTCAGGCCAACTAGCGTCTTCTCCAGCGACGAGGGACTATTGTAGGTACTGACAATGACGGAAACGTCCACAACATCCTCCCCGCCGGGACCAGTCCATCGGCCTGCGCGGTCGGCGATCCGCGTGCCACGCCCAGCGGGGCGGAATGATACGATGGCCAAGTCCCGCGGAGCAAGCCCAAGTTCGGTCCGGGCCTTAATCGGGGTACCTGAGTTTCTTGGCCCCACTCCGCTTGCGTGTCCGTAAAGACTTGCTAAACTCAATTCCGATCCGACAAGATCGGCTCCCCCAACGCGGGCGTAACTCAGTTGGCAGAGTGCAGCGTTCCCAACGCTGATGTCGAGGGTTCGAATCCCTTCGCCCGCTCTTCGCAAAGCCTGACGCAACAAACAGTTGCTTCAGGCTTTGTGTTTTCTATCCCGGGGGTCGGCGGCCGAACCCCGTGACGCCACCGGACACTGCGTCCCGCGACCGCTTCCGTACGCCGGAGGAACGACCTCTCGCGTGTGCGCGTCGCCGGATGCGGGCCGAACCGTATCCAACGCGTCGCCTCTCCGCTGCGAAGATCATGTAGATTCCGGACATGAACATCGAAACATCGCAGCCTGCGGGGGTGGGACGCTCGTCAGGCACGACCTGACGTGCGCGGAATGCAACTGGTGACGTTTTCAGCCGGATGGGCGCAAACCTGAAAGCGGGCGAAGCCCAACAGCAGGATGCGAGTTCGTTTTCGAGTAGCACTGCCTGGGACTTGGGAAGTGGTTATGGAACGGATCAGGTGTGTTTGAGCTGCAGGGTTGTCCGTGTCGCGGGGAGGGCATAACGGACATGGCCTGCGGGAGCCTCGCCGACGGCACGGGGCAGATCCACACGCTCTTCAAGCCGCAACACGGCTTCTGTCTGGCAGCCGGGAGGCGGTTCGATGGTAAGTTCGCGCTGGCCCGGAACTCCGCGAGCCGAAAACCGTAGCGGCCCGCGCACCGTGTGCGCCGTCAGTTCAAGGCCGTCGATGTCGGCCAGCTGCGGGCGCACTTCGGCCCGCACAAAGCCCGGCGTCAGCGGCCGGATGCCGGCCAGACCCTGGATCGCGATGTAAAGCGGCACGACAGCGCAGTGACTCCATTGCTGGCCGGAATCGGGCCGGGCAGTCCAGTCCTCCTGCAGAGTCAGATTGAGACGCACCGAGTCCATCGTGGCCCAGCGCTGGCGCAGGTCCTTCACAAGCACGTCGGCGCGGCCGCCCTTGGCCAGGGCCCAGAGCCGCCAGCCGGCGTTGCACGGATAGGAGAAGCCCATCTCCGGGGGACAATCGGCCAAGGCGCGCAGGCCGGCGGCGGTCGCTCCTCCCGGGCATTGGTCGAACAGAATCGCCGTGGCGAGCGAGCGGTCGCAGAGCCGCGGCTGCGGTTCCTCCGCCAACCAGGGCAGGTTATTGACGAACAGTTGGCGGTCGGGACTCCAAAACCGCGCCACGGTGGCGGCCTCCAACCGCGTTCCGAATTGCCGCACGGCGTCGGCGGTGGCCGCATCGCCGCAGGCCCGGCAGAGGGGGGCCAGCGCGCGCTGCAGGGCCGCGGCAGCGTAGAGATTGAACGCGCACTGCTTGTGCCGTTGGTGCTGATAGGCCGAGTGGTCGATCCATACCGACGGGATGCCGATGTTCTCGACGGGCAGCAGACCATCCGGGCCGAGCAGGCGGTGCAAGTAATCGGCGAACCGCAGCAAGCGCGGATACGGTTCGCGCAGGTCGTCCAGGTTTCCCGTGTAGGTGTAGTGATGCCAGCAGTCGAAGTTGAACTGGACGCCGTGATCGAGAATCGGTCCCCACACGGTCAGATCGAGCTGCCGTTCCATCAGCCGGGCCAGGCGATCGTAAGCCGGCCAGCAGTCGAGGAAGAAACCGTCCTTGGTCAAGCCCTGGCTGAAGGTGGTCACGAACCGCGCGGGGAGCCTTGTTTCTCCGAACACCAGATGCACCGCATGCAGTTGGTGGGCGCCGTCGCCGCTGTATTGCTGGCGTTCGCGCGCCATGCCGTCGACCAAGGTCTCCTGGGCGCAATTGTGCAGCGTGTTGATCGAGGCGTCAAACAACCGCTGGACAGCAGGCTCGTTGGTCTTTACCTCCGGCTGGTTCGGCCAGGGGAACATGCGACGGCGCACGCCCACGTCGCGGACGGTGACCGTGCCGGCAGCCCCATGCACGTGGAGTTGCAGCCAACGCAGGCTCTCGAAATCGAAACACTCGAAGCGGTTGACGCCCGGGCGGCAGATGAAGCGCGTCCAGGAATCGAAATGCGAATTCAACAGGGCCGGCCCGCCGAGCTGATGCGCTTCATGCACCAGCAGTTCCACAACGGTGCCGGCGGGCGCGTCGATGGTGAAATACGGCCAGCCCACCACCTGCTCGGCCAGTTCAAACGTGAGGGCTGCGCCGCGCACACCGTCCAGCTTCACCTGCCAGACGCCGGGCGACGTCTGAGTGCCGGACGGTTCGCGCACCGCGTGGAACGCGTCGGGCGTGCGGAACTCGAAATACTCCTGCGGCGGGCGAAGCCATTCGAGCCAGAGCGACTCCGACAGTTTCTCCGCCGGCACCAACGTCTCGCCCAGCAGCGGGATGCTGCGCGGATGCAGCTCGACCTCCGGAGGACCACCGCCCACATCCAACGTGTATTCGTAATACCCGGCCGACAGGGCCGGCTGGTTCGGCGAACCGGCCAACGGCATCGCAGGCAGCCAGTCACTCGTGGGCGCGAACTCCGCTGTGCTCCAGCCGTAGGGATAGAGCCGCGCGTCGAACTCCTCCTGCAAAGCCCGCAGAAACCAGCGTTTGAACTGGCCCGGTCGCCAGGCCCGACACAGAAACGCCCGCCACGCCCCGTCGGAGACGAGCCGCTCTAGGCGGCCATCGGCGTGCTCGATCTCCAGCCAGAACAGGAAGCCCGGCTTGCCGATCGGCCACGTGCCGTCGCCTTGCCCGTAAAACAGCACGGTGGCGCCGATCACATTCCGCCCCGCCCCCAGCGCGGCGGTGAGATCCACCGGATCGGCCTCCAGCCAGCGCGGATCGCACGGCGCCGGGCCCCACTGGATCCGGCGCCCGTTGACCTCCAGCAGATAACGGCTGTCGGCCGCAATCCAGCCGGTGACCCGCCGTGGTTGGGCCGGCAGATCCAGTTCGCGCCGGAACATGATGAACGTGTTTGGCAGCGTGCGTCCGGACGGATACCAAATCCAGTGCGCCGGGGCAAGGTCCGGCAGGGGGTGGGAAAGGACCGGCGCCGGGGCCTTTGCGGCGGCGAAAAAATGCGGCGGCGCGGCGCGGACATCCAGAGGCTGCGGCGAGGGAGCGGCGGACGGTTCGGCCGCGCGGGTCGATGCGGCCAGTGACCCGCCGAACACGCCGAGTCCGGCGGTGGCGAGGGCCTGGCGGCGATTGATGGGGGTTGACGGTGTCATGTGGCTCAACTCCTATTCACGTTTCCTTCCTGAAGCTGCTTCCGAGCCGTGATCACGACTCGCCGAGTAATCCACCGCCCACCCCTTCGCCAGCACGCACCCCGTGAATCCGGTTGGGACACGGAGGACACTGACGACACGGAGAAGAATTAGACCAGGACGACGGGCAGAACGCAAACCACACCCTTCACTGGCCGCCGTTGATCGCATTTCCGTCTCGGCCAACTTCTCCTGATGTGTCTCCGTTTGTCCGTGTCGTCCGTGTCATCCGCGTCCTATGTCCGTCGCGCACCGCGTTCGCTCCGTGGCATCGGTTACGGCGTGGGTACTCCGGCGAGTTCGAGGGATTCCAGAACCGGCGACACCGTGGTCTCGGCATCCGTCGCTAGCGTGACGACGAGGCGGGCGTGGCGAGCCGGCGGCAGATTGGGCAGCATGGTGGTGTGCTCGCCGGAGGGGATCGTGACGCCTGCGGTTGCGGCGATCGTCTGGAAGTCGTCGTGGGAAGTTTCGACTTGCGCGGTGAGCGTGCCGTCGTGCAGGGCGGCGATCGTGCGCAGCGTCGTCAGGCGGACGGCTTGGCCCCAGTCGCAAGTCGCGGTGGTGTAGCGGCCAGTCTGAGCACCGAGCGTGGGAGGTGGGAGAGCGACGTAGTCGTCGGCGAGGGCGAACTTGTCCGGCGTCAGTGCGGCGCGGTGAATCGCGATCTCGTCGAGTGAGCCGTCGAACGGGAACCCGCCGCCGAACGCGCCGATCGTCAGCGGCGCGGCGCTCGTGGAACCGCCGATCCCGGCGATGCCTTGCGGTTCGCCATCCGGTTTGCCGTCCAGGTAGACCGTCAGCGTCTGCGCTTGGCGGTCATAAACGGCGGCCGCGTGGTGCCATGTTCCATCGGCCGCGGCAGCCGCGCCGGCAGCTTCGACGAATTGGCCCCCGTCCTGCATGATCCAGGCGGAGAGCTTCCCCGCCTTCACGCCCAGCGAAAAGGAGCCGGGCCGCGCGGCGATGACTTGGTTTTCTTGCGCAGAGGTCTGAAACCAGGCTTGGATGGTAAAGCTCTCATCGGCCTTGAAAGTAAAAGGCTCGATACTGCCGACGACGATCTGAGCGCCGCCTTGGAACCGCGCCGCGGCTGGCTTGCCGTGACGGTCGAACGCCCGCAGGGTGACGTTTCCCTGGCAGGCGCCGGGGGCGTCGTATTCGCTGCCGTTGGCCGCCGTGCGGCCCGGTTCGTCGTCCAGCTTCCAGAGGCCGGCCAGCGGAGAAGTTGGCACGCGCCGCACGGTGAGGCCCCGGCCGCTACGGATGGCAATCTCGGGAGAGGCCGTCCAGCCGCGGCCCGTCTCGAACGTGCGGTCGATGTGCATACCCGTCTCGGGCGGGCAGCCGGCCGTGACGCGCCACGTCAGGTCGCTTGGCGGAGTGAAGACGCGCCCCAGGTCCTCGATTGTCACGTTCCGGCCGTCGATCGTCACCCGTTTGCGCACGCCCAAGTGGACAACCTCGGCGGAGACTCGCCGCAACGCGGCGGGCAGAACAGGCCGTACCTCCAGTTTGTCATTGGTGTGTCGGATGCCGAGAATGCCTTGCACCAAGGCCGCGGGCACGGCGATCGCGTCTGAGAGGTACGGCTCGTCGCTCGCGCCGAAACCAATGCGGCCGTCGTGCATCACCCAGTTGTTGCCGATGTAACCGTGCGTGCCGGTCAGCCGCGTGCCGGCGGCGAAGCGGCGCAGGCGGTTCCAGGCCCCTTCGGCATCGCCTGCCGCACAACGGGCCATGATTTCCCAATAGGTCATGCACAGGAACGAGCCGCCGTTCATGTAGCTGCCGAAGCCCTGATTGGCCGGATGCGTGTTCACGCTGGCCGGCGCGGGCCAATACGCGGACCGCGACGCCAGGCCCGCGTAGCCGTGGTCGCGTTCCAATTCGGCGATGCGTCGGTCGAGCGTGGCAAACAGCTTCTGCGCCTGCTCCGGCGACGCGATGCCGAACGCTACCGGCGGGAACTGGCACAGGTCCGCGGCGTACGCGATCTTCGAGCCGTCCGGCGAAATCCAATCCACGTACCGCGGCCCGTCCGGCGCGTCCTCCCACCATAAGACGCGGTTGATTGCATCCTTGAGCCGCGCCGCCTCGGTTTCCCGTGTCGCCGCCTCGGAAGCGTTTCCCGCCGCCCGCTCGAGTTCGGCCAGATCGACCAGCGCCCGGTACAGGAACGCATTGTGATAGGTGGTCACGCCGCTGGAGAGCATCGCGTCGTAGTACCAGTGCGCGGGCGTTAGCGAGACCAGTCCGTCGGCGTTGCGTTTCCCGAGATACCACGCGGCGGCCCGGCGGTAGAAGGGCAGTTGTTGGCGGATGAAAGCCAGATCGCCGGAATAGAGGTAATAGGCGCGGCCGCCCAGGATCTGGATGATGTTGTCATCCGTGTAAGCGCCGCCAACCGCACCGTGGCCCGCCGAATTGTAGCCGAAGCGAGTGAGCCCGGGCTCGAATTCGGTACCCACAATCATGGGTAAGTTGTCGCGGAAGGCCCGCGGGAGATTGTGCGGACGCGACGCCGTGGGCTCGGGCGCCGGCGTCCCGGCCAGCAAGGGAAGCCCCTTCATCCACGACGCGCCGCCATAATACCAGCCGTCCGGCTCGTTGCCGAAGTTATAGTGGACCTGGTCGTTGACGCAGCCGCCGTTCAAGAGCGCGCCGTAGAAGCGTCGCAGCTCCGCGACGGTGCCGCTGGGATCGTCCGCCTGCACGGCCAGTTGGTGTCCCGTCGCGGCGGCCGGCACGGCGGCCAGCCGCAGCGTGGTCTTCTCCTTGTCGCCGGCTTTGTACGTGTGCTTTGCTTCGGGCGACGACACGATGCCCACTTCGCTCAGCCAACCGAAATGCCCGCGCCGGTACAGGTGCCCGCCCTCGGCGGCCAACCGCGGCTCGCACTCATGCGGCCACGCGGGAAGGAGTTTCAGCACGGCCCAGCCTTCCGGCTCGGTGACGACCACGTTGTTCTCCAACGCCAGCTTGTATCCGAAACTGAACTCGGCCGGGCGGTAGAACGGATTGTGCCAGCCCCGCAGTTTCTCCGGCGTGATCCAAAACGCCGTGGCCACCGAGCTGGGCAGAATTGTGGAAGGATTGTTGTTGATCGGTCGCGTGCTGAAGAACAACGCCGGTGTTCCTGCGCTCGTCGCGGTCAACTCCCGCAGCCAAGTGCGTTCGACCGTCCACACGAACTCATCGCCTTCACTCGTCAGCGTCCAGTCCTCGCGTGCCACCGGCTCTTGCTTGCCGTCCGTCAGTACGACGCCGCGCAGCACCAGTCCATCGCCCGTTTTTTCCACCGCCTCCGGCGCCCGGTTCCGGCTCTCGAACCGCCGCCCGTCCTCGTCCACCGCAAAGGTCAGTGCCTCCGTCCCCCAGTCCGCCATCCCGCGAAGCCAGGGTCCGCCCGTCGGCGAAAGCAGCGACTGGGGCTCGAACGCACCGTCCGCGCGGCGCAGGGTCAGGGCGGTGAGGCTGGGCTGGCGGGTGTTGACTTCGACGCGTCCGAACCGCCCTTCCAGGCGGATCGTGGCCTCCCCCGGCGCTGCCGGTTCCGAACCGGCTTGTGCCGACGGAGACGTGAAAGACGCCTGCAGAATCAAAAGACTGAGGACGTATGGTTTCATGGTCAGACTCATGCTTCGCTGAGATTGTCGCGGACGACCGTCTTGCCCTTGGCGTTGTTGATGACCTTGAACGGAGCGCGCGAGGTGTTGTCGCTGATGACGGCATAGGCGACATCGGGCTCCAGCACAACATGGTCGCGGGCGGCGTGGCCGTCGAGGATCTCGCAGCCCCGCACCTGCAGGCGGCCGGCCGTGGCGTGGATGAGCGGACGGGCCGTGGCGCGCGGGTCGATGCAGTGGATGTGGCAGTCCGTGAAGCTGACCTTCCCGCCG
Organism: uncultured Planctomycetaceae bacterium; assembly: GCA_903927685.1. Next base: position 12,298 of record CAIYOB010001383.1, read on the forward strand.
CCCTCGATCCGGGCGAGACTGACGCCATGGGCCCCAAGCGCGCTGCCGAACAAGCCGCAGGCGGTGAACTGGACGGGGCCGTGGTTCGAGGACTCCACGATGATGTCGCCGTAGAGCTGGGAGTTCACGAAGCGGACGCCGCTGTGGCCCTGCAGCTCCACGACGTGCACGGCGCGGTTGCACAGATCCGCGCCGCCTCCGACGATCTGCGAGTTGCCGCCTCCCTGGTAGGCGGGGTGCGGCGAGCAGCCACGCACGAACTGGAAACCGGTCTCGTAGCCGATGCAGAAGCAATTCGTGACATGCTGCCAGTCGGTGCGGCCGATGACAAACGCCTTGCCCTCCTGGAGCCGGAACTCACTGGCCGGGCCGGACGCGCCCCAGAAGGGCCAGAAGTGGATGTTTTCCACGCGGCCTACGTCCAGGCAGTGGTCGATGAACAGCCCGCGGTAGAGCGGCGCGGCGTTGAGGTTTCGGATCAGGTGCCGCCCCGTCGCCCGGCCGCCGAAATCCACCGCTTGGTAGGGATTGATGAGCAACACATCCATGATCGCGCAGTTGTCCGCGCCGTGGAGCGACGAGCTGACCGTCCAGGGATAGGCGACCGGCGGATTCGCCTCGCGCTGCTCGGGGTAGAAGACCGCGATGCCTTTGAGCGTGGCATTGGTGCTGAGCTGGATGAACGGCGTGCCAGCCGGCTTGCCGGCGCCCTCGACGGCCAGCAGCACGCTGCCGGCCAGTTGGGGCTTGCCATCAGAAGTGTCGCTGCGCCAGGGCGTCGTCGGCGGAGCGGTGAAGAGGCCTTCGAGAGTGACGTTTTGCGGCACATCGAGATGGCCACCGATGAGGTAGCGGCCCGGCGGCACCATGACGCCGCCGCCCCCGGCCTGATGGGCCTCGTTCAGGGCGGTCTGGAAAGCCGCCGTGTCGTCCGCGGCGCCGTCTCCCATCGCACCGAACGCGCGCACATCGAGGAATTGCGGAAAAGGAACGGCGGAGGCCTCCGCAGCGCGGGCGGACGCGGACAAGGATGCGCCGAACAGGCCGAGTCCGGCTGCCGCCAATGCCTGGCGGCGGGTGGTGGGGACGAGGGGTGTCATCGTGGCGGTCCTTTCACTTTTCCTGTTCTGTTGGCGGCCACGCACAGGTAAACCCGGCGGCCGGAAAGACCAAAGCGTTGAGACAGAAGACCGCGACGATCCCGTAGCGGAAGGAACGGAGTGCTTGGGTTTTCACCTTGGAGTTCGTCTCGGTCGTTTTCAGTTTGGTGGTTCCTATTCGTATCCGATCGCCTTGAGCTGTTGCTGGAAATCGGCGGGCAGCTCGGCGGCTGGTTGGTCGGTATTCCGCGCGGCGTAGTTGAGCAGGTTGCGCAGGAGGAGTTCCGCGACCGGGTCGGTGCCGAGGTTTTCGCGGATCTTCAGGGTGTTGAAGAAGAACCGGCCCGCGCCGAAGCGGAACGCGGCGGTCTGCACATTGGAGCCATAGCCCAGCTGGGCGCGGATGCCGCCGGCTACCAGATCGTCAGGCATTTCGATGCCCGACAATCCCGGACTCCCGTGGGCGATGATATTGCGGAAGAGGGTGTAGTCAAGGATCCCGCGTCCGGGCAATCCTTCGAAAACCGGATGCCCGGTGCCGACGGTATCGCCGCGATAGTAGCCGCCGCACAGATCGAGCATCCCGAGCACCCCCTTGGTCTTCAGCGGGAGCCAGCCCAACGGCTGATCCGCGCGGGCAAAGACCGCCGGGGTCAGGAAAACCACCGTCGAGCCGGTGGCCATGCGCCGAGCGAGATCCTGGAAGGCGGGCAGATCGCCGCCGCCATTTCCGGCCAGGATGACTTCACGCTGCGAGTCTTCGCCCGGCACATAAGGGCGGGTGCGGACGCCATTCGCTGCCAGCCACGCGGCCAACTCCGGATCGGCTCCCCAGAGCACGACCTCGCCATCGACCTTCGGCATCTCCGCCGCATCGAAAACGCGGAAGCTCGTCTCGCCACCCGAGGCCACGGCCCCGCGCTCAAAGCCGACCCGCACCTGAGAGATCCCGGACGGCGAATTGACGGGCAGGTCTTTGGTGAACAGGGTCCGGACCGCGGGCGGTTCCTGGCCCCCGGACGTCGGAGGAATGTTCACGTCCAGCGTTTCGTCCAGCACCCGTGTGCCGTCGGGAGCCAGCACCTCGATCCGGGCGGGATAGTCTCCCGCGGGCAGGGCGTCGAGATTGGAAAGCACGACGTCGATCTTCACACCGCCGCCGCGATAGATATTGACCGGGTCCACAAACAGCGACCATCGCACCGGGGCCGTGAGATCCTGCTGAAGGTCCACCACGCCGGGTTTGAATTCGCGGAAGGCGTTGAGCAGCCCGACGCCGTTGAAGTCGGAGTCGGGCAGCGCGCAGAAGTAATGCCCGGCGAGGTGCGGGTTGGCACGCAGGGCGTTCCCCGTTTCGCGGCGCAGCTGCAACATGTTCAACTCGCTCGCGACGAAGTAGTCCTCCGGACGCCTCCAGATTCGGCCGAGGTTCCACTTCTTCCAATCGGCGAGGAACTGGTCGAGCTGGTCGCGGTAATAACGGGCGTCATCCGCGTATTCGGCGCCTAGCTGCTCATAGTGCCGCGCGAAGCGAGGCAGGTTGACGGCACAGCCGGTGCCGATCTCGGTGATCATGATCTTGCGGCCGTTGGCCAGTGCGCCCAGCGTCCTCATACGCTCGATTTCCGCGGCCGTGTGCGGTACGGGTTGATAGGGATGGATGTCGGCTTTGAGCTCCGCTTGGCCAGCGGACATGGCGTGACTGGTGGCGGGACCGCTGGGCCGTTCGTTGCCCATCAGATACTCCCAAGTCGTCGCCCCGGGGTTGCTCAGCGAGCCTTGCGACAGTTGCAGATCAAAGCCGCCGCTGTTGAGCCACACCACGCGCGTGTCGTCCAGGAACTTGACCAGCGGGAGGCTGTCGGCGGCATGCTGCAGTTGCGGGCCGGCGTTGATCTCGTTCAGCAGGCACCAGAGGACGATGCTCGGGTGATTGCGATCCCGGCGAATCACGCCGGCGATCGATTGGTCGAACCGGCCGGGCAGCTCCGGCGTGTCGGCCATCGCGATCGCTCCGTAGTGTTCCTGTTGCACCAGGATGCCCAGTTCGTCGAAGACATCCAGATCGCGAGCCCGCAGGCCGCCCCAAATCACCCGGCAGGTGTTCAAGCCCATGGCTTTCCAGGCCAAGACGTCGCGCCGCAGATAGTCCTCGCGAGGCGGCACACGAAAGCCGACCGGATAAACCGGCAGTGTGAGCGCCCCCTGGAGGTAAATGCGCTGGCCGTTCAACCGGAACGCATCCTTCTCGAAGCGAAAATCTCGAAAGCCGCAGCGCGTGGACTTCTCATCGAACGCGGGCGATCCGACGACTGCGACTTGGCTGGTTGCGCGATAGAGAAACGGATCCTCCAGGTTCCATAAGCGTGGCTTCTCGACGAGCAGTTGTCCTTGAATGACCGTGTCGCCTGGCGGCAACTCGCGATCGACGACGGCCACGTCGATGGTCTCGCCGCTCGCGGCAGGTGCAACCGCAAAGCGAACGGTAGCCCTCAGCGGCCCGGACGAGGCGTTGCGGAGCGTCGCCTCAAGACGCAGTTGTCCGGTCTTCCAGTGGGGCTTGGCGTACAGGTTCTCGACCCGCACGACGGGCGCGGCCAACAACTGTACGGAGTCCGCAATGCCGCCGACGTTGTAGATTGCACCGGGCGTCAGCGGATAAGTCTTGCAGCTTCGCGGCGTGGCGGCCAGAGCCAGCCCGTCGATCGGCTCATGGGTCGGATTGAGTACTCGAACCGCCAGCACATTGCCCGCGCCGGGCCGGATCGCTTCGGTCACATCCAGTTCAAACGGATCTTCGGCGCCTTCATGGCGGCCCACAGGCTTGCCATTGACATACACCTCGGCCAAGTAATCCACCGCCGCAAAGCGGAGGATGGTGCGGCCGTCCTTGTGCGGATGCGGGGACGCCGTAAACTCCCGCCAGTACCACGCCACGCCGTGGTAACCGGGAAACACGTCCTGAATGATCCAGGGCACTTTCGTCGGCTTGGCCTCGGGCCGCGGTGCGGCATACCAGGCCTCCTCCTGGCCCACGTTCTCCGGGTCGACGGCGATCCGCCAACTGCCGCCGTCGAGTGACATCACACGCGTCGGCTCGGTGGCCGCGAGGGCAGACGATATCGGTCCGCCGCCGGGCGCAGCGGCTACCCCGGCCTCGGCAGACGACGGTTCCTCGGCGCCGTCGGCACGCACGGCGAACGAACACGAACTCGGCGGCAGCGCGCGTCGCATTCCGCCTGTCAGCAATGTGGGCGTGACAGTCAGCTGATAGAATCCATCCTCCAGCGACAAGCGGACCTTCGCCAGGAAATTGGGCCCAACATCCAAAGTCACCGGTTCGATCGGATGGATCTTCCCCCCGAGATCGACGCACTGCAGGGCGGCCGTGAATTGCTCGACGGCCAGGGCAATTTGCGGGGCATCGTAACTGAGTTCGAACTCGGGCGGGTGCTCTCGATCAAAGATCCGGGAGGCCACACCAGGTCGGATCGTTAGACCCAAGTTGCCGACGATGGTCTCCAAGCGGTCTTCGTCGGACACTTGCTCGCAAAACTCCACGAGCGTCTGCCGATGCACGCGAAATGCGTCGATCTGACCGCGAAAGCAGCGGGAATCCTGCCCCAGCGATTGGCCGACGCGGAACGGTTGGGGCGAGGCCGCCACCGGCGCGCCGTCGCGGACGGAACGTAGCAGGACCCCGTTAACGAACAACCGCAGTTCTTCCGCGGTCTTCACGACCGCCACGTGCTGCCAGCGATCGGCGACGAGTCGCACCGGCCGGGTGGACACCCACCGGCCGCCCTCGGCCCCATAGTGCGCCGCAAACTGGTTCGTGTTCTCCCCGTCCTGTTCGAGGGCGAGTCCCAAGGCCCCGTGGAAGTGATTGCCGAAGAGGTCGGCGCACACGTTCTGTCTTGCGTCCGGCTTGACCCAGCACTGGATGGTGAATTCTCGAGCCAAGTCCATCGGCCAAGGGCCGCAGTCGACGAAGTCATGCTCCCCGTCCAGTACGATGCTCTGGCCGACTTTGCCAGGGGCAAACGAGGGCTTTCCGTGGACGGTGCCAGCACGTCCGTTCCCGGACGTGTCACTCGCGTTGCCGTCGAACGGATAATCCGCGACCACGTTGTCGCGCGACGTCAGCCCGTCGTCAGCGTACGCCTGGCTCGCGAGAAGGCACAGGACGCAAAGTACCTGTTGGACTGTCCGGCGGCCCGCAGAAGATGACCTACCCGATCGCCGAGCACGTGTGGCACGGCTTGCCGGCCAACAGCGAAACACGGCAAACGAACAGCCGGCGCTCAGACACACACGGATCGAACTCGCGAATCGATGGGATTTCCTGGTCATGGTTGGCTCCCCTTGGATGGCTTCGGCGAGAGTTGCAGGTCCCAGACTCGGAACGACTTCAGTTTGGCGGCCGCTCCCTGGGCGTGCAGGGCGAGCGTGTCGCTGTCCGCCCGACTGGGGTAGGTGCGGAGTGTCAGGCATTGGCGGCCGTTGGCGAAGACTTCGACCAGACTGTGGTCGACGAACACGCGCAGACGCAACGGTTCGCCTTCCGGAAGCAGGAGCGGGCCGGTTTCCGGCGGGCGCGCCTGTACGTCCTCACGCAGCGAGGCACGGCTGGTGTCCACCGCCAGCACACACGGACGCTGCCGGCCAAACTGGCCGAACCAATTCTGCTCCGTCTGGAAGAAGACGCGTATGTCGGTCCGCTCCGCGCCGTCGGGGGACCGCAACACGCTCAGGCAGATTTCGCGGGCCGCACCGGGATCGAACTCCGCCTCGATCTCAATCGCCTTTCCTCCCGGCGTGTCGAGGACAACCTCGGTGTTGGCTGGCAGCTCTCGGGCGGCGGCCGAACGGGGTTCGCTGCGGAGAGCTTCGACCTCCGTGGCGGGGCGGATCCCGAGCGTGCCGTCCGCTTCCAGCGATAGCACGCGGGGCAGCGTCAGCACGTCCGACCAGTCCGGCGAGGGCTTGCCCTCCTTCACGTTGAAAAAGGCGATGCAACGGCCTTGCGCGTCGAGGAAGGCGGCGGGCGCGTGCAGGCTGCCGACGCCAATCGGTCCGTAGTTGAACCGCCCGTGCCGATGGATCTGGAAGCGGTCGCGTGCACGGTCGTAGTCGCCGAGATAGTACTGGGCACCACGCCGGTGGCTGGCGAACAACAAGAGGTGTTTCGTGCCGAGTGGCAGCAGGTACGGCACCGCGCCGTCCTCACCGCGATCGGTGAAAAAGCCGTCCTCGACAAACACCCCGCGATACTCCCACTGGACAAGGTCTTTCGAGAAGAAGAGGTGCTCCGCCAGGCGGCAGTCAGTCACAAGGCTCCCGTCCTTGTACGTGCCGGAAAGCGACCAGTAGCCACGCTCGTCTTTCCAGAGGCACGGATCGTAGATGCGATAGGGGCTGCCATCCGGCGCGGTGTGAACCACCGGAATGACCGGATTGGCAGGGTGCTTTTCCCAGTTGAGCAGCAGCGGGTCGCGGGCCGTGGCGATCGCATTGCCACTGCCTGTGCCGTGGTACAGGGCAATCACCCGCTGTGGCTCAACCAGCGTGTTGCCGCTGAAACAATTCCCCTCCGTGTCCGGGCGCAGCGCCACGGGCAGGTCTTGCCAGTTCACCAAGTCCTTGCTGCACGCGTGACCCCACAGCAGCGGTCCACCGCCCGGCGCGACCCACTGGTAGAACAGGTGATAATGGTCCTGCCAGAAGCACGGCCCGTTCGGGTCGTTCATCATTCCTCCCGGTGGCGCGAAGTGGTACGTGGGTCGATACGGGTCGGCAGCCAGACGTTCGCGGGCGGCCCGCTGGGCACGGACTTCCGGATCGTTCTCCAGCGCCGCCAATTGCGCCTCGAGCGCGGTCGGATACGCCGCACGCGAAGGCAGCTTCGCAGGTGTAATGAGGTAATCGTCCTGGCCGTCGAGATGCAGCTTGCCATCCCGGATGACGGCGCCGTTGCGCAGCACGGCTGGGCCGAAAAAGCCCATCTCGTCGCGCGGCGTGCCGTCCTCAAACGTCCAGCGAGCCAACGGCTTGACCGGCGTCTCGCCGCCCGGACGCAACTGCCCGATCTGCTCCGCGCTCAGGGCCTCCGCGTAGAGCTGCGTCTCTTCGATGACACCCGCGAAGTGGCCGGTGGGAGGCACGCCTGCCGCGTGGCAATGGCGCGAGCCCATCGTAACACGCAGACCGTCGCCGTACTCCCGGAGGGGCCGTTGATACCCGGCAAACGCTCGGCCGTTGCGAACCAGGGTGACGTGGTTTCCCTGCCACGCGACTGCGACCTGAATCATGACGCCCGGCGCGACGTCCTCCGTCGGCCATTGGTCCTGGGCGGTTTCGGTCCGTTGGTGCAGATGGCTTCCGGCCATCCACACGCCCGACCGCACCTCGCCCAGCACGATACCGTCGAACTCCCGCAGGTCTTCCAGGCCGAGGACTCCCGCGCCCCGCTGCTGTAGATCCGTTGGCGCGCACCAGACGACAAGAGTTCTGTCAGCGATCTTCGTGTCGGCCCCGACCGCTGCCATGCGCGTGTTCACCGCAAGAGCGAGCAAGGCGTATAGGGCAATGCGCGTGCCCCGATGTTTCATCCGTTCGTACTTCATCGACTGTCCTTTCCACCTCCATCGGTTGACTCGAGCGAGCCGGGCGCAGGCCAAGCAGCCCGACAGGTTCTTACTCATGGTTTTGCCGTGGATTAGTTCTCGATGTGGAACATCGCCTGGGCGTCCTCGGCGGATAACGCCGGCAGCTGGGCGTCGGAAGCCGCAGTCGCAGCGTAGCTCACCAGGCAGTCGAGCAGATAGCCGGCTTCAGGGAAGCCGCGGCGGATGCCGTCGAGCGTCCAGAGGTTGCAGACCAACACGCGGCCTGCGCCCAGTCGGCACTCGCTGAGCATCGCCCCGTAGGCCAACGCATAGTTGAACCGGGACGCGTCCTCGGTCCACGGAATCAGGCTCATCCCCGCCACGATGGGCTGGAAGTGTTTGCGGGTCAGCGCGTCGCGGGGCGTGAAGTCGACCATCGGCACACCCGAGCTGAACAGCCGCATGAACTGGAAGCCGCTGACTCCGTCGTGCGGGAAGTCGCCCAGTGCGGGATGCCGCTCCACCCACTGTACGTCGCAGCGCAGCCATAGCGGCCAGTAAGGCAGCGCGCCCGCTTGGCGCAGGATCCCGCTGGGGACGCTGAACGAGTGCCCCACCACGCCGGGGCGAGAGACGCTCGACATCGGCTCGTTCCGTTCGAGCAGGATTGCGCTGCCGCCGGCCTGCGTCCAGGCCAGCAACTCCGGCGTCAGGGTTTTCGCCAGTGCAACTTTCTTGCCCTTGAGGGCATGGCTGCTGCCGGTGTGGTAACGCGTGTCGAGCAACGGTTCGCCGGTCAGATTCACGACGCCGCTCTGCGGACAATCGCGTTTTTGCGCCGGGAAAACCCAGAACTGCCACTGGTTGCTCTGACGGCAGGCGGCCGAGTTCAGCTCGACGAAGAACGTGAGTTGCTTCGGCACGACAAAATCAAACGGGCCGCACGTGACCTGACCAAGAAGTGTAATCGTCGCGGGTGCCGCCTGCAGCCGGTCGATGCGGCCTTCACGGAGCGTCGTCGCGTCTGCGGAGATTTTCCAGGACAGTTCCCCGTTCTCGACCGGAGCGGCGCCGAAGTGAGAGAGCGAGATCTGCACCTTCTTCGGTTCGCCGGCCGCCAGCACGCGCTGGTCCGTGTCGGCATCGATCAGCAACACCGATTCACGATTGAACTGCCGGAACCACGCCGGGTCGGGGAACTTCTCCGGCTGGTACAACATGTCGAGAATGCCGTAGTCGGTAACATCCGTCTCGACCCCACCGGGGATGTCGCTGACGACCCACCAGGCATAGCCGTCGAGCCGCGGCATCTGGCGGGCGCGCTCGTACACCGACTTGACATACTCGCGATAGCGGGCGATGGAACGTTGGCGAAGTTCCGGATAGCGCGGGAGCAGGCCGTAACTCTCGATCCGGCGGCGATGCGGCTCCAGCACCCAAGCTTGGGTCATGGCGCCGGTCAGGCGGCTCTCCTTGTCCAGGTCGGGCAGCGGTGCGATATAGGTGTTGTCAAACTCGTGCCAGACGTGCGGCCGGCTGGCATAGTCGGCCGGCGCGCGGAGCACGCGGTCCACGAGGCGCCCGACGGCAATGTCCCGGGGCGGGATGTCAAGACCGGCCTCCAGCTCCGCATCTTGCTCGCCGTCCATCCACAAACGGATCCAGCGGCCGTCGTAGGTCAGAGCGACGTGGTTCCAGCGGTCAGCGACCAGCGCTCGCTGGGACCTCAGGATATTGTCGAAGTAGCGCCCAATGCACAGATGACCATCGCCTTGCTCGCCGTCGAGGGCCAGCAACAGCGCCCGTCCCGGCTCGGCCGCACCGCAGGAAAAGAACGTGCCCCAGTCGTTCTTGGCAAACCCCTCCGGCCGTACCCACACCGCGACCGTCAACGCCTGGCCGCGTGCCGGCAGCGACTGCGGCGCTTGGTCCGCCAGCGATACTCCGGGGGCGAAGACTCGCTGCGACCAGCGGACCGCGGCCTGCAACCGAGCCGCTGCGCTCCGCGCCGGGCTCGCTTCCGGCAACTCCGCCGCCAGTTGCCGGACAGCCGCTTGATCCAGGGCCCGGTGGAACAACGCCACTTCTTCGATTTGGCCGCGGAAGACCTGCTGCGGCGAATCGGTACTGGCAGCGCTGCCGTCGGCACGGCCCATGGCAGAGCGGTCCGAAATAAGATCGGTCGGCCACTGGTCGCCGCCGCCGTCGGAAGCGACGAAGAAATGGTCCGGCTTCAGGGCGCGAAACGTGTCGTGGGCATTGCGGATGTAGGCCTGCTTGACCGGATCGAGATGGGCGTTAAAGGCCTCGTTGAAGCAACTGAAGGAATACCAGGCAGGGTGGTTTTCGAACTCCCGGATCATCCGCGGCACCTGGGCCTGGAGGATCGCCGCCGTCCCGGGTTGCATCGGCGTGGCGGCCAGGAACCACTCGCCTTCCGTCTGCAGCAACATGCCGACTTCATCCGCCGCCTCGAAGAATTCGCGCAGCGGCGTGTGCGCGAGGAAGCGAATGGCGTTAAAGCCGTAGTTCTTCAAATGGCGCAGACGCTCGACGTAGATCGCTTTGTCCGGCGGCGGCGAGCCGTGAATCGGCTCCAAGCTGTCGTAGCCACAGCCACGCAGAAAGAGCGGCCGGCCGTTGAGCAGCAAGTTCCCCGTATTGGCGTCGGTGACCAGAGTGCGAAACCCCGTGCGGATCGTCTTGCCATCCCGCGCGCCGGTCGCGTCAAGCAGCGTCACCTCGACGCGGTAGAGGTGCGGGTCCTCGGGCGACCACGGTCGCAATTCCGGAAACGCCAGCCGCAATTCGGCCGTGCCGGACATGCTGGAATCGGGGGCGAAAGCCAAAGCCGCTTCGCCCTCGGTCGCCAGCGCGTCATTCGCTTCGAGCACGCGCACGCGGCAACGCCCCTGCCAGGTTGGACCCGCCTTTGCCCGCCTGGCCGTGACACTTGCGAGAACGCCCTTCAGCCCCGGCTCGGCCCGCAGCCGGATGCGGTCGAGCTGCGGATCAGGACGGGCCTCCAGCCGCACGTGACTCGTGATCCCGCCCGACGCCACCAGGAATTGCAGCATGCCGATGTAGGGTGAGTCGGCGGGCGTCTTGGAATCCACCAGCACATCCAGCCGCTGCTCGCACCCCAACCGGATCCGCTCAGTGATATCGAACTCCCGGGGCGTGATGAACGAGTCCACCCGTCCGACCTGGGCACCATCCAGGAATACCTCACCGCAGTTACAGACGCATTCTAAGCGGAGCCAGACGCGTTCGCCCTGCCACGCGGCGGGCACCGTCAAGCCACGCCGATACCACGCCTTGCCCTGGTAGTCATGCTTTGCGATGCCCCGGGGCTCGCCGAAGCCCTGTGCCTGCCAATTGCCGGGCACCATGATCTGGTCGGGGAATGTCGCCTCCCTCGCGAACCACTGGCCCGCGCTGCCTTCGTCCTGCGGATCCAGTTTGAATTGCCATTGGCCGTCAAGCGACATCTGCGGTCGCGCCGGCTCGTCGGCCACAAGTGGGCTGCCGTACAGCACCGCGAGCGCCGTCAGTAGAATGCGAGTCGCTGTCATCGTTGACTCCGCTTCAGGTTCCAGTGGTGCTTTTCGCTTCGGACGCGGTTCTCTCCCCATATAGGCTAGTCACGAAAGCAACGCAGCAACTCCTCATGATCGGCGACGGTGGCTTCGCGCGTCCGCTTCGTCCGCCGCTCAAGCTGCTGCTGCAAGCCGGCCAGCCACAGCTCCAGTTCCGACCGTAGCGACTTCCACAACCACTCGTTCCGGACAAATCCTGGAACGACGCCGAAACTGTCCCACCTATCATTTGTTCTGGTATTCGACCCACTTCGCAACATCTTCAACGACCGCAACCGCCACGTTGCCCGGCGAAGAGTATTCCTGCGGCGTACTCTTGCCCTGCCCCTCGATGAAAAGGTGGTTCAATTGCGGGTAGGAAATCAGTTTCGCATCAGGCCTTTCCGCCAGGGCATCCTTCCATTTTGCGAAGTCCTCCATCGTCACTTGGTAGTCCCGCTCCCCGTGCAGCAGGAGGATGGGCGTCCTGATGGTCTTGGCTTCCTTCGCAGGGTCGTAGCCCCGCAAGTCGAGCCAGTAGGAGGTCGGGGCTCCCAGCGGTGGGTCCTTCGCAGGTGTCGAGGCGGCCAAGTCCGGGGACTTGACTTGGGCAACCTGTCGTTCAAGCTCCTGGAGCTTTGTCTTTTCGTCCTCCGTCAGTTCACCGTCCAGGGACAAGATGTACTTCGTCTGCTCCAGCACGTGGTCCTCCAACGGTCTTGACGATCCGGCCAGACAGATATAGCCCGCAATCCCAGCTTCTGCCTTGGCAATTCTCGGAATCAACATGCCGCCGAGGCTGTGGCCCAGGACGAAGATGCGATTCGAGTCGATCTTGTTGTGGGTTCGAACCACCTTGACGGCAGCGACGGCATCGTCGATGGTCTCTTCCTTCACCGTGATGCTGCTTTTCATGAGCGACATCAGGATCGGGTGTTCCTTGGTCCGCTTTTCGTACCGCAGGACGGCAATTCCCCGTGACGACAAACCGTGTGCAAGATCACGGAACGGTTTGTTGGGGCCGATTGTTTCGTCTCGGTCATTCGGCCCCGAACCGTGGACGAGCACGACAGCCGGAAAGGGGCCGTTCCCCAGTGGCAGCGACAGCGTGCCGGACAGACGCATCAGCCCCTCGCCGATGGTCATTTCCTCCTCGGCGAACTTGGCCGGATCGACGTAGTTGGGGCGTTGGTACCGGCCGGATGGAACGAAGAACAGCCCGCCTATTTCGCCCTTTGTGTTGAAGACGACCTTGGCATCGAGTCTTCCCTGCTCGAATTCGCAGGTGACGTAGACCACCCTGTACTGCTGGATCATTTCCGTCCTTATGTCCGTGGCTTGACGCAATGGCCCGTACTGCTTGACAAGCCCACTCCAGATCTCATTCAACTTGGCCGCAGGCAGCACACGCCCCATCGTTGCGTCAAACGCTTCGACGGCCTTGTCAAACTCGCCCGCTGCTATCTGAGACACGAAGTGCTTTGCCTTCTGCTGATGGTCGTCCGGCTCGTCAGCAAAGGCGACCGGGCACGACAACACGGCAACGCACAAGCCCGGCACGAGTCGGATCAGGGACCGCAGGACGGGATCTTTCGGCAACATGGATACCACTCATTTTGTTGATGTCGATGATGTAGCTGGGCGGTTCGCCCAGGGGACCAGTCCGGTTCCATATTTTGGTCGGACGGTTGTCGGCGGCGGGCTTCGATTCGCCCTCGGCGGCCAGGAACTGATGAGCGATCAACAGGATGGAAACCGCCAGCCGCGTGTTACGTAACCTGGTTACTCCATGGCAGCACTTGGAAGACGGCCTCGGAGATGATCTTCACACCTCGGGTCATTCGCTCACCTCTGCACATCCAGACCGAACTCTCGGCAGTACGTCGTGATTTCTTTGGCAGGACCCTCGGGGGCTTGGTCGGCAAGGCGGCGACCGGATGGGAAGACCGTTTCCCCTGCCTCCAATTCGTCCAGCTTGGGCTTGATGGCGTCGATTCCTTTCACTGCCGCTGCGGTGATTTCCGCATCGGTCTTCAATCGGTTCGTTCCGAGCAGCAAGGAAAAGTACGTGTCGCCGTCCTGCTGCCAGATGTATAACTCCCAGCCCTTCATGGAGGTCTTGGTGGCGGTGGGCGACGGCTGCGGCACATTCCCCTCCAAGTACCCAACCGATACCAGGAATTCATCCATTCGCTGCGTCGTCTTTTCCTGCCACGGTGGCCGGTTGAAGAACCCGTGGGGCTGACCTTCGGCCGTGCACAACTCGGCTCGATGCCCCAATTCCTGCGACTTCTGCATGAACTCGTCGCCCATGGCGGCCAACCGATCAGCGGTCCCGAAGAAGATCAATGTCGGCGGGCTTTCCTTGGTCAAGTGCAAGGTGGGTGAAATGGCTTTGCCCAGGGTTTCATCGTTGTCGATTCGTTCCATCAACTGCGGGATACCAGTGAACCGCAGCACCGGGTTGAACAAGACCAGGGCATTTGGCTTCGACGAGATTTTGGCGTCCTCATCGGCCGCATCCAGGCCAGGGGTGAAGGCCGTACAGGCGGCGATGTGACCGCCCGCCGAGCCGCCAGCGGCCACAATTCGGTCAGGATCGACGCCGAGCTTGGCAGCATTGGCCCGCATCCACCGCACGGCACTCTTGGCATCTTCGACGCACTCCTTGGGTGTCACCCCGTGCCGGGACTTCACCCGGTAATCGGCCCGTGCCGCCACCATGCCTCGGCGGGCCAAGTGGCTTGCTTGTGGCTCAAACTGCTCCAGCTTGCCGCCAGTCCAACCACCGCCGAAGAAGAACACGACGGCGGGCCGCTTGTCGCTGTCCTTCCAACCGGGAGGGTGGTGGACGACCAATTCCAGGTCGGCCTGCTTGGTTTTCTTGTAGACGAAGGATTGGGTGACTTGCTGATCCGCAGCTTGAGCAGAGGCCCAGCCCAGCAGCAGACCGCAAAGAAGCAAGGCCGAAGTCCTGATTGTGATCCGCATGGTCCATCCCTTTCAGACTCGAAAGAAGTTGCCGTCCAAGTTACTTCCTGTTCAAGATCATCTCCAGTTCGTCGATCAGCCCCACCGTCCTTGATCCGATACATCAACAACCCGGCACTTCGTCTCGGCATGAATTCATCCGATGTCGAAGATCCGTTGGACCACGGGATTCCCGTATTCCGCCCCTCCGGTCAAGACCTGGAGGTTTTCCAAGATCTGGACTTCGCCACTGCCGTGCGTGTGTCCGCACAGGACGAGCAACCGGGATTGAGGGTTGACCTCCATGATCTTCCGCATGACATCACCGACCGCCTTGCACGAAAAGTGCGGAAGGTAGTTGTCGTCCGAGTGCCTGCCATTGTACCAAGCGGCCTCCTTGAAGGGCGGAACATGGGTCACGGCGATGACCGCCGGGTACTGGGCAACCGCCTGCCGGAGGACGTGTTCCAAGTGCCGGGCTGCCTCGTCGCCAAGGACGTTCAGGGCTTCCCGGAGGGCAGGCTTGTCGAGGGCGAAATCGCCCTTCCATTTGCGGAGTTCCTGGATCGCCACGTAGTCGTTGAGGAACACATCGGATCGTCCGAAATCGCCCAGCCGAGCATCGGCCCAGCCATCGTGGCCGACAAGTCCGGTTTGGGGTGACAGTTCCACGACACCGGTGGCCGTCAGGTACGTCAGCAACTGCCGATCTTCGGCCAGATTGGCGACCTCAACACGGGTCCGGCCAATCGAACCCCGGTAGAAATCGTGATTCCCCAGAACGAAGTAGATCGGTTTTCGCCAAACGTCCGCCATTTCTGCCAAAACGCTGGCGATGCTGGGAGTTTCGGCGATGTCCCCACTGATGACAAAGGCATCGGCCTGATCCCGTACGGTTTCCAGGAACCGTCGCCGGTCGGCGGCTTCAAGAAAGTTCAGATGCACGTCCGTCATCCATGCCAGTCGCATCGTTTTCAAGTCTCCGATGGTCTGCCCCATGAGGGAGTCCCCGTCGCCCGCCTACTTCGCCCGCTTCTGCTGCAACAGCCACTCGTACAGTTCAGGGTTGTTGTAGGCTTCCTTTTGGTCGTAGTCCTTCGGCAGATGAAGCAAGTACTTCAACTGGCTCTTGCCACTGCGATCCGCT
The DNA here is from genome assembly GCA_903927685.1 of uncultured Planctomycetaceae bacterium. The sequence continues at coordinate 27,701 of CAIYOB010001383.1, forward strand.
TCGCTGGGCTTCTGGCCGGTCGTCGGTTCTGCGGCCAAAGCCATCAAGGGCACCAGGACAGCAGCGCCGGCCAACAGGATTGCGACCTTCAACGTCGGTTTCTTCATCGCGGTCACTCCCTCAAAGCGTTTGGCTGATCGCGGTCTAGGTTTCAGTTTGGGGCGGAGGATTCAGGCCGCTGGTCCCCGTCGTGCATTTCCGCCGACACGCCGACATTGTAAACTTAGCAGCAGCCCAGGAAAACCGAACCCCAACATGGAGGACCCAATCATGACGATGGCCCGAATGATGGCCGCGGAAGTTTGTCTGGTTCTGTGGGTGGCCCCCGCACTGGCCGGGGAACCGGCGGCAAAGCCCGCCGACGCCAAGGTGCGGATTCCTTGAAGGAAGCGGAGGATATCAACGACTGAGGCTTCGGATTTCAAGTCCACGGTGATTGCGGAGATTGCCGTAACACGAAGCCGGAGATCGACGTGTACCCGAAAATGGTCGCGGACTACCTCCACGTCAGCGATGACGGCTCCGACGCATGGCGGACGACACCCGACAAGGACCACGCCTACCTCGTTCGGAAGATGGACCCGAAGAAGATCGCCGCGGTCATCAAGAAATTGATGTTGCGGCAGCCCCGACGCCTTTCACAGACCTGACCCGACGATCCTGACCGCAGGAGATTGCCCGAATGAACCTCCGACACCTGCTCGCATTGACCACGGTTCTGTTGCTCCCGCCACCGTCCACAGTCCATGCAGCGGATCACCAATTTGACGGCAAGATCGGTCGGGATGTCCTGGAGAATTACCTGTCCCGTTCGATCACCATGCTCGATCTGCTGACCGGACACGGAAACGTGGACGACAACATCCGAATGCTCAAGAACATCGGAGCGAAGTTCGCTGGGAGAACCATCTACCTGTGGGGCGGTGAAAGCCAATTGCCTTCGAGGCTCGCAGCGGCTCGACAGATCGCACCCAAGATTCATGCCGCCGATCCGCAGATGATCCTGCAAGCGTGCGTCTTCGAGATCGTATCCAAAGACGTTGACAAGCTCCCGATTCCTGCGTGGGCATTCGAAGCGTTCGGCCAGTCGCCGGAGGAGCGGAACTTTCGTTACGAGGCCATGCTTTATCCAGGTGGTCGTGGGCACAACCACTGGCGACAGGGTTCTTCCATCCCGGACGTCAGCCAGCTAGAGACCAAGCTCTGGTTCTACTTTCTGGCCGCTTCCTACGTCGACGTGGGCTGCGAAGCGATTCACTTCGGACAGGCCGAAATCATGGACGGCAATGATCCCGAACATCGGCATTGGAGCGAGTTGCTCAGCAAGGTCCGTGAGTACGCCGCACTCCATGCCCGGCGTCACGTGGTCTTGTGCGATGCCCATGTCCCCAGCGGTGGCCTGTTGCACGGCGACCGGGTGCTGCTCGACTTCCATTCCTTTCCACTCAGGATCGTGGAAGTGCCGGAACGGCCGCAGGAAGGTGTGCTAAAAATGGGGGCCATGGACAGCATTTACGGACGAAGCAAGGGCGGCATTGCACCAAGTGGTTGGCGATGTGAGCACCTGCCATATCTGGTCGAACTTGACAACTGGGATGTCAGCAACCGGCCGGGACAACCGAACGTCGGTGGCTGCTGGGTCTGGGGCTACGATGAGATCTCGTGGTTCACCCACCAGGACGAAGCGTATCGAAATCAGTGGCTCCAGTACGCCTGGAATTGGGTACGGGAGCACGACCGCAACGGATTCTTCCAGATGCCCGGCAGCCGGGTTCTCCACGCACCGGTTGGCAACCAGCACTGGTACTACGCCAACAGCCGAAGCGATGCGGTGCCGCAAGGATTCGGCCAGGAAGAAACCATCAAGGCGATTTGGTCGGGCAACGTGAACAAGGAAGCGACTCCGCAGCCGTAGTTCTGTGGGGAAAGAAACCGCCGAAGAACGCAGCCAGCCAGGAGAAGGCCGTGCTTCATCCCGACTTTCCCGTCGTCGAAGGCAAGGATGACATTATTGGCGTCGAAATCGGCCGCACGACGATCATGGACGGCTGGGGCATCCACTGGAGTCCGCGGAGCGGCTGGGTCTGGAGCCTCTCGGCCGGAAAGTGCGTGGTCATTCGGCGACGACGAGGGGTCATTAGGGTCGGCACAGACGACGCCGACAGGCTGGCGGAATTCCTGAAGAGCTGGGCTGGCGACCAACCCCGGCCATAACCATTCACCGAGGTTCGTCCGATGCTAAATCGAAGAACTGCTTTCTTGGCGCTTTCGGTGGCCGTCCTGGTCACGACCCCGACTCAGGCCCAGTACCACATCTATTGGGGCGACATGCACGGCCACACCAATCATACCGGTGGCAAGGGCACCGACGACGCTCGGTTCGAGTACGTGGACGAAGCCTTCGGCGGAAACAGCGACTACTGCGTGCGGGTCATCCAGGCCGACAAGGACGAGCACGGGAACCGTTCGCACGCATGGTCAAGTCCGATCTGGGTCGAGAACAAATGATGGAGGTCATCAAAATGCTCCGTTCACATCGATGCGTTTCGCTCACACTGGTTTTCCTCGGCGTCATCGTCAGCCGGGTAGCATTCGCCGAAATGCCTTGGGTTCTGGTCGCCGACGACAAGCGTGGCTTTGTCCTGTCGGATTCTGGCAAGCCGTTCGTGCCGTGGGGCTTCAACTATGACCACGACGAGAATGGCCGTCTGTTGGAGGACTACTGGGACAAGGAATGGCCGAAGGTCGTGGAAGATTTCCAGGAAATGAGACAACTGGGGGCGAACGTGGTCCGAATTCACCTTCAGTTTGCCAAGTTCATGACGAACGCCGAGAAGCCCGACGAAGCCAATCTGGATCGGCTCGGCCGCCTCGTCACCCTGGCTGAGCAGACCGGCCTCTACCTCGACATCACCGGCCTTGCCTGTTACAGGAAAAAAGACGTTCCCCAATGGTACGATGACCTCTCAGAGCGAGATCGCTGGGTCGCCCAGGCCCGATTTTGGGAAGCCGTGGCCCGCCGATGCAGCAACAGTCCGGCGATTTTCTGTTATGACTTGATGAACGAGCCTGTGGTGTCCGGAGGCGCCAGGACGGATTGGTTGGGGCCGTCTCTGGGGGGAGGCGAATCCGGGTACTTCGTCCAGTTCATCACCCTGGAGAAGAGCAATCGCCCTCGGCCGCAAGTCGCCCGGCAGTGGTGTCGTGAACTGGTGACGGCCATTCGCGAGCGGGACCAGCGTCACTTGATCACGGTCGGGCTTGTCCACTGGAGTCTGGATCGCCCCGGCATGTCGTCGGGGTTCGTGCCCAAGGAAATTGCCGCCGAACTGGACTTCATCGCTGTCCACCTTTACCCGGAGAAGGGCAAGGTCAAGGAAGCCCTGGAAAAGTTGTCGGGCTTCGCCGTTGGAAAACCCGTGATCATCGAGGAGACGTTCGTACTGAAATGCTCCCTTCAGGAGTTCGAGCAGTTCTTGGATCTGTCGAGGAACGTTGCCGACGGCTGGATCGGGTTCTATTGGGGAACAACGCCGGAGGAATACCGGCAAATGAAAACGATCCGGGCAGCCTTTATGCTTAGCTGGCTGGAGGTATTTCAGAAACGGACGGAACAGATCCAGCGAAGCGTGGTCCGTCCTGCCCTCAACCTGCCGCCGCATGTCGGCCAACCCCGTCCCAGGTGTCCGCCGTTCCCGCTCGGCAGGTAGCACCATTTCGACGGTGATGTCGGCCTGCGAAAACTCCCGCACGTGACGTTCAATTTGCCGAACGGAGCAGGAGCAGTCCTGATACGGGTTGTTGCGGTGTCCGCACGGGCAGGGCCGGGTCTCAAACGTTTGCGACAGGCCAAGCTCCAGGGCCACGGCAGATCACATGAGATTTGCGACAACGTCCTGCAAACGGGTGGTTGTCGCAAAATCGAAATTGAGACGGCGGCAGGGTTGGGACGAAACGGAGCAGAACGCAGCTCGACTAGCGAAAAGCAGTTACGGCAAGGCCAGGAGGCCCCAGTCCCAAAGTTCACGAAATCGGCCAGGCCCCACGCCCCTGGTCTCACCGGGCTTTCCACCGGTGAGAAAACTCGATACGGTGGGACACCGCAGATGCCAGAAAGGAAACGGAGCGAGACATGGAGCCACACCGCTGCCCATGGGCCACGGGAGACAACTACATCCAGTACCACGACACCGAGTGGGGCGTGCCGATCCACGACGACCGGTTGCTGTTTGAATTTCTGGTCCTGGAAGGAGCACAGGCCGGACTGAGTTGGTCCACGATCCTGAACAAGCGGGACAATTACCGGCAAGCCTTTGACAATTTCGATCCCGCCATCGTCGCCAAGTACGGCGACAAGAAGCGGCAGACGTTGTTGTCGAATCCGGGGATCGTCCGTAACCGGCTGAAGATCGACGCCGCCATACAAAACGCCAAAATGTTTCTGGCAACGGTGCAGGAGTTCGGCACGTTCGACAAGTACATCTGGAGTTTCGTCGGACACTTGCCAATACAGAACGCCTGGAAGTCGATGCAGGAGGTGCCTGCCCGGACACCAGAGTCGGATGCCATGAGTGCCGACCTAAAACGGCGGGGCTTCAAGTTCGTTGGCAGTACGATTTGCTACGCCTACATGCAGGCCGTAGGGATGGTGAACGATCACGTGGTCGATTGTTTTCGGCACCGGGAACTGGCGAGGACACGGCGTGGCAAAAAGGGCCGCTGAAGTCTGGTTCGTCTACATCCTGCGGTGCGTCGATGGCACGTTGTACACCGGCATCACCAAGGATTTGGCCCGCCGTTGCCAGCAGCACGACGATGGAACCGCCGCCCGCTACACCCGCAGCCGTCGCCCGGTCAAGTTGGTGTACCAGGAGCCACAACGGGGCCAAAGTCTGGCCTTGAAGCGGGAAGCGGCCATCAAAAAGCTGACACGGCGGCAAGAGTTGGCTTTGATCCGAGGGGCCAGGGTGTGCTTGTAGCCGATCCGTTTTGCTGTCGTCTCCTGCCGCACTTGACGTGGTAGAATGCCTTTTGTCCCACGTCACTGACGGGTTCGCTGGAGCAGCGTCATGCAGCGTAGGAAACGACGAGGCGAGGTCGGCTTACACGATTGCCTAATCGTGGTCGTGGTACTGCTGGGTGGCCTGTTGATCGCTTCCTACGGAGGCAAGCTGTTCGGCTGAACGAAAGCCTACGAGCGTCGCATGAAATCATTTCGGCTTGATCGTGATTCAGTGGAAGAGGTCATCCAAGGGTGGCCGTTGTATCTCGTCATCGTCATTATCGGATCGGCAGTTGCGTGGTTCGCAACGACCTACCTCTGGGGGCGGATTTTGATTCCACTGTTATTCGGCGTTGCTCTTGGGCCACGGATTGTCGGACAGCTTCGGCAGAGGTATCCAACTGCAAAGCAATTGTGGTTGCTCTCCATTGGGATGGCGACCATGCTCGTAGGAGTAACAGCCAGAATGGCATTCCCATCTTGGCAGGGTATCGCATTCGATTTGCCTTGGCTCGCTGTCGCATTCTTCTCGATCCTTGCATTCGTTCTTGTCAATCGTGGGAATAAGGATGTC
>CAIYOB010001384.1 GCA_903927685.1 uncultured Planctomycetaceae bacterium
AACGTCCTGCATTCCGGACTGGGCTTCGAGAGCGGCGGCCTGGCCACCGCGCACATGGTCGCCAACATGCTGTCCAATTACCCCGAGTGCAAGGGCTTGATGCACGGCGAGAAAGTCGGCTTCGGGATCGTTACCCAGTTGTGCCTGGACGAGGATTCGCGGCTGGACGACATGAACGAAATCGTGGACTTCGAGATCGCCATCGGGTTGCCCGTGACGTTCGCCGATTTGAATCTGCACAACGTGACGCGGGAGCGGTTGCGGCCGATCGGCGAAGCCTGTGCGGGCCCCGGGTCGCTGTGCCACAATCATTGTTTCAAGGTGACCGTCGACAGCGCGATCGACGCGATGTTCGCGGCGGATGCCTTTGGACGCGCCCGCAAGGCGGCACTGGGGATCGGCTGAGCGGCCCGGTGATGGGCTCGACGCGGGTTTGACTCGAAAGAGACCTCCGGGAGTGACGCGATGACTCAGTATCTGCTCGGGATCGACAACGGCAGCACGATGGTCAAGGCGGCCGTGTTCGGCACGGACGGCTCGGAACTCGCCGTCGCAGGCCGCAAAGTCGACTTGCTGGCGCCGCGTCCCGGGTGGAGCGAGGTCGACATGGAGGCCCTCTGGCAGCTGACGGCCGAGGCGATCCGCGAGGCGATCTCGCGGGCCGCGATCGACCCCCGGCAGATTGCCGGCGTGGCCTGCACCGGTCACGGCAACGGCCTGTACCTGGTGGACGCAGCCGGTCAGCCCGTGCGGCCCGCCATTCGCGGCGCGGACACGCGGGCCCGAGCCTACATCGACCGCTGGCTGGCCGACGGCGTGGACCGCGCGATCCGACCCAAGACGATGCAGGCCATCTGGCCGGCCCAGCCCAACGCGTTGCTGGCGTGGATGCGGGACCACGAGCCGGAGTCGCTGCGCCGGGCGGCGGCGAATCTGACGGTCAAGGACTACATCCGCCTGCGGCTGACCGGCGAGGTCTGGCAAGAGCGGACGGACATGTCCGGCTGCAGCCTGATCAACGTCGGCACGGGCGACTACGACCCGGAGGTCTTGGAAGCGTTTGGCATCGCCGACATGCGTCGGCTGATGCCCCCGCTCAAACGTTCCGAGGACCTGTGCGGATCAGTCACCGCCGACGCCGCCGCGGCGACTGGCCTGGCGGCCGGCACGCCGGTCGCCGGAGGCATGTTCGACATCGACGCCTGCGGTCTGGCCTCGGGCATGATCGACGAGACGCAGCTGTGCATGATCATCGGCACGTGGGGCAATAACCAGTACATCTCCCGCACCCCGGTGGTCCACGAAACGGTCTTCATGACGACGTGCTACGCCATCGCCGGGTATTACTTGATGCTGGAAGGCAGTGCGACCTCGGCCAGCAATCTGGAGTGGTTTGCCAGCGAGTTCTTCCAGGCCGAGCGGGACCAGTTGGCGCGGACGGGCGGCGGCAGTGTGTACGACTTGTGCAATTCGCAGGTCGCCCAGACCCGGCCCGACGAGTCGGGCGTGATCTTCCTGCCGTTCCTGTACGGCTGCAACGTCAGCCTGGACGGCAAGGCCGCCTTTTTCGGCCTGGACGGCTGGCAGACGCGGGCTCACGTGCTGCGGGCGATCTACGAAGGCATTGTGTTCTCGCATCGCTGGCACATGGAGCGGTTGCTGCAGTTCCGCCCGCCGCCAGAACGGATCCGGCTGTCCGGCGGAGCGGCTCGGAGCGAAGTCTGGGTGCAAATGTTCGCCGACATCCTGCAGACGCCCGTCGAGGTTCCCGCGGCCACCGAATTGGGCGCGCTGGGCGCGGCGATCGGAGCGGCTGTGGCCGTCGGCTGCTACCCGAGTTACGAGTCCGCGTGCGCGGCGATGGTTCGCATGGCGCGAACCTGCCAGCCCAATCCGGCCTGGGCCGACGTCTACCAAGCCAAGTACGCCCGCTACCGCAAGCTGTTGGACGCCCTCGCCCCGCTATGGGCCGAGCTGGCCTGGAGGACCGCGTGATCCCAGTCGTTTAACCGCGACCCAACGGGGAGCGCGTTTGGGTACGTCCCAACATAGATCGTGCCCCGCCCCCCAAATCCAGACATCCTGCCATCAACGTTTACCGTCGTTTGTTCCGGTATGAGTTGCTTTCACCCCTTACCTTAAGGAATCGCACCATGTTCAGCAGACCCCGTTTGGGCCTGTCCTTGTGTCTTGTCTCCGCCTTGCTCGTCGCCGCGTTCGACACCGCCTGGTCGGCCGATCCGCCGGCCAAGAAGCAGGCCGAGTTGCTCGTCCGCATGCCGGACTACTGCAACACGCCGGACGGGATGTGCCTGTACCCCGACGGCAACATCATCGTCTCGGTGCCGAACGTCAACGACCAGACCCAGCCGGCGGTGATCATGAAGGTGACGCCGGACAACAAGGCCGAGCTGTTCTATCGTCCGCCGTTGCATCCGGAGACCGGCAAGGCGTACCCGTTCGGGATTTGCGTCGGTCCCAACGGCGACATCTACTATGCCGACCTGCAATGGTTCGCCAATCCGGAGAAGGCGAACTACAAGTCCCGCGTGATGCGGATCCCGATGAAGAACGGCAAGCCGGGCAAGGCCGTCGTCTTCTGCTCGGGGCTGGTCGTGGCCAATGCGGTCGCCGTCCGCGACGGCTATCTGTACACGAGCGACACGATCATGGTCCCCGACTCGAAGCCCCTGGTCAGCGGCGTGTTCCGCTTCAAGCTGGACGAGGAGGGCGTCGAGGTCAAGCAGCCGCTGGTCGACGATCCGCACGTGATCGCCACGATCACCTCGCACAACCCGGACGTCGGCTTCGGCGCGGACGGGCTTACCTTTGACAGCAAGGGCAACCTGTACATCGGCAACTTTGCCGATGGGACGCTGCACCAGGTCAAGTTCGATGCCCAGGGCAAGCCGCAGCCGGCCACGATTTTTGCCAAGGCCCCGTTCATGAAGAGCTGTGACGGCATCTACTGCGATCTCAAGACGGACCTGATCTACGTCGCCGACTCGATCGCCAACGCGATCCAAGTCGTGACGCCGAAGGGCCAAGTGTCCACCCTGGCCCAGGACCCGGAAAACGACGGCAAGGACGGCCTGCTCGACCAGCCCTGCGAAGTCTTGATCCGCGGCCGCGACATGATCATCTCGAACTTCGACTTCCCCGTCCCCGGGGGCGTGAACACCAAGTTCGAGGTGCCCAACACGCTGTCCCGGTTCTCGCTGGACTAAGCGGTTCGGTGCTAGCAGTCGAGAATCGGTCTATCTGTAAAGTACCTGCTTAAGTAAAATCCTCCAACCCGAAATAGCGCACCGAAGATACGGATCAACCATGCTGCATTACTGGACCGCCGGAGAATCCCACGGCAAGGCGTTGGTGGCCATCGTGGATGGGTTTCCCGCCGGGGTACCCATTCGAACCGACGGGATCGACGCCGAATTGCGGCGGCGGCAGGGCGGTTATGGCCGCGGCGGGCGCCAGCGGATCGAGACGGATCGCGTCGAGATCCTGACGGGCATCTGGCGCGGCACGAGCCTGGGCAGTCCGCTTGCGCTGCAGGTGGTCAACAAGGACTACAAGCTCGAACGGATGGAGGATTTGGATCGCCCGCGGCCGGGCCACGGCGACTTGACGGGGGCGATCAAGCACCTGGGGTCCATTCGCGGCGTCCTG
>CAIYOB010001385.1 GCA_903927685.1 uncultured Planctomycetaceae bacterium
GGCCGGCTGCGCCGCGGCGTGGCCGCGGAACGCCTGGTCGTTGGGCCCGAACACGGCCGCATAGGCCGCCGGGTCCAGGTCGTGCAGGGCCGCCCCCCAGACGCCGCGCAACATGGGCACGGTCGCGGCCACGCCGGGCGTGTCGAGCAGCATCCGCCGCGGGAGGATGCGAACGACGGCCATGGCGGCGGATAGGCGGTCAGCGAGTGAGTGGTTCATGGGTCGGGTTCTCACGGTTTGACGTCATGGGCTCGCCTGGCAAGGGCCTGATCTCGCCCCCGGGGACATTTGACCGTTGCCGTCTGGATTCTCATCGTCTGGGCGGGCCGCGCCGCTGGAGCGGCGGTCGCGGTGGCCCGGGCAGCTGGCCGATGGGCTCCTGGTACCGGCCGTCCCGGCCGCCTTCGAGTACGACCAGTACGAAAGCGCCCTCCGGCAGTCCGTCGGGTGCCGCCACGAGCCGCCGCCCGCCATCGCCTTGGTATCCCGCGGGGACGTTGGGGGCGGAGCGCAGTTGCTGGGCCTCGTAGCCTCCTGAATCCAGCGAGCGCACGACTCGGAACACCGCCTGAGGGAGCTTCGTATCGGCCAGTCTCCGCAGCAGATCCTCTTTCATGATGGAGGGCAACGAGCGGGCCGCTGCCGGGGCCGCTGTTCTCGGCCGCTCGTCGGGCCTGCGGTCCTTGGAAAACCGCGGGCTTTCCGCGCGAGGCGGGGCAGGCAGCGTCGCACGACGCGTGACTTCCCTTTCGAAGCAGGCGATGAACTCCTGCAGCACTTGCCTGCTGGTCTGCTCGTTCGGCAGCGACTTTGCGGGGAACGCCAGAACGCGAATGCGATATGCCCCATCGGATTGCCGGGAAACGTGAAGGTGAATCGGGGACGCGTGGCGGGCGTCCTTGGGAGCTAGTCTTCGATCGCGTTTCGGGAAATCCAGCCACTCGGGACGACGGTACGTTTCCGACGATTGGTTCCTCATGGGACCATCGTCCCGCGGTCCGTGGATCTTCCGCGGCAACCCCAGAGCCGCCTTGGCGCGGTCGTGGCGTTTCAGCTTGGTGAACGCCTGGTACGCAAAGCCGATCTCGTCCATGATCTTCCATGCGTCTTGCCAGGGGACCGCAATGCTCGCGGGACTCGGGATCCCGTTGGGCGGTCCCAGGGCGGGAGAGTCAGGTAGGCGAAACTCGCGGGGCAAGCCCCATTCCTCGCGGAATTTCGCGGCCAGGCAGCGGCATTGGTCCAATCCCGCCACAGCAGTCAAGGCTGGCGACTCTTGGCCGGAGATGTCTGACAGCTGCAACGAGCCAAATCCCTTGCGCGACTTGGAACCCGCGCCGCCATACGCGCACAGCAGCCACAGCGCGGCGAGGGCCTGGTCGAGAATCTGCTGGGCGGGAATGAGCGTGGCTCGCGCGGACCGGACCCGCTCGTGCAGCCCGCCTCGCTTCAGGGAGAATTCCGCGGCCGAGGCAATCAGCCTGATTCGCCATTGCGAGCCCGCATCGACGTAGTACCGGTGGCGTTGTTCTCCCCGGCTGAATTCGTCCATCCCGTAGGCGGCGTAAAACAGCC
>CAIYOB010001386.1 GCA_903927685.1 uncultured Planctomycetaceae bacterium
CGGGCGATCGCCACCCGCTGTTTCTGACCGCCGGACAGTTCCCGCGGATAGGCGTCCGCGTGGTCGGCCAGTCCCACCCGGTCCAACAGGGCCATGGCCCGTTGCCGGGCTTCGGCCGACGGGACGCCCAGCACGTGCACCGGCGCTTCCATGATGTTTCCCGCGGCGGTCAGGTGCGGGAACAGTTGAAAGTCCTGGAAGATCATGCCGAACAGGCGGCGGATCTGCGTCACCGTCTCGCGCGGCGGACGGTGCGGCCCGCCGCGCAATTGATGCGGGCCCACGCGGATCTCGCCGGCGTCGAAGTGCGTCAAGCCGTTGATGCAACGCAGCAACGTCGACTTGCCGGCGCCGCTGGGCCCGATCAGCGCCACCGTCTCGCCCGGCTGAATCGTCAGATCGACGCCGTCCAGGACCTGCCGCGGACCAAATCGCTTGGCCACCCCGCTCAACCCGACCTGCAGCGGTTCGTTCATATCCCCTTCCCCCAGCGTTTCTCGAGGTAGCGAGCGAGATGGCCCAGCGGCACCGACATAACCAGGTACAGCAGGGCCGTCGCCAAGCCCAGTTCGAGGTACCGCATGCTCGACTTGGCCAGGATCTGGTACTGCTTGGTCAGCTCGACCAAGGCGATCACGCTCACCAGGCTGGTGTCCTTGAACAAGGCGATGAAATCGTTGGTCATCGGCGGCAGGATGACGCGGATCGCTTGCGGCAGGATGATCCGGCGAAAGGTCAACGCCCGGGACATGCCCAACGACGCGGCCGCCTCCCATTGGCCGGCGGGAATCGAGCCGATCCCGGCCCGGTAGATCTCCGACTCGTAGGCGGCGTAGTTCAGGCCGAAGCCCAGCACGGCGGCCACAAAGGCGGACAGATTCAGCCACGAGCCCAGTTCGTACCTCGCTCCGATGGCCGGCAGACCGTAGTACAGGAAGAACAGCAACAGCAGCACGGGGATGCCACGAAAGAATTCGACGTAGACCGTGGCCGCCGTCTGCAGTGGCCACCGTCCGCTCAATCGCAGCAGGGCGATCGGCAGACCGAGGACGACGGCCACCAGCATGCTGAGCACCGCCAACTGGATCGTCACCCAAGCGCCCCGCAGCAACAGCGGAAAATAGTCTCTCACGCCCCAACGGCCCTCGGCGTGACGGTGAGTCGCGCCAGCCCCTTCAGGCGCGAACAGCGCCGCCTGGTCGTCGTCCCACAGCCCCCAATGCTCGTAGATCTGCTGCAACCGCCCGCGGTCCGCGACCCGCTGTAGCGCTGCGTCGACCCGGGCCGCCAAGGTTTCGTCCTCAGGCCGAAACGCGATCGCATAGTAGCCCCGAGCCAGCCGCGGCCCGACGAACTTCAGTTTCGGGTTCGGCTTGCCGTAGTACAAGGCGATCGGCAAGTCCAGCAGCACGGCGTCCAGGCGGCCGAACTCCAGGTCCCGGTAGGGCTCCGTCTGGTTGTCGTAAATGCTCTTGCCGACCTGCAGTTCGTCCAGCAGACGCTCGGCGGCCGTTTCTTCCAGCGTGCCCACCACGCCGCCCAACGCCCGGCACTGCTCCAACGTCTCGAAGCGCTCGTCATCCGCGCGGACGACCAACTGCAGCGTGTACAGATAATACGGGCGGCTGAACCGCACGACCCGCGCCCGATCCGGGGTGACTTCCAAGCCGTTCATGGCAAAGTCGAAGTCCTGCCGCTGCAAGCCCGGAACGAGGCTGCCGAACTGGTACTGGATAAAGTCGATCCGTTGGCCGAGTTCCTCGGCCAGGGCCGCCGCCAAGTCGACCTCGAAGCCGACGTTCTTGTCCGGGTGTTCCGGGTCCTTGAAGATGTACGGCGCCCCGCCTTCGGCGTCGGCCGCCCACCGCAGCGGAGCCTGCTCGGCGTTCGCTTCAGCGGCGGTTGCCGGGCGGTTGCCCGCGCCGGCCATCAGGCCCACGACGGTGGCCAGGGTGCTCAACATTCGGTAGCTTCTCAACTCATGTCCCCTCTGTCTTTCCCGCAAGCTTTTCCTAGCGCTGGCAGATTCCCGGACTTTCCATCGGCCCACAAACGGCCGGTCCGAACACGTTATGATATTGCCGCCACCGCCGCTGGCTATGGGACAGGCGGCCAGCGGCGATTGAATTTCGGGTTTTCGCGGGCGTGCTCGGAGCGTGCTCGGATGGGCGTGCCGGAATCTCAACCGCTCGGACCATTGAGACCAACTCCGTTTTCAATCTCGCTTTGCGCGTGGGTTTGCGCGTGGGTGCCTGTCCCAATCCTCTTCGGCCCGCTAAAATCCCGCATTCGTGAAGCGAAGACTGGCCCCGGATCTTGAACTCGCTGAAGGGACTTCTGCGGATGAACGTGTTGGTGATCGGCAACGGTGGGCGGGAACATGCCTTGGCGTGGAAGTTGTCGCAAAGCCCCAGGGTCCGACGAGTGTTCGTCGCGCCGGGGAACGCGGGCACGGCGTTGGATGCGGAGAACGTGAACATTCCGGCCAGCGACTGGAAGCGTCTAATCCAGTTCGCCCGCACCGAGGACATCGACTTGACGGTCGTCGGCCCCGAGGCCCCGCTGGCGGACGGCATCGTGGACGCCTTTCAGGAAGCCAAACTGCGGATTTTCGGGCCCAGCAAGGCGGCGGCCCAGTTGGAAGGCAGCAAGGTATTCTGCAAAAAGCTGCTTCGCGAGGCGCATATCCCGACGGCGGACTATCGGGTGTTCGCGGATCCCGACGAAGCGACGCAGCATGTGTGGAGCCGGTATCCGACGGAGGACGAGGAAGTCCCGTTGGTCGTCAAAGCGGACGGCTTGGCGGCCGGCAAGGGCGTGATCGTCTGCTCCAGGCGGGACCAGGTCCTGACGGCCATCGACCAGATCGCCCGCCAGCGGGTCTTTGGCGACGCTGGCCGCGAACTGGTGCTCGAAGAACGCCTGGACGGCCAGGAGGCCAGCGTGCTGGCCATCACCGATGGTCGGACGATCCTGACGCTGCCGCCGGCGCAGGACCACAAGCCCGCGTACGACGGCGACCGCGGGCCGAATACCGGCGGCATGGGAGCGTACTGTCCGGCCCCTGTCGTGACTGAGGACCAGTTGCGCTGGATCGAAGCCAACATCCTGGTGCCGACCGTCCATGAGATGAAACGCAAGAACGCGCCGTTCCTGGGCGTCCTGTACGCCGGGTTGATGATGACACGGCAGGGCCCGAAGGTGCTGGAATACAACGTCCGTTTCGGCGATCCGGAATGCCAGCCGCTGCTGATGCGTCTGAAGACCGACTTGGCCGACGTGCTCGAAGCGGCCGCCGAACATCGCCTGGACCAGATCGGCGGGCTGGAGTGGGATCCGCGGCCGGCCGTGTGCGTGGTGATGGCCAGCGAAGGCTATCCGGGGGATTACGAAAAGGGCCGGCCGATCCGCGGCTTGGAGTCGGCCGCCCAGGTGCCCGACGTCAAGGTGTTCCATGCCGGCACGGTCCAACGCGGCGAACAGATCGTCAACGCGGGCGGCCGCGTACTGGGCGTCACCGCCTTGGGCGACTCGATTGCGACTGCCAAGCTGCAGGCGTACACGGCCGTCAAGCACATCCGCTGGGAAGGCGCCTGGTGCCGGAAAGATATCTCCGACAAGGCGTTGGGGTAGCATCGTTCACGAAATAGAGTCCTCGTTTAACGCCAAGCCGGCAGGCGACGGCTTGGGGCGCAGCATCCCGCTGCAGAACCGGTGCCTGGGGTCGAGCCACGAGGTTACGCGTGGCGAGCCCCCAGGATTACCCCTTCTGTGGGCTCGCTGCACTCGACCACAGCTACCGTCGGGCTGGCCTCAGGAATCAGCGGCTGTCGGCAACGGCTCGTCCCGTTCCGTGGCTCGAACGGCAGCGGCCAAGTCGCTCTTCAGCTTGTGCAACCCCGGCTCCCAGCCGACCAAGTACGCCGTGCCGCCGCGATTCTCCAGGACGGCGGCGGCGAACGACGCCAACTGGGCGGCCGCGTAGTCCCGCGCAACCGCCGCCGCTGGCGGCTCGTACACGGCCCGGCCGCCGCGGAACACGGGGATCAGCAGATCCGCCTGCCGGGCGTGCGGCGGAGCCGGTGTCGCATCCCGCGAAGCGAAAGGCACCAAGGCCGGCGGCGCCGGCAGACCCAACAACTCGTCGTAGATCACATCGGCCACGCAGCGGCCGTCGGCGGTCCACAAGCGGCGGACTTGGAGGATGCCCGGGTCGGATTGCTTGCTGCCGTGCTCGGATAACTTCAGCCGATAACTCCACTGGCCCGCCGCGTCGCGGAGCGCCGCCAGCTTGTACACGCCGCCCAACGCGGGCTGGTCGTGGCCGGTGACCAGCCGCGTGCCGACTCCCCAGACATCCGCCCGCGCGCCGTCCCGCAACAGCTGGTCGATGCGATCCTCGTCCAGGTCGCCGCTGACAACGATCGCGGCGGCGGGAAAGCCCGCATCGTTCAGGAGTTGCCGCGACTGGCGGCTGAGGGCCACGAAATCTCCCGAATCCAAGCGGATGCCCAGCAGCTGATGTCCGTCGCGGCGCAAGTGCCGGGCGACCGCCACCGCGTGGCGGACCCCCGCCAACGAATCGTAGGTGTCCACCAGGAAAATACAGTTGCCCGGCAAGGCGGCCGCGTAGGCCTCGAAAGCCTGCTGCTCGTCGTCAAAGGCCATCACCCAACTGTGTGCATGCGTGCCCTTGACGGGAATCCCATCCAGTTTGCTGGCCAGCACGTTCGACGTCGCCGCACAGCCGCCGATGTAGGCCGCGCGGCTGGCCGTCAGGCCCCCGTCGATGCCTTGGGCTCGCCGCAGACCGAATTCCAGCACTGGCCGGCCGGCCGCCGCCCGGCAGATGCGCGCGGCTTTCGTGGCGATCAGCGTCGGGAAGTTGATCATCGCCAGCAGCGGCGTCTCGATGATCTGGCTCTGCAACAGCGGCCCGCGGACGCGAACCAGCGGCTCGCCGGCGAACACCACCGAGCCTTCGACGACGGCGTCGACGTCGCAGCCGAATTCAAGGTCCCGCAAGTAGCTCAGAAACGCCGCCTCGAACAGCGGCCGCCCGTCGGCGCCGGCCAGGGTGGCCAGGAAGCTCAAGTCATCCTCCGTGAACCGCAACTGGCGGAGAAAGTCCACGGCATAACCCAAGCCGCAGGCCACGGCGTACTGGCCGCCAAACGGATTCTGGCGGAACGTCAAGTGGAACACGGCCTCGCGTTCCGCCAGCCCATGCTTCCAATAGGCGTAGGCCATCGTCAGCTGGTACAGGTCGGTCAGCAGGGCCAGCGAGTGACGGTACAGCCGCGGCAGGAGCTTCACGAGGCGATATCCTTTCGAGGGGCTCGGATCCGCAGTCCCCGCACGCTCCTCGCCCGCGCGTCAGATCAAATCCAGCTTGCGTTTCGTCCGCCGCTTGGTCTGCAGACACGTCTCGCAGACGCCATGGATGATCAGACGGTGGCCGCTGACGCGGAAGTGATGGTCCCGGGCGACGCGGTTGCGCAGATCCACCAGTTCATCGCTCTGGAATTCGAACAGCTTCTGACATTGCTTGCAGTACATGTGGTCGTGCGCCGGATAGCCGTAGTCGGGCTCATACACCGCGCGACCGTTCAGCTCGAATTTTCGCAACAGTCCGGCGTCGACGAATTCGGCCAGCGTGCGGTACACGGTGGGTCGGCTGACGTAGCCCGGCTGGCCTTTGAGCGGCAATTGGGCGATCAGCTGATCGGCGTCGAAGTGCTCGTGATGACTGAAGATATGCTCGACCAAGACCCGCCGCTGTTCGGTGTTCCGCATGCCGCGGCTCTGCAAATACTCCTCGAACCGCGCCTGCGGCGTGAGGGCGACTTGGATCTCGGCAAGCGAATAGTTCTCAGGCATGACTGGCAACCGGCCCCGGAATAACACGACATAACCATCCGTATTTTACGGATTACGCCGTCGTTTGCAAGCGCGGGGGGGCGACGCCCGAGTGCCTTGTCCAGGCCAAGAATTGGGGTTGGGTGGCTGGGGTCGAGCCACGAGGTACGAGTGGCGAGCCCCCAGTTTCTGCCGCTGGGGGGTTCGCTGCGTTCGACCTCAGGCACCCAAGGAAATGTAGGGATGCGTCCCTCTCGCTTGCGCTTCGGGTTAGGGTGGGGCGGTACGCAAGCGAGCGTGGGCATGCTGCCGGACAAACTTCAGGCAGCGGCTTGGTCGCGGTGGCGCGGCTCGGCCCCTCGAAGGAAACCCAGCCGCTTCCCATCGCTGTCTCTGTTTTCACCCGTTCGACGGGGCCTTATGGCCGCGGGCCGGTATAGACGTGCTTGCCGACGCCGTACGGCGGCAAGACGCGGTGCATGGCAACCGGCGCGGGGTTGGTGTGGACGACCACTACCTTGCCGCCCCGGACCGTTGTGATCCGCTTCGCCTCGGCAACACCGGGAAGAGCCAACACGACCAAGAGAATCAGAATCGCTTTCATCGCTGCAGACCTTGTAGAAATTGCCACGGACTAGATTGGGCGACTAGGTGACAGCCACGGGCACGTTCCGGCAATTCGGGCTGTCTGCCAAAACTTTGCCGCCAAATCCAGCTCTGTCAAATATTTCTTCAAGCGTGCGAAAGGTCTAGCCCCTTCTTTCGAAAAAAACGTCCCGAAACCACCCCTCACCCTTGCCCGGGAATCGCCACAGGCTCAGTCGCACACCCTCGCAGAGGGGGTACTGAACGCGGTCGCGGCCGGGTGGGGCGTGCGAGTCCTATTTCACCGGCCAGGACGCACGGTCCTCGCTGGCGTACACACCGATCTGGTCAAACGGGATCGGCCGGAAACCAAGCCGCAGCGCCGGCGAGTCTTCGGCCAGGCGGAAGTCACCCGGGACGGGGCCCGCAAACCGTGGGTCCACGTCGATCAGGTTATCCTGGAATTTGACACCCGGCTCGGCCTTCGGTTCCGTCCAGCCCCACTTGCCGCCCCAACTGACGTTACGAGCCATGACGTTGCCCTTGGGAGCCAACGGCTCGTCGTCCAGGATGTTCAGCAATTCGGGATAGCGGACCGACCACGGCGGCTGCCGGTAGTTCAAGTCGTGCAGTTCCTTGGTGGCGAACGTGCCGACACCCGCGGCCCAGCCCAAGCCTCGAGCGTCGATACTGAACGCCCGGTCGCAGTTGACGAACAGATTGTTGGTCATCAAGTTGTCCCGCCCGCCGCCGATCAGGATGGCGGTCGCGACGTCGTAGAACACGTTGCTGGAAATGTCGGCGGATGAAAAACAGTCGTCCAGGTAGACGCCCAGGCAGCCCTTGCCCTCGAA
>CAIYOB010001387.1 GCA_903927685.1 uncultured Planctomycetaceae bacterium
AACAAGCACTGGGCCGAGGAGCAAGAGGAGCAGGTGGGCGATTACCAGAAGGAGCTTGCCCTCTGTTTCCCCGGTGATATTCCGCGCCTCTTGCTCTTCCTGTCGCCAGGTGGACGACGCTCGCAGACTGCAAGGCAGAACAAGGATTGTCCCCATGTCGAGGCTTCGTATGCTGCGTTGGTTCCAGCCCTCAGGTCATGCGGTGCCCGCCTACAGGGGCCGCTTGCGGTGTTTGTTTCGAGCTTGGCTAATCACTTTGAGATGGAACTGGAAAACGGTGGTGAGATGAACCGCGACGTGAAAGCCCTCGTCCACAGTCTGTACAAGGACCCTGACCACCGCAAGGCAATCCGTTTGCTCCTGGCGCACTTGCCCACATTTGGGACGATACTCCCGCGGATCGAACAGCGAGTCTTCGGCGAAAACATCACCGAGGTCAAGTTTAAGAGCTACACGTACCCCAAACGCCGAATCGACCGCCTTCAAGAAGTCTACTTCGATCCCACGGAACTTCGACCTTTGACCAAGCCGCACGGGTTCACGCTCTACTACGTCTTGCAACCTGATCACAAGGAGATCGGCTGGCGGGTCCCAAATCTGGGAGATCGGCTCTTCATCCAACTTCTGGCTTGGTGCAAGGAGCCAGCGGCAAAGGAGTCTGTCAAACGTCTCAAGTTGTCGAAGGAGCTTCCGCCTGCAAAGGAGCCCCCTCGCGCTTTTGAGAATAAATGGTTTCCGATCTGGTCCGCGGGGACACATACGCTGCGCGACTTCGATGCCGAGGACGTGTTGGGTTGCAGCCAGCGATTGATCGACGCGGTTAGGTCAACGTACCCCAAGGTTAGAGCCGTCTTGGAGCAAGAGTACGGGCCAGGTCGAAGCGTCAGTCAATGAGCCACGCGAGGGACCACGGTGAGCAACTTCGACCGTCTTCATCCTGCGATCCAGCACCACGTCGTCAACAGCTTGGGTTGGCGCGACCTGCGGCCGTTCCAGGATGCCGTGATCCCTCCGATCCTGGCCGGCAAGCACATGATCGTGCTGGCGCCCACGGCCGGCGGCAAGACCGAAGCCGCCTTCCTGCCGTTGGCCTCGCGGATGCTCTCCGAGGGCTGGACGGGCCTCAGCGTCCTGTACATCTGCCCGATCAAGGCCCTGCTGAACAACCTCGACGTGCGGCTCCAGCGGTACAGCACGCTGCTCGGCCGCCGATCGGCGCTCTGGCACGGCGACGTGACCACGACCGCTCGGCGTCATGTCCTTCGCGATCCGCCGGACTGCCTACTCACGACGCCCGAGTCGCTGGAGCTGATGCTGGTTTCGCCCAATGTCGATGCCCGCAGCCTGTTCTCCGAACTGCGGGCGGTAGTCGTCGACGAAATCCACGCCTTTGCTGGCGACGACCGCGGCTGGCATCTGTTGTCCGTGCTGGAACGCATCACGCGGCTGGCGGGCCGAGAGTTGCAGCGTGTCGGGCTGTCGGCCACGGTCGGTAATCCCGAGCTGCTGATCGAATGGCTGGCCGGCTCATGCGCCGGCGAGCGCATCGTGTACCGTCCCACCGAGGCCAGTAGTTCGCAGGCCGAGGTCAAGCTGGACTACGTCGGCTCGCTGAACAACGCCGCAGTCGTCATCTCCCGGCTGCACCGAGGCGAGAAGCGGTTGGTTTTCGTGGACAGCCGCGCCCGGGCGGAGGAACTTGGCGCTAAGCTTCGGCAACTGAATGTCACGGCGTTCGTCACGCACAGCTCCCTGAGCCAGGAGCAGCGGCGTCAAGCGGAAGAAGCCTTCGCTTACCGGGACGACTGCGTGATCGTGGCTACCAGCGTGCTGGAATTGGGCATCGACGTGGGCAACCTGGATCGCGTCATCCAGATTGACAGCCCCAGCACGGTGTCGAGCTTCCTCCAACGTATGGGCCGCACGGGGCGGCGGGCGGGCACGCTTCGCAACTGCCTGTTCCTGGCCAC
>CAIYOB010001388.1 GCA_903927685.1 uncultured Planctomycetaceae bacterium
GCCAGTGCGTTGTCCAAGCTAAGAATTGGGGTTGGGTGGCTGGGGTCGAGCCACGAGGTACGAGTGGCGAGCCCCCAGTTTTTGCCACTGGGGGCTCGCTGCACTCGACCCCAGGCACCCCAAATGCTGGCAGTGTCTGCATTTCGCAAGCTTACGATCAAGGCCGTGTTCGGGCTCGGTGTCTTTCGCTGAACCGCCTGGTCGGTTCAGATTATCCATCCTGGCCAAAGGATACTCGCCGCCTAAACTGCAGTTTGCCGGTTCGGAGGTCGAAGACTTCTTGGGCAGCAAACACGGACGTTGTGGTGAGAGCGAGCAATGGGATTGCGGCGAATCGCAGCGGGCGACCAACGGCGGCGGCGAGTTCTGATTGAAGAAAGCCTTGGGGTGGTCAACGCCGAGGCGGACACGGAACCGTCGCGCCAGCCCGCCTCAAAACTGGGCCTGGTAACCGGCCATTCGTATTCCGATGCGGCCTGCCTGCAGCGGCAATCGCCCAGCGTTGTCCTGCTGGCGGCGACTCCGTTTGCGCTCACCATAACCGTCCTGTCGTCCCTCGCGCTGTTGGTCGGCCTGCTGGCGGCCTACGAGCATTGGCGGCTGTGGCCGGCGAGCCTGCTCCCTGCGCCCCTGTCCGTGCTGGATTTGGAGCGGCCCGGTAATCTGGCCGCCTGGGTCTGCTCGCTGCTGCTAGCAGCAACCGCGTTTCAAGGCGTTCAGATCTATCGCCTCCGGCGGCACAAGACGGACGACTATCGCGGCCGGTATCGCGTTTGGGTGTGGCTTCCGCTGGTCCTGTTTGCGATGGCGGCCGGCCAGGCGACCGCGGTTCACCAGGACCTGCTGGACCTGGCGGCCGGACTAATTCCAGCGTCAGCGGGCCTGGATCACGCTTCGATTTGGCCGCTGGCGGCGGCTCTGGCGTGGGTCGTGGTCGCCGCGCGTTTGGCGTTCGAGATGCGGGTCAGTCGCTGGGCCACCACGCTGCTGGCGATCGCCACCGTGGGATATCTGGCCGGCCTGACGACCGCTCAGTTGACCGTCCCATCGATCGGCCAGTTGCTGGTTGTCTTTGCCAGCTCGGCCTTGATCATGGTCGGACATCTGGGGGTTTTCGCATCCGTGCTGATCTTCGGCCGGCATGTCTATCTGGACTCCCAGGGCCTGCTGCCCGCCGTGTCCGCCAAGCCGCGACGCAAGAAACCCCGGGTGCGTGCGGTTGTCGAGAAGAAGAAACCCGCTCGCAAGAAGGTCGAAGAGCCGGCCCCCGTGGAATCGTCCGACGAGGCCGAGGTGGACGCGTCCGAAGCGCAGTCCGACCCCGAGCCTCAGCAGCAGCCGGAGCCCGAATTGCAGCAGTCGGAACCCGAGTCTCCGCAGCACGCTGAGCCGGAGCCGCAGGGAGCCTCGCGCCCCGTGCTGCAGCTAGGAGGTCGGGGGCCTGAGCCTGCCGACGAGGACGCGGACGACGAATCGGCGACTGCTTCGCCGGGGGAAAAACTCAGCAAGACCGAGCGGCGGCGTCTCAAAAAGCTGCGACAACAGCAGCAGATGCGGCGGGCGGCGTAAAGTAACCTTGCCCGAATCGCGCAGACCGTTAGAATCATTACCCGTTGCCTATTTTGGCTGCCTCCCCCACCGATCGCCGCCGAAATGGTCTCCCGGCGGTTCCGCCCGGCCGCCAACCGCAGACGTCGTTGACCGCTAGCCCCAGACTGTTGTATTCATGGTCCGTACTCGTTTCGCTCCCAGCCCGACCGGCTATTTGCATATCGGTGGGGTCCGCACCGCATTGTTCAATTGGCTCTTCGCCAGACAGCACGGCGGGCAGTTCATTCTCCGCATCGACGACACCGATCAACAGCGGAACGTCCAGGAGGCGTTGCAGCCAATCCTGGACGGCTTTCGCTGGCTGGGCATCGACTGGGACGAAGGTCCGGACGTGGGTGGCCCCTGCGCTCCCTATTTCCAGTCCCAGCGGTCGGAACGCCACCAGGCGGCCGTGCAGGAGCTGCTGGCTCGCGGCTGCGCCTATCGCGATTACGCGCGAGTCGAGGAACTGCAGGCCGAGCGCGAAGCGGCAGAGCGGGAGAAGCGTTCGTTCGTCTACAGCCGCCGGTGGATGGCCGAGACGCCCGCCGACCAGGCCCGCTTCGAGGCCGAGGGCCGACAGCCCGTGGTACGTCTGAAGATTCCCCGCGCGGGCCAGTGCGTTTTTTCGGACCAGATTCGCGGCGAGGTGGCCTTCGATTGGGCGGCCGAACAGGACCACGTCATCCAGCGGCCGGACGGCTCGTGCCTGTATCACCTGGCCAGCGTCGTGGACGACCAGGATTTCGAGATTACGCACGTGATCCGCGCGGTCGAGCACCTGTCGAACACGCCCCGGCAGATTTTCATCGCCCAATCGCTGGGATATCCGCTGCCCGTGTACGCGCACCTGCCCTACGTCGCCGAGCCGGGCAGCGCGAACAAGCTGAGCAAACGCAAGCTGAACCAGTACCTGAAACATCGCGACTTCAAAGCCCTGTACGATCAGGGTGAGCGGATCGCCAAGGCCATTCGCCTGCCGGTCGCCGCCGAGACGTTCAACCCGGTGATCGTGGATTTCTATCGCGAGACGGGCTACCTGCCCGAGGCGATCATCAACTACCTGCTGTTGCTGGGCTGGTCGCTGGACGACAAGACGGAGAGTTTCACGCGCGCGGAGATGATCCAGCATTTCTCCTTGGACCGCGTGAACCGGGCCCCGGCCAGTTTCGACCCGCTCAAGCTGCTCGCCTTCCAGGAACGCTACATGCGGGCCGTGCCGCTGGACCAGAAGATCAACCTGGTGCTGCCGTTCCTGCAAGCGGCCGGCCTGGTGCCCGTCCCGCCGCCGGCGGATGCGCAGCGGCAGCTGTCGGCCCTGGTTCAGGCTGCCGGAGATCGCCTCAAGATCGCCGGGGACATCCTGGATTTCGCCGACTTCTTCGTTGCCGACGACCAGCTGCCGTATGATCAAGCGGCCTATGACAAACGGCTGGCCAAGCCGCCGCGAGCGGCCGAGCTGTTGCGCAAGTTCCGCGACCAGTTGGCGCTGGCCGAGCCGTTCGACGCGGCGGGCCTGGAATCGCTGCTGCAGCGGTTCATTCAGGCGGAAGACATCAAGATCGGCGACGTGATTCATGCGGTGCGCGTTGCCGTGACCGGCAAGGCGGTGGGATTTGGGATGTTCGAGACCTTGGAGATTTTGGGCCGGGAGCGTTGCCTGGCTCGCATCGAGCGAGCCTTGGCGCGGCTGGAGGCGGCCAGCTGAACTGCAACCCGGCGGTCGGGCCTGAGGAAGTCCTGTTAACGAAAGTCGATGCGACCTATGACCATGAACGAACGTGAGCCGAACGGTGTCGACAACGGCGCGAATCCAGACGAAGCAGCCAGCGGCCGGTCCCTGCATTTCATCGAGCAGATCGTCGAGGAGGATCTGCGCACCGGCAAGTACGGCGGCCGCGTGCAGACCCGGTTTCCTCCCGAGCCGAATGGCTACCTGCACATCGGGCACGCCAAGTCGATCTGCCTCAATTTCGGGTTGGCCGCCAAGTACAACGGCCTGTGCAACCTCCGCTTCGACGACACCAACCCCTGCAAAGAGGAACTGGAATACGTCGAGTCGATCATGGAAGACGTCCGCTGGCTGGGCTTTGACTGGGAGGACAGGCTGTTCTATGCCTCCGACTATTTCGAACAGCTGTACCAGTGGGCGGTCCAGTTGATCCGGGACGGCAAGGCCTACGTCTGCGATCTGACCGCCGAAGGCACCCGCGAGTATCGCGGCACGCTGACCCAACCCGGCCGCAACAGCCCCTATCGCGACCGCAGCGTCGAGGAAAACCTCGATCTGTTCCAGCGGATGCGGGCCGGCGAGTTCCCCGACGGCTCGCGGACGTTGCGGGCCAAGATCGACATGGCCCACCCCAACCTGAACATGCGGGACCCCGTCCTGTACCGGATCCTGCATGCCCATCATCATCGCACCGGCGACCAGTGGTGCATCTATCCGATGTACGACTATACGCACGGCCAGTCCGACTCGATCGAGAAGATCACGCACTCGATCTGCACCCTCGAGTTCGAGAACCATCGGCCGCTGTACGACTGGTTCATCCGCGAGTTGGGGATCTACGCCCCGCAGCAGATCGAGTTCGCGCGGCTCAATCTCACCTACACCGTGATGAGCAAGCGGAAACTGCTGGAACTGGTCAAGGAGGGCCGCGTCAACGGCTGGGACGACCCCCGCATGCCGACGATCAGCGGCCTGCGCCGCCGCGGCTACACGCCGGAGTCCATCCGCCTGTTCTGCGACCGCATCGGCGTAGCCAAGTTCAATTCCACGATCGACGTCGCCGTGCTGGAGAACTGTGTCCGTGAGCACTTGAACGCCGTCGCGCCTCGGGCGATGGCGGTCTTGCAGCCGCTGCGGGTGGTGATCGAGGACTATCCGGAGGGCCAGGTGGAGCAACTCGAAGCGGTCAATAACCCCGAAAACCCCGCCGCCGGCACACGCCAGGTTCCCTTCTCGCGCGTCGTGTACATCGAGCGGGACGATTTCCGGGAGGATCCGCCCAAGCAGTTTCACCGGCTGGCGCCCGGCCGCGAAGTCCGTTTGCGGTACGCGTACGTCATCCAGTGCCGCGAGGTGATTAAGGACGAGCGCGGGGAAATCGTCGAGTTGCGTTGCACACACGATCCGCAGACGTTGGGCAAGCAGCCGGAAGGCCGCGCGGTCAAGGGCGTTATTCACTGGGTCTCGGCGCCCCACGCGGTGCGGGCCGAAGTCCGCGTGTACGACCGGTTGTTCACCACCGAGAATCCCGAAGACGTGGCGCCGGGCCAGGACTACAAGGCGAACCTGAACCCCAACTCGCTGGAGGTGCTCCGCGATTGCCAGGTCGAACCCAGCCTGGCCGCGGCCGCGCCGGGCAGCCGGTACCAGTTCGAGCGGCTGGGCTACTTCTGTGCGGATGCCAAGGATGCCGCGGCTGGCGCCCCGGTCTTCAACCGCACCGTCTCGTTGCGGGACACCTGGGCCAAGATTGAAAAGTCGCAGAAGAAAGGCCACCGCTAATGGCAGAGGATGTCGCAGGCATCACCATCCGCCCGGCCCACGTCGGCGATGCGGAGGCGATCGAGGCGTTGGTCGAGCCGTACGTCCAGCAGCGTGTCCTGCTGCGGCGTTCGCTGGAGGAACTACGCGACTTGACTCGCAACGGGTTCATCGCCGAACGCGACGGCCGGATCGTCGGCTTCTCGGCGGTCGATATCTACTCCAAGAAACTGGCCGAACTGCAATGCCTGGCCGTCGCTCAAGATTGCCAGCGGTTGGGCATCGGCCACCTGCTCGTGCAAGCGTGCATCGACTGTGCCCGCCAGCACAAGGTCCTCGAACTGATGGCCATCACCGCCGCCGAAGAGTTCTTCCGCGGCTGCGGCTTCGATTACGCCCTGCCCGACCAGAAGAAAGCCCTGTTCATCAACACGCGGCCGCGGTATTGAAGTCTGCAGGCCGCCTTTGCCGAAGAATCCCTTAGCGCAAGACCATTGTTGGATCTTCTCCGGCACGTGACGGCAGGATTGCCGTGGGAGAACCACCATGCGACGGATCGCAGCCCTCCTGTTTGTTCTATTCCTCCTCAGTTCGCCAGGCTGTCAAGCAGTATCCGACTGTCTTCGTGACACCGTGTTAGGTGGCTTGGCAGAGGAATACGACACTTCTCGTCCTGCCAGTGAGCGCAGGGCGGCTTACGACGACTACGTACGCGAGGGCGACAACCGTTAGGAGCACGTCCCGCGTCAGCCCACGGGTGCCCCGCTTGGCAAGCGGATGCGGAATGTGGCTCCAGGCTGCGGTCCGTCGTCGACGTCGATGCGGCCACCGTGCTGGCTTACGATCGTCCAGCACTTGGACAGTCCCAGGCCCAAGCCGCGCCCTGCCTCGCGGCCCGAAAAGTACGGATCGAACAGGTGCCGCCGGACTTCGGGCGGAATGCCCGGCCCGGTATCGGCGACTACGATTTCCACCCACTCCCTGCCATCCGACTCCGGCCCGGGCGCGCCGACCGCGTGCACGCTGACCTCGATCCGCCCGCCCAACCGCAAGGCTTCCAGCGAATTGACACACAGGGATTTCAACGCCGCAGCCAGATGCCCGGCATCCGCCGCAATCGTGACAGGGGATGCGTTCGGCACGCGAACTAACGCCGTTTTTTGCGACTGGGCGTCGAGCGTCAGCTCCCCCAGCACTTGATCGACCAACGCCGCCAAGTCGATCGGTTCGACGCTCAAAGCCGGAGGCCGAGCAAACAGCATCAGGTCCGCAATCAGTTCGTGCGCGCGAAACGCCTGGCTGTTCATCACCGCCAGTTTGCGGCGGCGTTCGGGATCGGTCTCTTCGCGCAGCAGAGTTTGGGCTCGCGTCGAGATATTGGCCAGCGGATTGTTGATCTCGTGGCTGGCTCCATAGGCAAACGCTTGCAGCGCCTTGATCTTCTCCGTCTCCAAGGTCTTCGCGAACTGCTGTTCCAGTTGGCGCAGCCGGGCCAGCTTGAGGATCACGGCCGGAAGAACGTCGCCGGATCCCAGGCAATCGCCCAACCAGCGCTCCCGCACGCGACGCCGGTCTTCTGCGGATTCGGCCAATTCGTCCGCGGGCCGACGGTCCGCAGAACCGGACTCCTCAGCATCGGCCTGACTCGAGATTTCCACCGCGCGAGCCACGGTCGCCACGACCGCGTTCTGCGGTGATGGGGACGCCATGTCGCCCAACCATTGGGCCAGCCAACTCGGCAGACAACTCGTCGCCCGGGACGCGAGGTCCGTGTCCGGCCCTGATGCCGATGCCGCCAGCCAGGCTCGCGCGTTGTGCAGCAATCCGAACAGGGTCGGCCACGCCGGGGCTGTGCGGACGCCGGGCGTTTCCACCGCACCGGACGGCTCGCCAGAGAACCTGGCCGCCAACCGTGACACGACAACCGAAGCCGTTGCCAATTCGATCCAAGCCGTCAGTTGGGACTCAGGGACCGCAGGAGCGTCGCCCGGACTGCCGTCGTCCCACCGCAGCACGCTCAGGCCGGATTGGGCCAGCCAAGCTGCGACATCCTGGACGGCGTCCGGCGGATCGGCCAGCCAGCACGGCGATCGGCAGACACTCCACAATAACAGCGTCGGCTCGTCGGTAAGCAGTCTGGTGAAACGAGCGACGGCTGCTTCCATGTCATCCGCCAGCAGACCGCCCAGCAATTCGCCGGCGCCGACGTGGGATAGCGGCAATCGCCAGCGCGGAGGTTCGGCGATCAGGGCGGGCAATCGAATCATGGCAGCGGACCGAAAACGAAACACGCGTGCAGGGTGGCGAGCCCAACACGCGTGGTGAAACGGTGTCTGACGTCAAGGCGGAGCCGTCAACAGACTCAGGCGACCATCGCTCGCTCGATCTCCAGCAGGTCGCAGGCGCGATCGAGCAGCCGGTCGACATTGAACGGCTTGTGCATAAAGTCGTTCGCCCCGGACAGCCTCAATTCGGCCACTTTATCCTGTTCAACCATCCCCGAAATACAGATGATCTTGACGGATTCCAGCGTGTCGTCGCTCCGAATCCGCTGGCAGACTTCCTTGCCGTTGATGTCCGGCAGCATCACGTCCAGCACGACCAAGTCCGGCCGGAACTCACGGACCAGCATCCCCGCATCGAAACCGTTGTTGGCGGTGCGGATGTCGAACCGGCCGTCCTTTTCGAAGACGTCCGAAAGCAGCTCGACCAACTCTTCGTCGTCATCGACAATCAGGACTTTGCGTTTGCCGCTTTCCAGCGCGTCCGTGGGAATTCCATTGTCCCGCATGAACGCAAACAGCTGATCGCGCGGAATGCGCCGGAACTTGCTGCCAGGCACGCGGAATCCCTTCAGCGACCCGTTGTCAAAGCAACGGATGATCGTCTGCTGGGAGACTTTGCAGATCTTGGCGGCCTCTCCGGTGGTGAAAACAGTCTTCGTACTCATGGCTCTCGTCAAATCCTTCCTAGCCGACTTAGTTAGCCTTGAGCTACCTTGTCGAACAAAGCCCCGCCATGTGCTCAGATAGCACACATCCCTTGACCGATCCATCTACTTGGCTTATCCGGTTCTTCCGAATTTACCGAATTTGCCAACTGCGCAGATTATAACGGGTCTCCAAACTCAGTCAAGATTGATCTAAAACGTCTAAGTCCCGCAAATTCAAGTACTTGCATCGACATTCTAATCCTTTGTCGCCGCGGCCGAAGCCCAAATATGCCGGGATGACCGCCCGGATTGGTTGTCTCGATCGTAGATTGGGCGCTGCGAATGCTGCGATCCGTTTTCCCATTCGAACGGAAACACGCTAGACTGAGGCCAAGCAGACATCTGGTTGGCATATCTTCACGCGGGAGCGGTCTATGTCCCGAATTGCAGCTTTCTCGTCTTTTCTGATCACGGTCATTTTCGGGACATGGGGTCATGGCTGGGCAGCCGATTCGGTGCCCGAACGCAAGCCAGACGCAGAGGCCGTCGACTCGGGCCGCTTCGCGACTTGGATTCAGCAACTGGATTCCGACCGGTTCGCGGACCGCAACGAGGCGTCGCGGCGGCTGGAGGAAGCCGGCAGGGCGGCGTTTCCGGCGTTGGTCGAGGCGGCACTCGGCACCAGCCGCGAGGCAACGTTGCGGGCCCTCGAAATCCTGCGCAAGCACAGCCAGGAGGGGAACGAGGCGAGCAAGAAAGCGGCTCGGGAGGCGTTGGAGACGATCGCGGCCAGCGACCACGCCGCCGCGCGGTGGGCCAAGGAGACGTTGAGTCCGCCCAAGCCGGCGGCCGAGCGAGCGCCGCCGCTGGTGCCCATCGTCCAAGGCTGGCCAATCGGTGGCCAGCAAGTCCAAGTGCAAATCCAGATGAATGCGGGAGCCGGCAACCAGCAACGCCGGATCCAAATCAAGAACGGCACCAAGCAGACCGAGGTGACCGAAAACGACC